>JANMKU010000105.1:0-11985 GCA_031372205.1 Gemmatimonadaceae bacterium | reverse complement strand
AAGCAGAGTACGGTCGGACACCCGAGCGGTGTCGTTGCGAAGGGTAGCTGCTGCGAGTTCCAACGCGGCTTGGTACGCGAAGGATTTGGCAGCGGGAGATTTTCGGAGATGCTGGGCCGACAACTGGACCGCGTCGTCAAGACGGCGAATTTCACCGCATTCGAGGGCCATGCGAGCAAAATGTGAGAATACGTAGTGGGCTGCGAAATCGTTTGGATTGACCTCGAAGCTGCGGCGCAGCTTGTCCGTGTGCGTGATCGCTTCCGCCAAGTCCCCTCGTTCGAGAGCAAGCACTGAGAGTTGCCAACGCGGATACAGAAGCAGTGCAGATGTGTTTTCTTGTTCCGCATTGATGATCGCTGCTTGAAACCCATCGACTGACAGTCCCCAATCACCGGTGATCCGAAGAGCGTACGCCGCTCGACAGAGCTTGTGGTACCGACCAGTTGACGGTTCGTCGTGTTTCACGGACTCCAACAGCAACCTCGCTAAGTTCTCCGCACGATCCAAATCACCGAATATCGCGTGATATGCGATCTCCACCGCGTGCGTCTTGTCCTCGTCGGCCGAATTCTCAAGAGCATCTTGGACACTGCCAAACACCTCGGCTGCAAAGACAGGTGAACACATGTTCGACGCGATCCGAATCCCGACATCAGCTGCGCGAAGCCGAAGGGGGTAGTTGAGCGCTGCGTTGCCTGAGATCGCGCAACAAGCGACGACCATTTGGTTTCGATCTGCAACGGGGTCCGCCCGGAAAGCTGACTCGATCTGAACGAGCAACTCGATGATCGCAGCCGGATGTGGTGAGGCAGCGTCGCGCGCCAATGAAGCTGAACTTATGACTAGCGATCGGTTTGTAACGGGTGGCAACCCGCAATCAAGTTCTGCCTGTCTGCGGATGGAAAGCAAGGCGTCACGATGCACTTCGCCGCAACGATCGATCGCGCAGATGACGAGATCAAGCAGCGTACGTCCATCCCCTACCTGAATTAGAGCAAGGGAGTGCCGAAGAAAATACTCTGTGAAAGCAACCCATTCTTGCGCCGCTCTCCAGCTGAAGAGCACGTACAAGATCTCGGATACCGTGGGTCTGTCATTTTCTGTAGCCTCCAATGCAACCGCGATCCTGCGGTGCAAGATTCGTGTTGACGTCGGTCCAAGACGTGCTACGGCGGCGCGCGCGAGCAGTTCATGCACAGCAATTTTGCATTCGCCTCTGTCGGCAAGTGCGTCGCCGCGCTGGAGCTCCTCAGTTGCCCGTAGGATCTCGAACGCACGCATGTCTAGCACTCGCTCGAGCAGCGATACGTCTGCTCGATCACCCAATATTGACGCGGCCTGCAGAACGACCACTGCATCGCCGCTCAACTTCCCCAGCCGTTGCTCAATCAGCTCACCAAGAGTTGGCGGTACGCCACCGGCCTCGCCCGACTCGATCCAATGATTCACCAGGGAGCGAAGGAACAACGGCACACCTTCGCCAGCGCGAACAAACCAGTCGGCGAGCGCGTCGGGGATCGGCGCCGATAAGTCCTCGCCAATAGCGATCGCGAGCGCAAGCGAACTCTCGGGCGAGATCGGGTGCAACGGCCGCACTTGCAGCGCACCAGGCACGCGTTCCGGTCGCGTCGCACGAGGATGCGGCTCGCGTGAGGTCATCACAGCAAACGTCCGTGTCGCGCCTGCGCGCTCGGCGAGATCGGCCAGCACGGCCCACGACGCATCATCGATCCAATGCGTGTCATCAATCACCACCAACAGGGGCTTCTCGTCAGAAACGGCGGCCAGCAAATCCAGCAAGGCTCGACGCAGCGACGCTGCCGACGGATATGGTCGCTGAACGCGCGGCTCTTCCACATCGTCGAGCGAAACCTTTGTCCATTCCGGCGGATCTGTCTCGTTTGCCTGCTGTCGCCAACTCGGCACCCACCGTTTGAGCACGGCAAGGTTGTCCGGCGCACAACCGAGGGCGCCCGGCAGCACCATCAGGTCGGGAGCAGCGTCAAGGAAAATGGAAAATGGCCGGTCCGCGTCACCCTCTCTGCAGCCCATGCGAACGGTGCGGAAGCCCTCGATCGTTGCAACCTTGGCCAGCTCCTCGGTGAGCCGAGTCTTGCCCATGCCTGGAGGTCCATGTACCAGCACCACACAGCCGTCATGCCACCGCGTGCGTCGCATCAACAGTGTCAATGCCGCGAGCTCTTCTTCGCGCCCGATGAAGTGACGCTCTGTTGGCGCAAACGACAGGCGTCCTCGCGCCACCGGTTCGGCGATCCGGCGCCGTAAGAGCAGGGCCGGTAAGCGAATGTCGCCGGCCGTCGCTCCAACCTCGGCGAGATACCGGTCAAGGATGGCGACGGCCTCCGACTTGGCGCCCGCGAGTGCAGTGCATTCCGCGATTGTCAGAGTCGCGTCTTCGTTCAACGGATCGAACTGCACCAGCCATCGTGCCAGCGCCTCAGCGCCCCCCCAGTCCGCCCGTTCGCGTCGACTGCGAAGCTGCCCCACCAACACCCGTCGAACGTCCGCATGGACGGCTTCACGCGTGATCTCCAACCACTCTCCGAAGTCAGGCCACGCCGCCACGTACCCGGGGAGGAAAGGACCGAACGGCTCGTGCCCGCAGATGACATCGCGCTCGAACTGCTCGGCGGTGCGCGCGAGTGAAAACGTGTGATCCACCTGCGACACATCAAGCCCCACAGTATCGCCGATCAGGGCAGCGTTGACGCCGAGTTGCCGGAGCTTGTACAGCGCCTGTCGTAAATTGGCCCGTTGGCGCGTGGGTTGCTGTCCCGGCCAGAGTTCGCGCAATAACACATCACGCGCGACGTGCATCCCGGGCGAGTAGGCGAGACGCAGGACGACAGAAAACGACGTGCCGGCTGAGGGATCAATCCGGACGTCTCCGGCCAGCATGACCGCCGCCCCAAGGGTGTGTAGCCGAATGCGCGAGCGCCCGTGCGCGTCGAGCACAGGGACGACCGATTGATTCAATGTTCGCCGCACCGCGAGCTCGTCGCGCGAATACGAACGGGCCATGCTGGATCCCTCAGGAGGAAAGGAAGGACCCAGACATTCTACGTCAGCGTCAGCGGAACGTCAGCGGGTGAGCCGCACCGACCCGAAATGCTCGACCCGGGTCATTCTGCACGGAATTGAGCGACGACCGATCGCTGACGAGAGCTCCGCGCAACCATGCACTTGCCATGCGGTCAACGACGGTGGTATCCCTACCGCGTCAGGGCGCCGTCAACGCGGTAGGTCGATCAGACTCTCACGCGGAATGCCGTCGGCCTCCGCCTGAAAATTGACAACGAGACGATGTCGTAACACCGCTGGCGCGATCGCTCGCACATCGTCAATGTCTGGCATCGCGCGACCGTCCATCGCCGCACGCGCTTTCGCGCCGAGTACCAGGTATTGTGACGCACGCGGCCCGGCGCCCCAACTGACGTACTTCTTCACCAGCGGTGTTGCTTCGGCACTGTCCGGTCGCGTGCTGCGTGCCAGCCGAACGGCATAGTTCACGAGGCTGGGAGGCGCCGGCAGCCGGCGCACCAGTCGCTGCATGGCGAGTAGTTCGTCACCGCCGAGCACGGGCTTGACCTGTCCTTCCTTGTCGCCGGTGGTGGTGAGCACGATCTGTTCTTCTTCGTCACGCGTGGGATACCCCACCTTGAGCTCGAACATGAAGCGATCGAGCTGTGCTTCCGGCAGCGAGTACGTGCCTTCCTGCTCGATGGGGTTTTGCGTGGCCAATACAAAGAACGGACGCGGCAAGTCGTAGGTGTGACTGCCCACGGTGACGTTGCGCTCTTGCATGGCTTGCAACAGTGCGGCCTGCGTCTTGGGTGGGGCGCGATTGATTTCGTCGGCGAGCAACATGTTGCCAAACACAGGCCCCGGTACAAAACGAAACATGCGCTTCCCGGTGCCTGACTCTTCTTCCATCAACTCAGTGCCCGTGATATCGCTCGGCATTAAGTCGGGGGTGAACTGCACACGCGAGAAGGAGAGGTCGAGTGCTTGCGCGAGTGTTTGCACCAGCAACGTCTTGGCAAGACCTGGCACGCCAATGAGCACCACGTGTCCGCCCGAGAGCAGTGCAGTGACCAGGCCATCCACCACATCGGACTGCCCAACAATGCGGCGCGAAATCTGTTCAGCGAGTTCGCGCCGCGCCTGTGCCAGACGTTCGAGCAGCACCAAGTCATTCGCGTCGGTGGATCCGGTCGTAGAAACGGTCACGGCAGGCAGTTCTGGACAGAGGGCAGCACGCGTCGCGCGCACGAATCGAAACACATATCGAAACACATACGGACGTCCTCAGACGTCCGTTGGCTACTGCAATATGTGAGGCGTGACCACGAGTGCGCGAGATGTCGAGCGCGATCTCAGTGCAGGGCGAATTCGACGCGCTGCGTAACGGGGTAGTTCGCGCTATTGAGATTCGCCACGAGCGTGTACTGACCAGGCGCAGGCGGCGTCCACCGCTCAACAAAGAGCGCCGAGTCGTGCGCGTCGAGCAAGCGATTCTGTATGGATTGCGTAAACATGCGTCCCGCGCTCCATCGCCACACTTCTCGCCCGCTGTCGTCAAGGACGACGAAGTCATGCGTGCGTCCGTCGGGGAATGTCAATTCCACGCGCTTGCGCGTGTCGTTCGACACCTCGATCGCAAAGCGCACATTGCCGCGCGTAGTATCTACAATCACATGCGAAGTCAACCCCTGTTTTGCCGCCGCGTTGGCTCGCACGCTGGACACCGGGCTCTGCGTTCGCGGACTGCACGCGAAGACGAGAACGGCGGCGGCGACCAAGGGTAGGGCAATGCGAGCGAGCATCGAAACTGGCAAAAGTTGGACCATACGAAATCGAACGTCGTACGCGCTGTGCCGACAAGAGGTTGGACGATTTGGCGTCACGTTTTGATACATCGGCATGTTATCAACGGCCGGTTCAGCTGTCAAGCGAACAGAAAGGGGCTAAGTCACAATCCCATCACGGTTTCCGGGACGGAAAGACATATCGGCTTATGTTCGGTGCAGCGCCTCGGTTTCGCTTGCGAAAAATTTCACAAGCGGGTAAGTTCACGCTCGAAATGCCAGTCAGTACGCCCACTCCATCACCAGCGCCGGACGTCGGCGGCGTGCTATCGCCATCGCCATCGCCATCGCCATCGCCGTGGGCGCTGGCGGGGCTGGGTGTGCAGTTCGCGGTCGCACTGGTCGCGTCAGTGACGGCGGGGAGTTGGTTGGACGCGCGGTGGCATACAGCGCCGGTGTGCTTGCTCGCGGGGGTGGTGCTGGGGGGCGGGGGCACGTTCTACATCAGTTATCGCCGTTTGATGAAGGCGTCGATGGCGCCACCACCATCGGCACCGATCGACGGAGCAAGGCCCAAGTGACGGCGCAGGCGACGTCCAGGATATGGCGATCGTTGCTGGGATTTACGCTGGCGCAGGTGGCGTTGGTGTTCGGCGCGATGTGGTTGCTGCAACGGTACGTCTGGACGGATGCCGCATCGGTAGCGGCGGTACAAGCCAGTGCGTGGATGGCGATCGGGGTGCAGACCGTCACGTTCGCCATCGTCAAGCTGACGGCGCGACACAACGTGTTTGCCGGATGGGGACTCGGAATGCTTGTGCGGTTCGCCACGCTGGCGTTCTGGGCATTCCTCGGAATCAAAGCATTGGCGCTACCTGCCGGTCCGGCACTGTTGTCGTTGGTGTTGTTCTACTTCGTCTCGACGCTCGTCGAGCCACTCTTCTTGAACGCCTGACCCGGACTCTCGGGATGACCGTTTCGCTTCGTCATGTGAAGATGCTGTTGCTGTCGTTCGTGCTGGTGCTTGCCACGTCACCAGCACTGCGCGCGCAGGAGCCGGGAACGAAGCCGACCGCGTCTGCTCCTCCGGTGGAGGATTTCGTCACGCCGCACATCACCGACGCGGCGCATCTGGAATTCCCGTACTGGAAGTCGCCGTTCTACGTGGAAGTCGAGTTGCCGCACTGGGCGCCGCTGCATATCGGCGGAGTGACGGTGGACCTGTCGCCGACCAAGCATGTGGTCTTCATGCTCGCCGCGGCGCTGATCGCCGGTTTGATGCTTGTCACGGCGGCGTCCAAGAGCAATGCACAGCATTCCAATAAGGGACGGTCGCAAGGATTCGCCGGCGGCATTGAAGCGATGGCGCTGTACCTGCGGAGCGAGGTGGTGCTGCCGAATGTCGGCGCACACGGCGAGGCCTACGTGCCCTTCGCCCTGACGCTGTTCTTCTTCATTCTGATGTGCAATCTGCTGGGCCTCATCCCGTACGGGTCCACAGCGACGGGCAACATCTCCGTCACGGCCACCTTGGCCATTGTCACCTTCGTTGTGGTGGAAATCGCGGGCATTCGCGCCAACGGGCTCGCGTACCTTGGTACGATGTTCTACTGGAACAAAGACCTGCCGCTGGTACTGCGCCTGATCATGTTCGTTGTCATGAGTCCGATCGAAATGGTGGGCAAGATTTCCAAGCCGTTTGCGTTGACCATCCGGTTGTTCGCCAACATGACGGCCGGTCACATCGTGCTACTGGCGTTGATTGGTCTGATCTTCGCATTCAAGAGCTTCTGGTTCGCCGGTGTGCCGGTGCTGATGGCCACGGGCATCAGTGTGCTCGAGCTGTTCGTGTCGTTCTTGCAAGCCTTCATCTTCACGCTGCTGGCCTGTGTGTTCATCGGTCAGATGCGCGAAGTGCACCACTAGGTCACGGGGAGCGCTGCTCACGACTCCCGCTGTTTGTAGCCGGTCGAGCGACCGGTGACGCCCGTTGAACCACCGGTGGTTCGCCGACGGGTAGCGCGATTCCGCGCCGAGTGCACGACGTCAACGCATATCGTTCGGAGTGTGTCATGATCGAAGTCATGAGTTTGTTGCAGAGCGCCACAGCCGCTGCGTCCGATGGACGCGGTCTGGCCATGATCGGTGCTGGTATCGCGGCTGGTGGATCGGTGATCGGCGCTGGTATCGGCATCGGTCAGATTGGTGGTTCGGCCGTTGAGGGCATGGCGCGTCAGCCGGAAGCGGCGGGTCGTATTCAGACGGCCGCGCTCATCTTCGCTGCCCTTGTTGAGGGAGCCGCGTTGTTCGGCGTGGTTATCGGGTTCCAGATTCAGGGCAAGATCACGTTCTAATTGTCGGGCGGGCGGAGTGTCCATCCGGGCGCTCCGCCGCTCCTACTCCAGCGCATCTACCATCATGCTCGTTTTCATCGCTCGCTTTCGTTCTGCGATGCTTCGCACCGCCGCACTGGTCGCGGCCATTACGCTGTCGTCTGTCCCGGCGCTTGCGTCGGAACCGGAAGGTGGTCCGGTGAATCTGTTGGAACCGCACGCCGGTCTGATGTTCTGGACGTTGATCATCTTCCTCGTGCTGATGTTCGTGTTGTCCAAATACGCGTTCAAACCGCTTTTTGCCGCCGTCGAGGCGCGCGAAAAAGCGCTCGAGGAAGCAATTGAGGGCGCCAAGCGCGATCGCGCCGAAGCGGCGGAACTGCTCAACAACCAGCGCGCGCAACTGGAAGTGGCGCGGACTGACGCCCAGAAGATCATTGCGGACAGCCGCTCGACAGCAGAAAAGATGCGCGCGGAATTGATGACGGCGACCAAGACACAGCAAACGGAGATGATCGAGCAGGCGCGTCGCGTCATTGAGGGCGAAAAACTCTCGGCGGTCGCGCAGTTGCGTCGCGAATCGATTGACCTTGCGATTGCTGGGGCGTCACGTGTCATCGAGCAGAACCTGGACTCGACCGGCAACCGGCAGATTGTCGAGAAGTTTCTCGCGTCGCTTGACAGTGCGTCGGGTGCCCGCGGATGAGTGCCTCGCAGAGTGCTGGCGTCGCCAGTAACTATGCGGATACACTGCTCACGCTCGCGCAGTCGGCCGGCGACACGGCAGGGTGGGGCGTGCTGCTGCGCCAGCTTGCCGACGCGATTTCGTCGGACCACACGCTGCGATTGTTCCTCCAGTCACCGCGCATTGCGTCAGGTCTCAAGTCTGAGGTACTGACGAAGGCGATGACCGATCGCGTGCCAGCGATTTTCCTTCGCTACATGCAGGCGCTCGTGCACAACCGTCGGCAGATGCTCATTCCGGACATCGCGGACGCGTACGACATGCTGCTCGACAAGTCGAACGGCATCGTGCAAGCCAAGGTGACGGTGGCCCGCGAGTTGAATGACGCTGATCGCTCGCTACTCGCTGGTCGCCTTTCTGCGGTGGTCGGCCGCACCGTTGTTCCGCATGTGACCGTGGACGCGGACATACTCGGGGGCGTGATCGTGCGCGTCGGCGACACGGTGATGGACGGATCGCTTCGCCGTCGACTCGGCTTGCTGCGTCGCCGCATGATGGCGCGGCCGATCGCGTAGCCATCACAACGAAGGGGTTACGGCGGGGCGCAGACGGCAACACGCCACTGCGCCCCGCTTTGCACGTGCACACGGCGCGCTTGGGTTGTCATTCTGGCCGTTTGAACGCAGCTTCGGTCATGCTCCTCCGCATGCAGGACGCCATTCGTCTCTCCTCGCTGCTCATTGTGATGAGCGCCGCGGGCCCGTCCGCTCGTGCACAGAGTGCTGTGCTCCCAGGGCAGCGGGCGAACGATCCGCGAATTCCGACTTCGCCAAGTACGACGCCTCCGGGGAAGGACACCGTTGGGTATTGGCAGCAACGCGTGGACTACACGATCGTCGCTACGCTGGACGAAGGCCTGGGTGGCATTCGTGCCCACGGCACGATGACCTATGTGAACCGCAGCCCCGATACTCTACGAGACCTGTGGCTTCACCAGCACCTCAATGCATTCCGCCCAGGATCGCGTTGGTCGGCTACGGATGCGCGAGAGGGGCGAACGCGCTTTCAATCGCTCGGCGCATCGGACTACGCCTACGAGCGATTCACTGCGCTCCCTCGTATCGGCAACTACCTCATTGCGCCGGAGTACCCGCTGGCGCCGGATAGTTCGGTGCTGCTGCTGGCCTTGCCGAACCCGCTGCGCCCCGGCGACTCAGTCGTGGTGGAGTTTGAATGGGAGGCACGCCCGTCCACCGTGGCGCGGCGGCAGGGGCGACGCGGACGCAGCTATGATTTCGCGCAGTGGTTTCCGAAGGCCGCCGTCTACGATCGGACCGGGTGGCACCCGAACGCGTTCGTGCCGGCGGGTGAATTGTATGGCGAATTTGGTACATTCGACGTCACCCTCGTGTTGCCGGACGATGAAATCGTGGGGGCGACCGGTGTTCCGGTGAGCGGTGATCCGGGATGGGTTCGCGCGATGGTCCCAGGCAGCGCGCCACCCCGTCTGGCCGCCGCGGCGTACGCAAGGATCCCTACAGCACCAGCGGTACAGGTCGCGCCTGGTTTTCGCGTGGTGCGTTTCTTCGCGCGTGACGTGCACCACTTCGTCTGGAGCGTCTCACCGAATTTCCGATATGAGGGTGCGACGTGGGTGCGACCGCATTCCCGTGCGCTGCGCACGCCCGCGTGGGATACCGTGTCAATTCACGCGCTCTATCGCGGCGACGCGCTGGAGGACTGCACGCTCGCCAACGAGGCGCATCGCGCCGACCGGGCCCGATTCACCAAGGACGTGGACGAGTGCGTGGCGACGTCACGCACCCAATGGGAGAACGGCAAGGCGCTGCGCTTCGGGGCGCAATCGATGGGCTGGCTGGAGTCGGTCTACGGTGACTATCCGTATCCGCAGTTGACGATGCTCAAGCGCATCGATGGCGGCGGCACCGAGTTTCCTATGGTCGTGGAAAACGGATCTGCGTCGCTCGAGCTCACGACGCACGAGGTGGGGCACATTTTCAGCTACGGCATCCTGGCCAACAACGAGTGGCAGTCGGCGTGGATGGACGAAGGGCTGACGTCGTATCAAACTGCATGGCAGGTCGGCGATGTGCGCGCGAATCTGGCCGCACGTTTGGCCAAGGCGAACGAACAGGACCCGGCGCACCCGTCCGACGCGACACTCGGTACGCTGCGACACGTCCTCGACAGCATAACGACCGAGGACATGCGGCTCGTACGAGCTGGTATCGCCGAGCCAATCGGCATTCGGGCAGATCTCTTCCGATCGTTTAGCGTGTACAACAGCATGGTGTACGACCGCGCCCAGTCGATGTATCAAGCATTGCACGACGTCATGGGAGACGCGCCGTTTCGCAGTTTTCTGCGCGACTACTACGCGCGATGGCAATTCCGCCACGTCGATCTGCCGGCCATGCAGACGTCTGCTGAACGGGCGTTTGGACATTCGCTGGAGTGGTTCTTCGATCAATGGGTGAACACCACGGGCCTCATTGACTATCGCTTGCATTCACCGGTGGCGACCAAAGACGGGGCGGAGTGGGTGGTGCAAGTGCAACTCGATCGATCCGTCGGCAGCTATCGTCATCCCATGCCGGTGGGCGTCCGGACTGCGGCTGGGTGGACCATTGTGCGCGGCGATCCGCTGCAGAATTCACAAACGCTTGAGGTGCGCGTGAACGCCGCGCCGGACGCGGTGTGGTTGGACCCGTTCGGAGCGACTGACGCACCCGCCGCGAAGTACTATCGACTTGTTCTGCCGAGTTCCTAAGGCTTTCTGGTGCACACACACCAAGGTGCCTGGGGCCGAAGGGCTGCGGTCAGTGCGTTGTCGTGACGCAACCGTCCGCTGAACGGTCTTTTCCAGACTGGACGTATCGAGCGAGCGCGGATTACCCCAAGAGTGGAGTTTGCCGGATGAGTGGACGAGTAGACGTTCGACATGTGTCCAAGCCGTGGGGGCACGAGACGATTTGGGCGCACACCGATCGGTATGTGGGCAAGATCCTGCACATCACGGCGGGGCAGGCACTCTCGGTCCAGTATCATGAACGCAAGGACGAGACAGTCTTTCTGCTCACCGGCGAGATGAAATACTGGGTGCAGTTGCCGGGTGACAGCGAGTTGCGCGATCAGCGACTGAACGCGGGGCAGTCCTTTCGCATTACGCCGGGCACGATTCACTACATGGAAGCGGTGACCGACTGCGATGTGCTCGAGGCCTCAACGCCGGAACTCGATGATGTCGTGCGGATCAAGGATCGCTACGGTCGCGAGGGTACGAGCGCGCCGTAGTCCGTTGCCGAGCGTTGGTGGGCGGGTGATACTTCGGGCAGCTGTGTCGCGCTGTTTTTGAGTTCTCCCGCCTCCCGCCCAACGCCGCGATGAAGGTCATCATTCCGCTCGCTGGAAAGGGGACGCGTCTGCGTCCCCACACGCATGTCGTTCCGAAGCCCATGCTCAAAGTCGCAGGCCGACCCGTCATGAGTTACGTGATGGACGACGTACAGACGCTCGGCAATGTGGAGCAGGTCGTGTACATCACCGGCCATCTCAAAGACAAAGTGGAATCCTACGTGAAGGCGACGTATGACATCCCCAGCGTATTCATCGAACAGCGCGTGCAGGACGGTACCGCCGGTGCGGTGGCGTTGGCCAAGGCGTATGTGGATCAGCCGGTGCTGATCATTTTCGTCGATACGATCTTCGATGCGGATCTCTCGATCATCAAAGACTCCGATGCCGACGGAATTATTTGGACGAAAGAGGTGGAGGACTACCAGCGATTTGGCGTGGTCGTCACTGATGCGGATGGATTCATGACGAAGATCGTCGAGAAGCCCACGACGCCGGTGTCCAAACGCGCCAACATCGGGTTGTACTACATCCGAAATTGGAAGCTGCTGTATGAGGGTATCGATCATGTGCTGCGTCAGGCGCAGAACAAAGGCGAGTGGTATCTCACCGACGCGTTTCAGTACATGATCGAACATGGGGCGCGTATCAAGGTTGTCGACGTGCAGGGATGGTACGACGCCGGGCAACTGGAAACGCTGCTCGATACCAACCGCGTCATGCTGGAGAAAGGACGCGCGCGTCGACCGGCGGTGCTCGG
>JANMKU010000082.1:0-16431 GCA_031372205.1 Gemmatimonadaceae bacterium | reverse complement strand
ATTTGGAGCTTTGAGCCCCTTTAGTACGACGTCGGCGACGTGGGATGACGATTGGCCGATGAAGCCGGACGTAGTATTCGAGGGAGGCAATGTTGCACGTGATGCTGCTGGATCGCTCACGACGGCCAGCTTGAGCCTACTCACGACCTACCACCTTCCGGAGAGTCGGGCCTTCACCACAATAAACGCTACAAGTGCTGCGACGGCACTCGCCACGCGCATGGCGGCGCAGCTGAAGGGCGCATATCCGCGGCTGCGTCCAGAGTCGATTCGTGCACTGGTCGTGCACTCCGCCAACTGGACACCAGCGATGCAGCGAATGTATTTGCCGCGTGGTGGGCAGTCGAAGAAGGCGTTTGTGCAGCTCATTCGGCACTGCGGCTACGGCGTTCCCGATATTGACCGAGCGCTTTGGAGCGCGTCCAATTCGCTCGCAATGGTGGTCGAGGAACAGCTGCAACCTTTCAAGCGAATTGGGAGCGGCGATCCGTCGCTGCATGAGATGCAACTGCACGAACTTCCCTGGCCCAAGCAGGAGTTGGAACAGCTTGGTGAGCAAGCGGTGGAAATGCGCGTGACCCTTTCATACTATATCGAACCCAATCCGTCGGCCCGCGGTCCACGCTCAGCCTATCGATACCAATCGCATGGATTGCGGTTCGATGTAAAGCGGGCTGGCGAATCGGTTCGTGAGTTCCGGGCCCGCATTAACAGAACGGCGCGTGACGAAGAGGACGACCGTCGAGTCGCGGGAGCGGATGACGGTTGGCTGATCGGCAAGATCGGTCGACATCGGGGATCGCTACATTCTGACGTCTGGCAAGGTACTGCTGCAGACTTGGCGAGTCGGGGCGTGCTGGCGGTGTATCCAACGCTTGGCTGGTGGAAGACCCGCGCGGGACTGAAGCGTTGGGATCGGCCAGCACCGTACAGCCTTATCGTCTCGATTCACGCACCGGATGTGGCGGTGGACTTGTATGCGGCGATTGCGAGTCAAATCGCTGTTCGCATCGAAACAGAGACGTAGAACTTCCAGCTTCACCTACGCGGAGGAGTTCCATCTGCTCTCGCGCAACTTGGCCATCGCTACCTCATGATCCACGGTGTTTCCGCTTCGCGCAGATACGCTCCGCGCCAGCAGTTCGTGGTATGGAAGTCCCAGATCGACCTGCCGCGCACTTTCAACAACGCTATCGTCGAGCGGCGGCCTTTTCGCGGCTGAAGTTTTGGAGTGTTTCATGAGCTCTCTTTCGACACAGAAAACACCGCGCAACGTCACCACTGCGGAAGGTTGGTCGGGACGAATTGCGACGCTTTGTTCGGGCTTCTGAAATCTACTTTGGTGTGACATCCTTCGAATCATGAACTTCCGCATCGCTGACACCTTCACCGATTCCCTCGCCCGCCTCACCGGCGAGGAGCAGAAGGCCGTCAAAACCACGGCGTTCGACTTGCAAGTGAACGCCGCGTCATCTGGGATGTCGTTCCACAAACTCGACCGGGCGCGCGACAAGAACTTCTGGTCGGTCCGCGTCAGCGGTGATGTGCGGATTATCGTGCACAAAACCGGCGATTCGCTGCTGCTCTGTTACGTCCACCATCACGACAAAGCGTACGCGTGGGCCGAGCGTCGCAAGCTTGAGACGCACCCCACCACCGGCGCCGCGCAGCTCGTCGAGGTTCGCGAAACGTACGTCGATTTCACGATCCCCCAACGCGTCGCACCCGTCGCCAACACCGGTGCCCCGCCACCGCCATCACCGCTGTTCACGCGGATCCCCGACGCCACGCTGCTTTCGTATGGCGTGCCGGTAGCGAGCTTGGAGATCGTCAGAACGGCGACCGACGAGTCGATTCTCACCATTGTTGCCGACCTGCCGAGTGAGGCAGCAGAAGCGCTGCTGGAACTGGCGACTGGTGGCACACCCGTGGTGCGCGAGGCCTTGTCGGCGGCGGCCGATCCGTTCGCACACCCCGATGCCATGCGCCGCTTTCGGACGATGGCGAACGCCGACGAGCTGGAACGGGCGTTGGCGTTTCCGTGGGACCGGTGGTCGGTTTTTCTGCATCCGGCGCAACAAGAGATCGTTGATCGTCGCTATGCCGGGCCAGCGCGCGTTGCCGGTTCGGCCGGCACGGGCAAGACCGTCGTCGCGCTTCACCGCGCCGTGCACCTTGCTCGGATCAATCCGTCGGCGCGTGTGCTGTTAACAACATTCTCCATCACGCTGGCGCGCTTGCTCCGCCAGAAGCTGCAGCGGCTTGTTGGCACCGATGCGGCACTCGGCGCACGCATCACCGTCGACGCGATCGATGAGATTGGGATCACACTGTACGAACAGTCTTTCGGCAGGCCCACGGTCGCGAAACCGGGCATGGTGCGGTCCCTGCTCTCCACGCTGTCGAACGAGCATGGTGGGCACACATTTTCTGACCGTTTTCTCGAGCAGGAGTTCACTGACGTCGTGGACGAATGGCAACTCCGCACATGGGACGCCTATCGCGACGTGACGCGACTCGGTCGCAAGAACCGGCTGAGCGAAAAGCAGCGCGCGAATATCTGGCCGATCTTCGAACAGGCGCAGCAGCGATTGCATGATGGGGCACTCGTGACCATGGCCACGTTGTACGGCGACCTCACCGCGGAATTGGCCACCGCCAATCGTCCGTATGATTTTGTCGTGGTCGACGAAGCACAGGACGTCAGCGTGCCGCAATTGCGCTTCCTTGCCGCACTCGCCGCCGGCAAACCTGATGGACTGTTCTTCGCCGGCGATCTTGGACAACGGATTTTTCAGACACCGTTCTCCTGGAAGTCACTCGGCGTCGACATACGAGGCCGTTCCAGCACGCTTCGCGTCAACTACCGCACGTCGCATCAGATTCGGCGTCAGGCGGACCACTTGCTCGACCCCGAGATGGCCGATGTCGACGGCATCGTTGAGAGTCGGCGCGGCACCGTCTCCGCGTTCAACGGCGCCGATCCCGCCGTGCGTGTTGTCGCATCGGAGCGAGAGGAAGCCGAGACGATTGGGGCATGGCTCGCCGAACGCGTCGCGGAGGGCGTGCTGCCGAGCGAGATCGGAGTGTTCGTACGCTCGCGTGAACAAGTGGAGCGCGCGCGGGCGGCGGTGGCAAGCGCTGGCCTTGCGGTAACCATGCCCGCGCCTGGCGTCGATCCGGAACCTGGACGCGTGGTGCTTATGCCGATGCATCTCGCCAAAGGCATGGAGTTCCGCGCCGTTGTCGTTGCCGCCTGCGACGACGAAGTGCTCCCGCTGCAATCGCGCATCGAGAGCGTGACTGATGCGTCAGATCTCAAAGATGTGTACGACACCGAGCGACAGCTACTGTATGTCGCGTGCACGCGGGCGCGAGACTATCTGTTGGTCACGGCCGTCGCGCCTGGCTCCGAGTTCCTTTCTGACCTGCGCCCCACCCCATGAACCTGCGCGATGCCATGCACCGCAACGCATTCCTATCCTACCTCGATCGCGTTCACAGCTGTACCCCTTGCTCGGACTGCGTGGCGTGACCACGCCGCACCTCTACGGATTGAGCGCCGAGGAGGTGCAGGCGCGATCGCTGCCACCGTAAAGCACCAACGCTCCTTGACAGCGCAAGCCGAGGCCATACGATAGGGCTCCAACGTGAGGGCTCCAACGTGGAGCGGACCCTATCATCGGCGGTGCGACCTGTGAGCAGAACTCGTGTGCGATGGCGTCATCTGGCGGCCGTGGTTGGACTGGCAACGGCCAGCGCGATGCAGGCACAAACGCCAGCGGGATGGCCATCAGGTCGGGCCAAACTCCAATTTGCCGTCAGTGTGCCCCGTGCAACACGGGCCGAGCCAACAACCGGTCGCGTCTTCGTGATGATGTCGCGCGTGAATAGTCCCGAACCGCGCTTGCAGATCGGACGTGTCGGCACGCCCTTCTTCGGCCACGACGTTGAGCGCGTGTTGCCGGGCACCGACATGATCGTGAGCGGCACCGACCTGGGACATCCCGTGTGGGACATGGCCGACATCCCACCAGGTGAGTATTGGGTGCAGGCGATGGTGAACGTGTATACGGAGTTCAAGCGCGCCGATGGCAAGGTGGTCTGGATGCACGACGACCAATGGGAAGGACAACAGTGGAACCGCTCTCCCGGCAACCTGTATTCGGCACCCGTTCGCGTGAGCGTCGATCCGATGAAGGCGACCACGATACGACTGGTCGCGGACCAGCAGGTGCCACCAATCGCGCTGCTGGCGAACACCGCGTCGGTGGAACGCTTTCGCATGCAATCTCCATTGCTCTCCAAGTTCTGGGGTCGCCCCATCTATGTCGGGGCCACGGTGTTGCTGCCAGCGGACTATCGCACGTCAACGCTCAACTACCCGGTGTTGTATGAGCAAGGGCATTTCGGCACCGGCAATCCCCTGCGTTGGGAGGCGGACAACGAACTTGGCAAGGAGTGGGCGAAGGCCGATTTTCCGCGGCTGCTCGCGGTCACCTTTCAACATCCCACGCCCTACTTTGACGATTCGTACGTCGTCAACTCGGTCAACAATGGGCCGTACGGCGACGTGGTCATGCAGGAGCTCATTCCTGAAGTGGAGAAGCGCTATCGCACGATTCGCGAACCGTGGGCGCGGTGGTTGCACGGTGGCTCAACTGGCGGATGGGAAGCGCTCGCGTTGCAGATTCAGCAGCCGGATTTCTTTGGTGGCACGTGGGCCTATTGCCCCGATCCGGTCACGTTCACTGATGTGGAGGGCATCAACATCTATAAGGACGTGAACGCGTTCTACAAGCAAATCACCGAATGGCATCGCACGCCCACGATCAATTCGCGTGAGATCAACGGTGAGGTGCGACAAACGTCGCAGCAACGCAACTGGATGGAATTGGTGAATGGCACGAAGGGTCGCTCCGGACAGCAGCTCGACATTTGGTCGGCGACGTTTGGTCCGCTGGGCGACGATGGCTATTTCAAACCTGTGTTCGACAAGAAGACGGGACAGGTTGATGCAGCGGTTGCCGCGTACTGGCGCGAACACTACGACCTGCTCTACTACCTGCAGCAGCACTGGAGCACGGTTGGTCCCAAGCTCGTTGACAAGCTGCATATCTATGTCGGCGATGCGGACACCTACTTTCTCGATCGCGCCACGCGAGAGCTGGAGGCGTGGATGAAGACGACACAAGCGCCGCACTACGAAGGCTACTTCCTGTATGGCGACCAGAAGCCACACTGCTGGTCTGGTCCCGTCTCCACGCCGCAGCGTTTGAAGGAGATGGCGATGCATGGCATGCGCCACATGCCCGCGGGAACCACAACACCGTGGTGGCGTTACTGATGCGGGTGCGCGATCTACTATCAACATTGTCAACACATTCACTGCAGGGAGGGCGGATGCGAAGGATCTGGTCCATGATGTGCGCTATCCTCGTCGTGTGGGTGCTCGCGGCACCACACGCAGTCGCCGCGCAAGGCGGCCTTCGACTGATCACCGGCAGCGTACTTGAGGAAGGCAGTAACGCACCGATTCCGTCTGCGCAAATTCAGGTGCGCGGCTCAACGGCCGGCGCGCTCACGCAGGAAGACGGTACCTTCTCGGTGCGCGTCGCGAGCGGCGAGGTCATCATCAGTGTAAAGCGCATTGGCTATCGTCCTGTCGATATGACCGTCGCGGCTGGCCAAAACACCGTGCGTGTGGTCATGCGCAAAGACGCGCTCAAGCTCGATCAAGTCGTCATCACTGGCCAGGCCACCGGCATCTCCCGACGCAACCTGTCAACATCGGTGGCCAGCGTGAGCGCTGAACAGTTGGCCAAGGTATCATCGCCAGCGATTGATCAAGCGCTCCAAGGCAAGGTGGCCGGCGCCCAGATCTCCACCAGCACCGGTGCACCTGGCGGCGGCAATCGCGTGCGCATTCGCGGCATCTCGTCCATCCTCGGCAACGCGCAACCGTTGTATGTCGTGGATGGCGTCATCGTCAGCGATGTGTCGATCGGCAACGGCACCAACAAGTTGACGCGCGCTGCTGGCACGACGATTTCCGCCGTCACACAGGAGGCGCCAGTCAATCGCATCAGCGATCTCAACCCCAACGATGTGGAATCGGTTGAGGTGCTCAAAGGCTCCGCGGCGGCGGCCATCTATGGTTCGAAAGCGTCGGGCGGCGTCATTCTTGTCACAACAAAGCGCGGGCAGGCCGGTCGGCCAAAGTACAATTTCCGCACGGGCGTGGGCACCAACTCGCTCGCCTATCGCAACGGGTCGCGGAAGTTCACGTCGCTCGCCGATGCCACTCTGGCCTTCGGTCCTCGTGCTGTGGAGTTCTACGATCCCAATCGATTCATCGACTACGAATCGGAGTCGTACACGAACAAACCCTCCAACACAGAGAATACGCTTTCGGTGAGTGGTGGATCGGCCGATACGCGCTACTTCATTTCCGGCACGACGCGCAACGAACAAGGGATCGTGCGAAACTCGTACGCCAAGAAGACCGGTGTACGGCTGAATCTTGACCAGCGGTTGTCACCAAAGATGGACTTGCAGGTGGGCGCCGAAGTGCTGCGTACGCTCAGTGATCGCGGCTTGTTTGGCAACGACAATGCGGGCAACTCCATCGCCTACTCGCTGACGAAAATTCCGAGCTTCCTCGACTTGCGTCGACAGGCCGATGGCACCTACCCGATCAATCCATTTTACAACTCCAATCCGCTGCAGACTATCGACCTGGTCAAAAACCAGGAAGGTGTCTGGCGTACGATCACCACTGCGCGCCTGACATGGAATGTGTTTTCCAACAACACGCAGGAAGTGCGATTCATTGGCTACGGCGGCGCCGACGTCTTGGCCCAGCACAACGAGGTGTACTCACCACCCGAACTGCAGTTCGAACCGTTGGATGGCTTGCCGGGAACGACCGCCGTGTCCGACGGCAACAACACACAGGGCAACATGAATCTCAATGTCGTGCATGTGTGGCGTCCGCGTGACCGCCTGTCTGCGACGACGCAGTTCGGCACGCAGTACGAGCGACGCAAGCTCAATGTGAGCCGAGGTTCAGGACAGGGTTTGCTCGGTGGGTTGGAGGTGGTGACGTCGGGCACGGTACGCGACATCGACGAGAATCGCCTGCTCACGGTAGACTTCGGACTCTTCGGCCAGACCGAATTGCTGTGGGATGACAAGTTGCTGCTCACCGTTGGCGCACGCGCCGATCGCAGCAGCAACAACGGTGAGACCGGCCGATTCTTTCTCTTCCCGAAAGGCTCGGCGTCGTACCGTTTGCCTCAGCTGATGCCTGGTAAGGTGGATGAACTCAAGTTCCGCGTCGCGTACGGCGAAACCGGCAACCAGCCACTCTACGGGCAGAAGTTTACGTCGCTCGACTTGTCCAACATCGGTGGGCTCGGCGCGTTTCGTGTCGGTACGGGCCGCGGCGCCTCGGGCATCCGTCCGGAGCGGCAGCGTGAGATTGAAGGCGGCTTTGATGCGACCGTGCTAGGCAATCGCGGCACCGTCGACCTGACTGGCTTCCAGCGCAACATTTCAGACTTGCTCATTACGCGCACATTGCCGCCGACCTCCGGCTACTCGTCGGAAGTATCCAATGGCGCGTCAATGCAAGTGTGGGGTGTGGAGAGCGCGGTGTCAGTGTTCCCAATCCAGAAGCCGAATCTCTCGTGGAACTCGCGCGTGAACTTCGGCATGAATCGCAGCAAAATCACCAAGCTACCGGTGCCTGCGTTCCTGCTCGGCACGTTCCAGGTTGGTGCGGTGCGTATTGAGGAAGGCAAGTCGGCCACACAACTCATTGGCAACGACACGCTGCCGCAGTCACCCCGTCAGCTGTACCCGAATGGCGTGTTGATGGGCGACGGTAATCCGCAGTGGAACGGCGGCTGGGGGAACGAAGTGCGATGGCGCCGGTTATCGCTGTTTGCGCTGCTGGACCGACAGCAGGGCGGCATGCTCGCCAGCGGAACATGGCGCCATTACGACCTTGGGCAGAACTCGCGGGACTTTGACGACCCGAGTCCAATCGCGGGCACCACGCTTGGCAACTATCGTCGCAATACGTATCTCGTCGTGACGCGTGTCTACTATCAAGATGCGTCGTATACCAAGCTGCGCGAACTGACACTCGGTTACGACATTCCGCCGTCGTTGGTGCAGAAAGCGTGGGGTCGTGCGCAAAGCGCGCGTGTTCAACTGTCGGGTCGCAATCTGATTTGGTGGACGAAGTTCCGCGGTGGTGATCCTGAAGCGCAAAACTTCGGCGCCGGCAACGTGCCCGACACCATCCAACGCAATCGCGAACTCGCTGCCTATCCGTCCAGCCGCAGCTTCTGGATCAACTTCAACGTGGAGTTTTGATCCATGCGACTCCTTCAGACTTCCGTCCGTATCATCTCGCGCCGTCAACTGGCCACGGTTGCGTTGCTCGGCGCGTCGGCACTGTTCATCGCGTGTCAGGAAATCACCGTTCCCAACTACAACTCACCAAACGTTGACGGCTTGCTCAACAAGCCCGATGCGGCGAGTGTGAACACGACGGTGGTTGGGCTGCTTGTGGGCGCGCGGGGGACCGTGGGTGCGTATGCGCAAACGCTCGGTATTTTCGGCCGCGAGATGTACAACCTCGATCAGGCCGATCCGCGGTTTGTGTTGTCGTGGTTGGTGGAACCGCTCACGCCCGGTGGATTTGGCGTTGACATCGGCTGGGCGGGTACGTATCGGCAGATTCTCACTGGCCAAACGATTCTCGACATCGTCGACAAAGCACCGGACCTCACCGCGCCGCAGAAGGAAGGCATCAAGGGACTGACGAAGACGTTCATGGCACTCGCCATGATGGACCAGCTGCGGGTGCGCGACACCTTTGGCATCGTGCTCACGGTCGACCCCACCGCAAACAAACTCGGCGATTTCGTGTCGCGTGAAGACGGATTCACCCGCGCAGCCGCGTTGCTTGATGAAGGGAAGACGCATCTCAATGCGGCCGGCAGCGCGTTTTCCTTTACGCTGACGAGTGGCTTCACGGGCTTCAACACACCGGCCACGTTTCTGCGCGTCAATCGTGCGCTCAAGGCACGTCTGGAAACCAACCGGTCGCGCTGGGCGGACGCCTTGACTGCGCTTGGCGAATCGTTCATCAACGCGGCGACACCAACAGCGGCGACGCTCGCGGTTGGGGTCAGTCACGTCTACACAACGGCATCGGGCGATGCGACCAATCCCATGTTCGACGCATCGCCGCGGGCCTTCGTTGCGCATCCCTCGTTCTTGGCCGACGCTCTACGCCGCCCCGATGGCACGCCCGATTTGCGCACGGGCAAAGTCGCCACGAGCACCATCACGCTCACCAGTCAGGGCATTAGTTCCAACACGCGACTGAATATCGCAGCGACCAACGTGGCACCCATTTCGATCATCCGGAACGAAGAACTCCTCCTGCTGCGCGCCGAGGCCAACATCGGGCTTGGCAACCGCGCGGCTGCCATTCAGGATCTCAACATTATTCGGACGGTATCCGGTGGTCTGGCGCCGCTCGCTGCCGATGCGAGTGGTGATCTGGTCACCGAACTGCTGTACAACCGCCGCTACTCGCTGTTTGGCGAATACGGACATCGCTGGGTGGACATGCGACGGTATGGTCGCTTGAACGAGCTGCCGAAATTCGCGTCCACGCACCGGATTTTCCCGATCGTGCCGCTGCCGGCGGACGAGTGCAACCAGCGCAATCCGCAACCCAAGGGATGCACGCAGGTGAGTGGCAGTTAGCGCAGTCGGGTGTTGGTAGTGGCGGCGCACGGCGCATCGATTGGTGCGCCGCCACGCGTCATCGTAGAGGGCTACGGCACCGGGTTGGGCGACAGCACGGGTAGCACTAAGTGCGACGCACGCACGCCGCCACGGAACAGTGTCATGGTGGCGCGTTGAAAGTCTTGGGCGCTGGCGGTGTTGATGTTCGGTACAAATTTCTGCGGATTGCGATCGACGAGGGGATACCACGTACTCTGCACCTGCACCATGAGTCGGTGTCCCTTCGCGAACGTATGAAAGACGTCGTGTAGCACATAGTTCACGGAGTCGGGCTTACCGGCGACCAGTGGCTGTGGCTTCTCCAATGAGCGACGCCAGCGCGCGCGATACACGTCACCCTTCACCAGTTGCTGGTATCCGTCCAGCGGATTCGAGGCGCCGCGTCCGCCAGCCGGCGCGTCCGGGTGCACGTCAATCACTTTGACGATGAAGTCCGCATCGGTACCGGTCGATGCAATGTGCAGGGACACGCCAATCGGCCCTGCGAGTGTGAGTTCTTTGTCGAGCGGTTCTGTTTCGTATACCAGCACATCTGGCCGTCGGCTGGCAAAGCGCTGGTCTTCGATGGGATACAACGAGTAGTAGCCGAAGGACACGGCCGACGTGTACGGCACCGGTCGCGCCGGATCACTCACGTACGAGTCCGATGCCGTCGTTGCTTTTGGTGCGTCGAACGCGAGTCGACCACCATCGGCGAAGTAGAGGGATCGCGCCGTCGCCGCTTTGGGGGGCCACGCGTCAAAGGTGCGCCAGCGGTTGGTGCCCGTCTCAAACACGGCGACTTTGGGCACCGTCACCTCGCAGCGATCCTTGAGCAAACAACTGAAGAACGGAAAGCCGATGCTGTCGCGAAAAAACTGGCCCGGCTTGCTATTGAACTTGAGCACGCCGAGTGAGTCGTCACCGCCGCGGTTCCAGGCGCCGTGCGTCCACGGCCCCATGACGAAGGTGCGTTGGGTGGATGCGCTCATGGTTTCGAGCGACTGGTTCAGGCGCAGCGGTCCATATGGGTCTTCACCGTCATACCAGCCACCAACCGTCAGCACCGCCGGCTTGATGTTCTTCACGTGTTTCCAGATGCCGCGTTTTTGCCAGAACGTGTCGTAGTTGGGGTGCGTCATGATGGAATCCCAGAACGCCACGCGGCCCTGCAGTCGGTCTGGCGAGAGATTTTTGTTGGGACCGGTACCGAGGAAAAAGTTGTAACCGTCGCCGGTGGTGAAGCTGGGCCGCGCTGGGTACGACGTGACTGGCCCGGCGCGCGGCTGGTCGAACCCGCTCAGAAAGTTGAACGTTTGCGCGAGCGTCAACACGCCGTTGTGATGACGGTCGTCGCCCAGATACCAATCGATCATCGGCGCTGAGGGATACGCCGCTTTGTGCGCAGGATGCGCGTCAGGTAGCCCAGCGGCCACAAAGAAACCCGGCGCGGAGTTTCCCCATGTGCCAACGCGCCCATTGTTGCCGGGGATGTGCTGGACGAGCCAGTCGATCGTGTCGTACGTGTCCGTCGACTCGTCGACATCGTTGACACTCTTCTTGTCGGGAATATGCGGCGTCATGAACTGGTAGTAGCCCTCGCTCAGGTACCTACCGCGTACGTCCTGATTGACGAAGATGTACCCATCATCCTGAAATGCTTTCCACGGACCGAGTGCGGTGGCATAGGCATCCGGACCATATGGTGCCACGCCGTACGGCGTGCGCATGAGCATGATCGGATATCGTTTGGTGGTGTCGCGCGGCGTGTAGATCGACGTAAAGAGTTGCACGCCGTCGCGCATGCGAATACGCAGCTCGCGCTTGGCGTATGTGGCCTGCACGTCGTTCGCCGGGCGTGCGGTGACCTGCGCCCGTACCTCGCGCGCGAAGGCGGCATACGCCAGCGCGGAATACGCGAGCACGATGCACAGAGAGGCGCGGGTTCGTGTCATGGGAGCGCGGGTTGGTGTACAGTTCGTCACGGAACATGCGCGATGGCGCGATGTGTGAAACTACGTGGCACCGGACCCTCGCGTTGGTCCTTGCCTGACGACCGTGTTTTCGGTCACCTTATATCGATGTCCTACCATACCGTCCCACGGTCCATCGTGCTGCGCGTTGCCCTGTTGATGCTTGGCGCTGCCGATGTGCGCGGACAGGCGCGGCGCGAGACCCGCGCCCTAACATCGTCTTCGTTTGCTCGACGACGTGCGCTACGATGACGTCGTCCATCATCCGTTTGTGGACATGCCGAACCTCACGCGGCTGGCTCGGGAAGGTGCGTCGTTCACGCGCTTTTTTACATCGGCACCGCTCTGCTCACCGAGCCGGGCGATCTTCATGACGGGCCAGTACGCCTTGCACAATGGCATTGTCGACAACGACGAACGATCGGAACGCAGTCACCAGATCGTGACGTTCCGCAAGTTGCTGCACGACGCGGGCTATCGCACCGGCTTCTTCGGGAAGTGGCATATGGGACACATGGACGATTCGCCGCGACCGGGGTTCGATCGCTGGGTGAGCTTCCTTGGTCAAGGCGTGTGTTTCGACCCGCAGCTCAACATCGATGGCGCGGTGGTCGCGAGCACCGGCTACACGACGGACATCCTCACGGCACAGGCAGTGTCCTTCATCACGTCCGCACCAACAGGCAAACCCTTTCTGGCATTCATTGCTCAGAAGGCGGTGCATCCGGAAATCTATCCCAACAATGTGCGGCGTTGACTGGCCAAGCCCAGGATGGCGCCACCGTTGCCGCGCGCGTGCGCGGCCCACCCGTGCTCCCCAGCGACATCGGCATGCATCTGGCCAAGGGTATGGAGTTCCGTGCGGTTGTCGTTGCCGCCTGCGATGACGACGTGCTGCCGCTGCAGTCGCGCATTGAGTCCGTCACCGACGAGTCGGACTTGAAGGACGTGTACGACACCGAGCGACAGCTGCTCTACGTCACGTGTACGCGGGCGCGAGACTATCTCTTGGTCACCGCCATAGCACCTGGCTCCGAGTTCCTCGCTGACCTGCTCCCCGACCCGTGAACCTGCACGACACCATGCACCACGACGCATTCCTGTCCTACCTCGACCGCGTACACGACCGCACGCGACGCATCGTCGTGCTCATTCCACCGGACGACCTCGAATGGGCTCCTGCTGCCGGTCGCTTTACGTTCGGCGATATCGTGCGGCATCTCGCCGGCATTGAACGCTACATGTACGCGGAGACAGTGCACGGACGCCCCAGTTGTTACGCGGGGCACGATCGCGCGCTGGCAGACGGCGCTGACGCGGTGCTGTCCTACTACGACCGGCTGCACAGTGAATCTCGCGCGTTGTTCGCATCGCTGCCGGAGTCGCGCTTCACGGAATCGTGTCAGACACCCACTGGCACGCCGATCACGGTGTGGAAGTGGTTACGCGCACTGATCGAACATGAGGCGCACCACCGCGGGCAGCTGTATCTCATGCTCGGACTGCGCGGCGTGACCACGCCGCACCTCTACGGATTGAGCGCTGAGGAGGTGCAGGCGCGATCGTTGCCACAGTAGCACACCGCCGCAGGTTCGTCAGTTCGCGGCGAAGCAGTAGAACAACCCGGCACCACCGGTCGCCACAAGGTTCGCCTGCCCGCAGCCGCGTGAAGCGTGCGCCGAATTCCACGACGTGTTGCCACCACCGGTGCGATCATGATGGCCGAGCATCGCACTGCCTGTCGCCGAGTTGCTGGTGTAGTTGGCGCACGACGTGTCGAAGGTTCCGCCCACGGCGCGACCGAACGAGTCCGACCCCGTCAAGATGTCGTGCGTGTTTGGTGTATCGCCAACGCCATTCACCGGCAGCCCTTTTTCCGTGAGCGCGTTGACCTTGTTCATCTGATTGCGGTCACGCACGATGTCGCCGTGCAAGTCAGCCACGGTGGCGGCAATCAACGCACCTTTGGCGTTGTGCCATGGTCCCGCACCGATGCGATCACGCGCGTTGATGGGTTTGCCGTCGGTGCCAACAGCGCTCAGATACGCACGCCATGTGCGACCGGCCGGTACGCGCACGCCGGTGGCATCAGCGAGGGTCTGGCAGTGCGTGTCGGCGCCGGCGAGTCCACCAAGGTTGGCGCCGTCACCCTTGCCGACGCTGGTGATGAAGAACGTCATCGGTGCGGGTGGCTGCGCGGGTGCTGCTTGCGCGGCTGCGTCGGTTTGCACCATTGCGATGGCGCCGAGTGCGACCAAGAGACGAGAATGTGTCGACATGCGCTTTCCAGAAAAGTGGTTGCGGAGAACTGCAGTCCAGCGGCGATCGTGCGTGCGTACCTACCAAGCAGGTGCATCAACGTCAACTTCCACTTCACAGCAGCCCACGACGCATTCGCGCCAGACGGTTTCGTCCATGGCCAGCCAACGCCAGCGCGCCGTAACCGGTGGCCACAGTGCTTTGGCGAGATTTGCGTGCAGTCGGCGGGTCACGCACCTGTACTTCGGGCTACCGCCGTTGGCTGGTGTGAGTTTCACCCACCAGCGCGCCCCAGGTGCATACTGGTCAAGCGTGGTCTTTGCACACGTTGCGGCAGATGGTGGGTTCACGCCACAACCAGACGCGGTGCCGAGGCACAAGTCGAGTCGGTTCATCCTCGCAAAGTTTGATACGGGTGTCGCGACAAACCCGTATTTCTCACGGTACGCCTGCACAGCCTCGGCGCTGGCTTCGCTGACATCCAACGCAACATAGGCGATAGGGACGAACGTGTTTTCGTAGTCCTTGAGGACCCTCGGTTCGGGTTCAGGATGCGGAATCACTGTGCCTTTGATGCGCGTTGGCGCGACCTTGCCCGTTGCCACATCATACATGGCGAGGTACTGCTGATCGTACCATCCCTTGTTCTCAATGACCCGTGCTTCGTCCTTCGTCACGCCTTCTGCGGCGTGGTAGTCTCCCGAACTCACAAAGCCAGGTTGCCCGATCTCGCACCAGGCGGCACCGCATTTGATCCCGATGTATTGCTGCCGGTTGCTGCGGTCAAAGTCCCAGCGGGCGGCTTGTGGTACGTCGGCGTCGCGCGCCGCGAGATGGCGCACAACCTGCAAAACGGTGCCGATTTCTTTGGCGGGATCAGACTTGGTGGCGCACGTGCTCCCATCCAGCGCGGGAGCCGACACGTGGACCATCTTCGCTGTGATCACCTTGTCAGCGTCAAAGTAGATATACAGGCAGTTGAAATCGGCACCGATGCCAAGGGCGGTGTAGCCGCTGCCGTAGGTATACACCTCGCCAACCGGGAATGTGGATTTGGTTGGCGGCGCCAGTGTCATGGCGAAGGTGAACTTCTGGCCCACTCGGATAGCAGGTGGCGGCGGAAGACCCGGGCCCACGTACACCGTCGAGTCCGGGCCTGCCGGGCCGGGTAGGACTATCAGGGCGAATGCCTGATTTCTGGATGGATCGACCGTTGAGGTGCCAGTGATCGTCGCGGCACCTGGCGTCACACCGGTCACGACTCCTGCGCCGTTGACGGTCGCAACCGCGTTGTCCGACGATGCCCAGGACAACGAGTCGATATTTAGTTGGTTCACCACGGTGTCAAGCTTGAACGACGCGAAAATCGCATACAGGGCGTCGTACGACTTGCCGTCTGCGGTGATGAACATCTGACAATCGTGGAATTCGGGAATGTTGGTTATGGGGCCCGACGCGCCGAGTGCTTGCCGACCAACCCAGCCGCCGACGGTCGCTGTGGCGGTATCGCGGCCCTTCGTCGCAGCAAACAGTGGAATGCTGTCCCACGCTTGCGGACATTCCGGACGATCGCGCGAAATGCTCGAACCACTCGCATGCACGATGCCGGCGTTGTCTTGCGGTGGAGGACTCGGCGTGCAGGTCGCCGCGACGAGTGTCAGCAACACGACCCCGGCCACCGAAGCCCTCATACGTGCCGCACGCGATATGCTCGACATTGATGTCTGCCGTGTAGAGAATCTCATCGAACGAGGCGCTCCATTCGTCGAACGGTTGGTTGGAGAAATTCGTCAGCACCAGACCACATCGTGATCACCGCTTTGGCCCAAAGCCGCGCCGTCGTCGCGTCGCCAACGCGGTCCGCGAGTGTGGCGCGCAACACGGCGCTCCGCAAGAGCGGACCGGCGTGTGCAGGAAGCGCAATGTCCTGCGACGTCGACTGACGCAGTGCATTGAGCGTGGGATCGAGCCATCCAGCGGCACCGGCCAAATCTCCAATTTCCGTGAGTGCGGCGGCTTCCGGAAACAGTCCGTCGATGGTGATGTCGGCAGGTCGAACACTTCGTCGCAGCGTGGTCAGCGCGCTGGTGATCGACCGCACGCTGGCCGTGTCCCTCCGTATCGCAGCGTTGACCAGGTTGGCGGTCCGAAAGCGCGGAATGTCGAAGGCCGCGAGTGCGGCGAGTCTGGTTTCCGGGAACGCGAGGGTGACGGGACGCATCAACCATCGCGTCCGCTGGCTCATTTGCTGTTCCGCCGGCAACGCGCCTATGCCTTTCGTGACGCGCAGTTCGAACACGCGCAGGCTGTCGGCGGGTCCACCGATCGCGGCGTACGCCAGCAGCGCTGGTCCGCTCTGTGCGATGGTCGGCGGCAACTTCTCCGC
>JANMKU010000073.1:0-2151 GCA_031372205.1 Gemmatimonadaceae bacterium | reverse complement strand
CCGCGCCCTTCAACATCTGGATGGGCGTCATCGGCGGCACCGTGATGGTGCTCTCGACCCACGGGGCGGAGCAACTCATCGTGCAGCGCGTGCTCGCGTGCGGCTCTGTCTCCGATGGCCGCAAGGCACTCGCGCTGAGCGCCGTCCTGATCGCCATGAGCTACTGGCGTCGCCGCTCCGGTTTTTTGCGCCACGCATACACGGCGAATGTCGCGCTCATGACCGCTGGATTCCTGCTCGTGGGCTATCAGCTCGCGGGTTTTTTCATCACCCCTCGCGGCTAGGAGTCGCACATGCAACACGTTCCACCGGCCCAAGACACGCTGCCGTCGTCCCGCACGTTGCTGCGCTCAACGCTTGTCGCAATGGCCATTGCCGCGACGCTCCTCGTGACCGTTGTCCTCCCCGCCGAGTACGCAGTGGATCCGTTGGGCACCGGACGAGTGCTCGGACTGACGGAGATGGGTCAGATCAAAATGGAATTGGCGCAAGAGGCGCGCGAGACGGCGGCCGTCGAGCGAGCACTCGCTGCAGGTGAGGCCGACCCACGACTTGCTGCCGACGCCGCACAGAAGTGGCGTGACTCAATGACGGTGACGCTTGCGCCGGGCAAGGGCATCGAACTCAAGCTGAGCATGCGCAAAGACCAAAAGGCCGCGTATCAGTGGCAAGCAGACACGGCAGAGGTGACATACAACCTGCATGGCGAGCCGCCCAATCCGCCAAAGGGTTTTTCACATAGCTATAAGCGCGGAATGTCGCGCGGTGAGCAGGGTGAGGTAGTGGCGGCGTTCGACGGTATTCACGGATGGTTCTGGCGCAACCGGTCCGAAGGCGCAGTCCGCATCACGCTCCGGACGCGCGGCGAGTATCAGGAACTCAAGCAGATCATGTAGCACGCATCGCACGCACCGGATTCCCCCGTCTTCAACACACAAAGCCAAACATGAAGCGATTTGCAATGGCCGCTATCGGACTCGTGCTCGTGTCCTCATCACTCGCCGCAGCCCTGGCCCGTCGACATGACGCATGGGACGGCATGGTCCTCGGCGTGCGAGGGTCAAAAATCCGCGGCGTGATCGCATTGGTCGGTGGCAAGACGGTTGGCACGACGCAGGCCGAGGTATCGTACAAAGGCGATGTCGCCGGTGTCACTCGACCGTGGCACGTACACGTCGGCAGTTGTGCAAGAGGCGGTGCCGTGCTTGGCGGCGCGAAAGCGTACTCGCTGTTGCGGGTGACAGCACAGGGCACCGCCGAAGGCAAAGCGACGCTGCGTGTGCCGCTACCCGACAGTGGCAGCTACTACGTCAGCATTCATGAATCTGCGGCGAGTCTGAGCAAGATCATCGCCTGCGGTGACTTTGTGCTCGCAGAGTAGCGCCTCAATTGGTGGCGCGGGTGTCGCTCAGAATTCTCGTGCGTTCCAAATACCATCCGATGGTGCCGTCGCGATACGTCAGGTACACCACGCCGTTGCGACCAAATCCGGCAATCGACCGTCCGATCGGTAGCCGCACACGCTGAAACAACTCACCGCGATTGTTCACTACGTCGTAGATCAATTCCCCCGCTTTCGCCTGCGCCGACGTGGTGGGCAGTATCCACAGATTGCCATCAAGATCAGCCTTCGCCGCGCCCGCACGGATAGCCGGGTAGTAGTCGGGGATCTGACTGATGGGCACGAACTCGGTTTGCGTGGTCGCGCTCATGCTCCCACCTGCGCCGCTGAGGTACGCGTGATCACCTCCGCCACTGCCGGTCCCGTGCTCCCCACCGCCGCTTCGCGTCCCAAAACTGGCTCCACCCATCGCGCCGCCGCCGCCAGTAGCCGCGACGAAGTGCTCCACTGCTGCCTTCTCGGCCCCTGCCGCGTCCGGCTTACCCGCGTTCGCCTTTGCATCAGCCACTGCTTTGTCGGCCGCCGTACGCGCCGAATCGATCAGGTGCTGCTTGTCGTCGTCGGTCAGACGTTTCCAGTCGAACGGGAGCTTGGCCGAGGAGAACGCGGATCCATCAGTTCGTAGCCAGTCGACGTGGTAGTCCTGACCGCGAATGAACGCGACCGTGCCGTCGGACAGCACGGCCCAGTCGTCCACGGTGATGAGCGGATTGACAATGATGCGCATGGACGTCTTGCCGTCCGCACTG
>JANMKU010000046.1:0-12197 GCA_031372205.1 Gemmatimonadaceae bacterium | reverse complement strand
CACCGAGCCACCCAACGCGACCGTAACAGCGCGGGCCAGCGGACGCGCGCAGGTCGCGGCCACGGTGTCGAGCGACAAACTGGATCGCACGGTGTTGCAACTGCCGATCCGCGTTGGCGCCGTGCAATTGTCGCCGGGCCGACCAATGCCGCACGCGGCGTGGGCCGCGGCGTCATCCGCGGTGACCACCGGCGGCTCGAGCGCAATCCGCTGCACGGTGCGCCGCGACATCCCCAGCTGATGGGCGATCTGCCGGGGCGACTGCCCGGCCTGTAACAACGCCTGCACGGCGTGACGATCTAACATGCTGAGCATTCTCCTGCGCCTCCCGATGAAACGGGTCCGGTCCTCCGGGAACGGCGCTACAGTGAGACGATATGGCTCAGCTTGCGACAGAATTTAGAGAACGCACACGGCCCATCGAGCACGGCGTGGAGCCAACCCGCATCAGCGGTGACACGGATGATGCGCACGTCATTCCACTCGCCGCCGCCGCCACGCACGCGCGCGAGTTGCTCATGCGTCACGCGTCTGCACGACGGCCCAGTACCTACACGGCGGAGTTTCTGGACGCGTATCGCCCGGGAACAACAGGGTACCTCCCACAGTCACTCCGCGCATCTTTGCGCGAACTCGGACGCACGATATACGCAGACCAACCGGTCGGCACCTACGCGCGTGACATCATGAAGCGGCTCATCATCGACCTGTCATGGGGTTCGAGCCGGCTCGAAGGGAACACACCGGCATTGATACCGAAGAAGTGATTCACGGCGGACGTGACGCCGTAGGTGCGTCGAATCGCGATAGACAAATGATCCTCAATCACAAAGCAGCGATTGAGTTTCTTGTAGAGAACGCAGCGGACATCGCGTTCGACCGATACACGTTGATGAGTTTGCACGGACTGCTCGCGGAAAATTTGCTACAGAACCGCGACGACGAAGGACGGCTGCGCACCTCCCCGGTCACGATCGGCGCGTCACTCTTTACGCCAACCGCCATTCCGCAGGTGATTGACGAACGATTCAACGCGCTGCTGCACACCGCAGCGGCGATTGTCGATCCCATGGAGCAGTCGTTCTTCGCCATGGTGCATCTGCCGTACCTTCAGCCCTTCATCGACGTCAACAAACGCACGTCGCGGCTTGCGGCGAATATTCCACTCATCAAGGCGAACCTCTGCCCGCTATCGTTCGTCGACGTGCCCGAGACGCTTTATGCACAGGGCACCCTCGCGGTGTATGAATTGCGCGATGTCTCGCTGTTGCGCGATGTGTTTGCCTGGGCATACGAATCTGAGATTTTCAGCGCTGTCGACGGGCGGTGGAACAACCTGTGGCCTCACTCGCTCCGCGAAAGCGTACTGCTGGGGACGAAACGATCTTGGTCAACTGGGCATTGGTGCGGGCGGCCAAATTGGCGACCAGAGTCTCGCGCCCGTGGCCGTTGGCGCTCCGTTGGCGGGCGAGCTGTTGAATCAGGTGGTGACTCGATCCGCAAAGGTTTGCGCGCTCACCGTGGTTGGCCGTGCGTATTGCTGGGGGAACAACACGGTATTGGAAGTTGGCGCGCCGACCGGTGATACCTGCTATGGCGCGAAGCCCTGCAGTCTCACACCGGTCCCCGTGCTGACAAACGCCGTATTCTACTCGTTGACCGCGTCGCAATTCGCGACCTGCGGCGTCACGTCAATACTGACGACGCTCTGCTGGGGTATGGACAATGAGAATAGTTTTGGCGCGCGCGCGGGAACGGTTCCCGTTTGTAGAACTGCTGGGACTTTCTATGGGTGTACCGACGGGCAGCGCGGAGCGGGTGGACTCACCGTGGATGCCGGTCCTCAAGTCTTCTCAATCGCACCGGGTACCGCGCATTAAGGCACGCGATGGTCGTCGCGTGCCTTCGCCAATGTCACCGCATTCTCACCCCCACCAGTTATCGAATCGCCGCGCCGCTGCCGACGCTCTTGCCACCTCCGCCACCGACCGCCTGAATCGCCTTCCAATCGGACGCAGTGCCCACCTGTACAGGCGTCAAGCGATCGGCGGTTCCGGAAATGCCAAGCTGTCCTACGGTATTGTTGCCCCAGGCCCAAAGCGTTCCGTTCGTCTTGATCGCCAACGTGTGCGCGTGACCGGCTGATGCCTTGAACCAATCGGACGCCGTGCCGACCTGCACGGGCGACAACTTGGTGATCGTATTGCCCACGCCAAGCTGGCCGTCGCCATTCGAGCCCCACGTGAACAAGGTGCCGTTGGTCTTGATGGCGACCGTATGAGTCCAGCCACAATCGACCATTCCCCAGTCCGTCTCGACGCCAACCTGCGTCGGCTGGTACCGGTCCGTCGTAGTGCCGAGTCCAAGTTGTCCATCGGAGCCCGTGCCCCACGTCCAGAGCGTGCCGTCCGTCTGCACTCCGGCCGAGAAGTTTCCGTTGTTGGAGGTGCATACCTGCAGCCACATCGCCGCCGAGCCAATCTGCACGGGAACCGTGTATGGGCCACCGCCACCGCCGACAACACCGGTACCTAGCGAGCCATTCGTATTTCCGCCAAAGCCCCACAGCGTGCCATTCGCTTTGATCGCGAAGGTACGCACATATCCCGCGGTGAGCTTCATCCAGTCGTTTGCAGCCCCTACTCGAGTCGGAACGATACGATCGACGAGGTCTCCCTGACCGAGACTGCCAAAGTTGTTGATCCCCCACGTCCACAGGCTGCCGTCGCTTCTCAATCCCGCACTGTGAGCGCGACCATTGGCAACCGCCGTCCAATCGGTGAACGCGCCCACTCGCACCGGAGTCGGCTTGTCGGCCTTGTCGCCTGAGCCAACCTGACCGTTGTCGTTTTGCCCCCAACCCCAGAGTGTCCCGTCCGATTGAATGGCGAGACCATGCTGGCTCGCCTGCGACACAACTGCCCATGTGGCGAGCGTGCCGACGCGCGTTGGCACCGAGCGGTTGGTGCGGTCGCCGAGTCCGAGCGAATAGCGCTCATTCTGGCCGAAGGTGTAGAGCCCGCCCGATAGTCCCGTTGCGAGCGTGTCGGGCGTGAAGGCGCGACCGATGTCTACAAGCAGCGGGAACCCGCCAGTGACGGTGGCCAGCGGCGCGCCTTCGTAGGCCGTGGGCGCGGTGAGCGAAGTGCGCTCGGCGCACGCCGCCGCCGAGGCAGTGAGCAACAGGACGAATAGGACGCGGCGCTTCATTCGGACATCCTTGATCAGGGAGGGGGAATCGGAGTGCTGAAGTTGCGGTCCCGCCTTCCTCGGCTCTTCCTTCAGTCTTCCCTGACGTGTCTCCAACTGAGAAACGCGAGAATTCGTCGCGATGCTTTCTACAAAACGGGCGAAAAAGTCCGGAAGCTGGCGATTTCTTCTACCGCCTCGGCTGAACCAGGTGCTTGAACCGCTGGTCGTTGCGGAGCGGATCGAGCTCCCGGTGCGCGTACCAGCCGCGCAAGAAAGGGGAGGCTCCCGTCTCGATTGCCTCATTCAGCAGGGCAATCGCTTCATCGCGCCTGCCCTGTGCCAGCACGATGAACGCGCGCGCTTCATTGAGGGCGCTATTCCCGAGCCCGGTGCGTCGAGCGTAGTCGTCAAGCCACCGGAGAGTTGCGGCAACCGTCGCGGTGTCACCGACATGCGCCGCGACAACGGTGAAATACACCCGGCTTCTCAAGTCAGCAGCATCGCTCAACGCTTTCAGATTGGCGTACGCGCTGTTCCACTCGCCGAGCTGGATTTGTATGTCCGCATGCAGTGCTTGTGTGCGCTGGGGGGTTGTGGGAGCGGCGCTGTCGGCCGACGCCGCGCGCCGGAACGCCCGGCGCGCGGCGGGGAGGTAACCATATGCGCGGTACATTTGGCCCACCAGCATCCACGGGCCCTCTGAAGTGGGTGGAGCACGCGGCACGGCCATGCACGCCGGCACCATGGAATCCACTTCGGTCTCGCGGCCCGCCGCGGCCAGAACTTCCAGACCGATCAGGCAAGTATTGAGACTGCCCGGTTGCTCCGACCGCTGCTGCCGCCACTCGGTAATCGCCGAGGGTAGGTCCCCGATCAAACGGTGCGCCTGCAGGTCCCAAAGCTTGTAGTTCGGAAGATGCCTCGTCCAGTTGTCCTTCATCGCGTCTCTGAGATGAAGAGCAGAGATGGCTTCACCGTAGCGCCGTGTATTCATCGCTGATTCCGCGAGGTGCACCATGGCCTCCGGTGTGGTGGGTGCAATCGTGGCCAAGTGGCGTGATGCGAGGTACGCATCCTCCCAGCGCCTGTCGAGAAAGGCGAGCACACGATCGAGCGAAACGCGATCGAATTCGCCGAGGCTCGATCGCTGCGCAATCGCGGTTCGGCGGACCGAGTCCCTGAACGTCTTGTTCTCGACTACCGCGTTGGCTTGATCCAGCAGCCAGGTCTTCGCCTCGACAAATGCGGTATCGAGCACAATGGCGTTCGTGAAGCGTCTGATGGCGGCCCTTCTCCCGTTTCTCGACAGTGTGTCGAGCCCGAGCATGAACTCCGCAAAAGCGGCGCGCGCGGGAGGTCGGTTGTGGGCCTTCGACCACGGCTCGTAGAGAGAATCCGTGAGTGCCTCAACCGCGCCAGGCACTTAGTCTTTTAGTCGGTACATCACGAAATACGGATTCGACGCTGGCGACGCGTACGGATTGATGGGGTGGAGCACGCGAGGATCCTTCGGGTTCAGGATCTCCTTCTGCATGCGCATCTGTACATAGACGCTTTCGCTCTTTCGCGGGAATGTCGGGACTTCAACGGGCTTGGCGACATTTGAAGGTGGCGCCGTCGCGGCCGCGACGCCCGAGTCGCTAGCGATGGTCGCCTCTGGAACCCGTCCGGAAGAAAACAGCAGCGCGAGGATCATGAGTGCCCCGGCACCAGCAAACACCCGTGACCCTCGTGAACGCCATGCGAATCGCGTACGCTCGCTCGGCCTACCGATTGCGGACGTGTGTCCCTCCGCGAGGCTCGCGAGTGCTCCCGTGTCGCTGACGTCGCTTGGAGACGCTGGACCTTCGTTGGATGCGACATTGACCGAGTCGACGCTCACGGTGGCGACATGTGCAAGGCTGACATGTGGGGGCTTTGGGGTCCCCGTGGTCTCGCCGTTCGCACCTCCCATGCTGCTCGAATTTCCATTTCCATTAGGCGTGTTCGCGCGAAGCGAGTTGGCCAACGCCTGCGTCTCCGAACTCGGTTCGGTGTCGAGGTCACGCTTCAGCCGTTCCGCGAACGCCTTATATGCCATCAAGGCTCCCGCACGATCACCGATGCGCATGAGTCGCTCGAGCAACAGACGCAACGTCGTCTCGTCATGCGGCGAGATCTCGCAGGTAAGACGCGACCACTGCACGGATGCGGAGAGGTCGCCGATACCGTCCGCGTCGCTCGCGAGCCGCAGAGCGGCCTTGTGAGCCGCCTGCCGGAACTTGAGTCGCACGGAGTCGAGCCAGTGCTCGAACTCGGCGTTGCCGTCGATGCTGAATCCCTCCAATACCTCGCCGCGACGAGACAACGCGAGCGCCTGCTCCAGCGCTCCCGAGTCGATGGCGCTGTCAAAGGCTGCCGCATCACACCACAGTCGTTCCGGGTTGATGCCGACGGCATCGTTGCCACGCAACAGCAGCACATCATCGCCCAAGGTGCGCCGAATATTGTGTACCGCCTTGCTCAGCGCGTGGCGCGCTCGCACGTCGTCGAGCTCTGGCCAGAGCAGTGCCGCCAGCCGCCCACGGCGGTGAAGACCGCGAGTGCCGACCACCAGCGTGGCGAGCAGTGCGACATGCTTTGAGTGCGCCAGCAGCGAGCGCGTGTCGACGTCCGCTTCCGCCTCGAGTTCGAGTGCACCAAAGACGAGGAATCGACTCACAAATACCTCTCTCCCGGAGTGACCTGCGGTGCGCGAAGATCGGAGCGCTACGGGTGGAGTGATCATAGGTTAAACCAAGGCAAACGGCCATGCATCGGCGGGAAATAGCGCAGGGCGAGGAAATCCGTCCTCAATTCTGGTTCGTCACCTTCCCGGGCCTGATCACGCCGGTCACGACTCCGCCAGCGACCGCCGACGGGAGACGAGGAAGCTCTCACCGATGGAGCTGCTCGAAATGCAGACGCGACGTCTTTCCCCAGCCCTGTGACGCTCTCGCTCGCAGTTGCCGCGTGCAACGACCCCACGTCGCCATCGGATTCAGCAACGCCCTTCGTTGACTCGACCTACAGCAAGACGCGGGCGATTCAGCGTCGATCGAGACCGAGTGGCACAAACCGACCGTCGTCGATGCGGCCAGCGGTGATGCGATAGACCGTCATGCCGGAGGTGAACATCATGCCGCCGGTCGCGGAGGGCGCGACGATCGCTGCTGATTGGTCGAATCGCGTCGCCGAGCCTTCGAAACGCAGGCGTTCGCGCACATGAATATGTCTGCCAAGGGCGAGCGGATACGGGTGCGCCGCGAGGCGTGCCAGTACCTCAGCAGCATTGGAGACCGTGTGCCGGAACTGCGCCTTGCCGCCGATCGTGATGACGCTGGGCGCGGGCGGCGCTTCCGACAATCCATGCACCGTCTCCATCGACGAGAAGAACGGGATGTGGTTGAACGTCACCACCGGAGTCGTCTTCGCGACCACCGCCAGGTCGCGTTCCAACCATGCGAGCTGCGCGCTGTCCTCGTGCCCGTAGTAGCGGGTGTCATCGATCGACCGAGTTGAGACCGACAGAGTGCACGCCGCCCGCGTTGAATGAGTAGTAGTCAGGACCGCGATAGTGACGGTACATCGTTCGGCCATACAGCGGGTGACTCGCCGTTACACCCGACTTGTCCCGTTCGATGCCAAAGGCCTCGTGATTGCCGGGCACCGTCCACACGGGCGGCGTGAACAGCGCGATCTCATGCTGGATCAGTTCGTAGTATCCGGTTGCCTCCGACTCTCCAACGCGCAGCGCGTCCCTCACCAGGTCGCCCGTGATGATCACACACGCGGGACGAATGCTGTCCACCAGCGCGCGCAGGCGCCTGATTCGCGCTACGGAAGCGTCGGCAATGTGCGTGTCGGACGCGTGAATGAACGTGACGCTGGCCGATGTTGGCGATGGCGACAGCGCGAAGTCCGTAGCGACGCGTGCGGGTGCAGCACTGGCTGGCGTGGGCGCGCCCCTTGCCGGCGCACATGGATGTGACACATTGTGTCACATGAGTCCTATTCGGCGCATTTCGATCCGTGAGTTACACCAGCGTACCGGTGCGCTGGTGCGTGAGGCCGCCTCGGTGGGCTATGGAGTGGTGGTGACCGACCGGGGCCGACCCGTGGCGACACTGACATCGTACGTGGAGCGCGATCAACGCCGGAGCTTTCGCAACCGCGTGCTGCTGCCCGAATTCGCAGCGCTCACGCGAAATACGGTGAGCGACTCTGCGGTCGGGATCAGCGACGATCGTGACCGGTGGTAGCTAGGACCCACCGAGGTCCGCGACCGCAATGATCAGCCGGTACCTGGATACCGCATTCGTCGTCAAGTGCTATGTGCCCGAGATCGGAAGCGAGACCGTGCGATCGCTCGCCGCGGAAACGGACGAACTCGTGACCTCCGCGCTGACACGCGCCGAGTTCGCGGCCGCAGTGCATCGTAAGCGACGTGAGCAGGCGCTCACGCCACGTGAAACGGCAGCAGTGATGTCGCAATTCGAGAAGGACTGCGCCGACGGTGTCTGGACATTGATTCCGGTGAATGCCGCTGTGCTGCAAAGCGTGACCACCGCGTTTGCATCGCTCCCTATGTCGATGGCACTTCGCGCCGCTGATGCGATCCATTGTGCGAGCGCGGTCGAATATGGACTGGATCGCATTTACTCCAACGATCGACATCTGCTCGGCGCAGCGTCCCACTTCGAATTGATCGGCGTTGACGTCATCGTCGCTTGAGCGACCTACGCTGTCGTCGATGCGGTTATTGATGTCACGCTGACGTGCAGCTCATTGGCGCGACTGAGGTGCTCGTGCTTGCGCTACCGATCTCCCTCGTGCTTTTCCGACGACGCAAACCCCACGGCGCACCTCACGATGCATACACCCAGCCAACGTGCGTCCACCCCCGCCCTTCGTTGCTACGCCCGTGCGCGGCGGCGGCGAACCATGACGCCCAGGGCCAGGAGACCCGACCCCAGGAGCACCGAAGTGGCGGGCTCCGGGACGCTCGTCGACGCGATCACGTCGACTGCGAACGCACCCGTGCGAACTCGGTGCGATCACCGAGAAGCTGCATGTCGCTACGGTGCTGCAAGGGAGCGTGCGCCGTGCGGGCAATCGGCTCAAGGTGAGTGTGCAGGTGGTCAATGCTGGCGGCAGCGTGCTCTGGTCGAAGGGGTACGATCGCCAGCTCGAGGATGTCTTTGCCGTCCAGGAGGAAATCGCCCGAGCGGTGGTGCGGGCGCTTGAGGTCCGGCTCGCGCCGTATTTCGACCAGGCCATCGCGCGCGACCCCGCGTTCGCGCTTGCCTACGCCCGCACCAGCGCTTTCGCGAGCGCTCCCCGAACACGGCGGTGAACCGCTCCCGGCTGGTCGCGATGCGGCGGTCGGTGATCGTGCCATCGTCTGCTTTGCTGGACAGCTGGCTCGCGCGGTTGTGCAGGTCCAGGCCGATGATCTCCATGGCGGTTGGCCTCCCGGTGTGCGCCCCGTCGCCAGACGGTGAGCGCGTGATACCAAAAACCAAGGCGGCCGCCAAGCCCACTGTCGAAGTACCCGACGGCGGCAACGGACTAGTGTGGGTCAACACCGCATCCAAGATCTGCCACTGCTCAGGCGCCGCCGACTACGGTAAAACCGCCGCCGACTACGGTAAAACCAAGGAAGGTGGGTACATGTCCGAAGCGGTAGCGAAGGCGGCAGGCAACCGGGCCGCGCGTAACAAAGCGTGCCCATGAATTTAACGGGTCGTTTAGCGACTCTTGTGCGACGCTTTACACAGCGACACGTTCGACACTCTCTTCGACGAGCCGAACGTGTCGCTGCTTCGTTTCGTAGGGCTTCGTTGTGCGCCGTTGCTGCTCGCCTTCGCTGCCGCATGCAGTGGCGGTGACAAGATTATTCCGCCCACCGCTGCCGGCTCCGATTCGTCGGGCGGCGACGTCGGATCAATCGGCATTACGGTCGCGAGCGCTGCGCTCTCGATAGCGCGCGGCAGCAGCGGCACTGTCGCGATATCACTCATGCGCGGTACGCCATTTCTTGGCATCGTCAATCTCACCATCGAAGGGCTCCCGACCGGCGTGACGGCGGCGTTTGCACCCGCTGAAATGTCGATTGGTGTGACGCAAAGCGCGCTGACCGTGCAACCCGGCGCGAACGCCGCCGCGGGCGCGTTCACGCTTACCATTCGCGCGCGCGCACCGGGACTCGCCGACGCGACGCAATCGGTGGCCGTGACCGTGATCGCAACGCCCGCCGGAACACTCGCGCTGAATGCGACGTCCGCCTCGGTCACGGTGGCGTCCGGGGATAGTCATCCGCTCAACATCGGCGTGGTGCGCGGCGGCGGATTTGCCGGACCCGTGACGCTGACGCCGACATGCCCACCAGGTGTCACCTGCACCTTTCAGGCAGGAAACGTCGTTGGGGCAAGCTTCAGTTCGGGGACGCTGCAAATTGTGGTGAGTGGGACCGTGGCGACGGGTTCCTACACGATCACCATTCGCGGGTCGGGAAGTGGCGTGGCCGACGCGACGCTCAACGTGACACTCGTCGTCACCGGTGGCAACGGATACACACTCGCCATTGCGCCCAACCCGATCACCATCATCGCGGGTACATCGGCCTCCGTCACGATCAACATCACGCGCCCAAGCGGGTTTACTGCCGACGTGGGGCTGATTGTGACTGGCGTACCGACGGGGGTGACCGCAACGCTGGCCCAATCCACGGTGAGTGGCAATTCCACAACGCTCACCTTCGTCGTGCCAGCGAATGTCGTCGCGAGCAGTTCGACGGTCACCGTGAGCGGTGCCGCGGCCGGGGCAGGCATTCAGAATGCGACGGTGCTGCTCGTCATTCAATCGGCCGGCGGCGGCGGGACGGGCAACATTGCCTATCGATTCTGTGATACGTCGCGCACGGTTGCATTTTTCGCCACACAGAATGGCACTGGCGCGTGGACACCGGTCGCGGCGAGCGGTGGCGTCTATCGTTTTGACGTGGCGAGTGGACGCGGTGGCGTGGCCTACGTCACGCGTGCGAAAACCGGCGCAGCGGACTATGACATGCAAGTGCTGTTTGCGACAGCCGCTGAACTCACGCAGGCTGGTACCGCGCTGTGCGTTACCAATGTGTCGCGTGGACGCACGATGACAGGATCCATCACGGGCATCGGAGCCAACGAACTCGGCGCGATTGCATTCGGTGGGCAGGCGACGGGTGTGAATGGCAGCGGTGGCTTCTCCATCGCGAACGTGTGGGACGGCGCACAGGATCTCATCGCGCAACGGTACACCGTGAGTGCCGCCGGAGATTTTGCACCAACACGCCTGCTCATTCGACGTGGCGTGTCGCCAACGGGAACATCGCTCGCCGCGATCGACATGAATGGCGGTGAAGCGTTCGCGCCGCAAAGCCGCACACTCAACATCGTCAACCTCGGCGCCGATCAAGCGACCGCCAGCGGCAGTTATATCACCACGACGACGCCCGCCGTGACTGGCACGTTGGGGAATGTGTTGTGGCTCTCCAATGCATCGACGCGAACCACCCGCACATTCGCCACCGTTCCAACGGATCGCCAACAGACCGGGGATCTGCACGCGATGGCGATCGTTGCCGTCACGTCGAGCGGAAACATCGCGAGAATTTCCGTGTTGTATCAACGGGCGTCGTCGGATCAGACCATCACACTCGGATCCGTGCCGCCGTTGCCGACGGTGGTGAATATCGGTGGCACCGACTACGCGCGACCGCGTGCGGCAGGGACGCTCGCCAGCGGCGCTGCATCGATCGCGCAGGCGTCGTATGCGCAGACGGTGAGCGATGGGTCGCGATCGGCGACGATGCAGGCCACGGCCGCATACCTCGGTGGGGCAAGCTACGATATGACGATCCCTGACTTCAGCACGACGCCGACGTGGTCTCCGACATACGGATTGGTGTCAACGTTCACGATCAACTGGGTGGTGAGCGGTGTCGGCGTGCAAGGCGTCGCGAATCCGTTCGCTGCACCGGCCGATGGCACAACGCTTACCTACGGCGCACGCAGCGGCACCATCGATCCACCGAAGCGGTAGGCGCAACAGTGTTCAACATGCCCGTCGTGCACGGGGCAATCATGGCGCACCAACGTCACACGGTCGATTCACCACGTGCTGCGGCGATCGAGGCGATGATCCCCGTCAGCGATCCGAGTAATCAGTGCACTGTCACCGAGACTCCGGCCTTTGGTGCACTGTCACCGAAATGTGGGCGACGGCACTACGATCAATCGACGCACGCCGGTTCGCGTAGGCGAGGCGCCGTGATCCGCTGCTCGCACGATTGCATCGGGGAATTGAGGCGAACGCAGACCCACGCGCGCGCGCAACGCAGCCGGCGGTCGCTCACGAATCCACGGACCCGATGGTCGTACGTCGCATCGGCGGGGCTGGTTGCAACGCTGCTCGCCGCGTGTACGAACGAACTCGCGCCCACGCGCTCAGTGGGTGCGCGTCTCGCCAAGGGTGCGTGGGCGGACTCGCTGGCGGTCGCTGAAATCGCTACACTCGCTGTCACTATCACTGCTGACGGTCAGCCGATCACTGGCGTTGGCTTGACGTGGGCGTCCACCGATTCCTCGGTGGCCACGGTGTCGCGCGCGCCGAGTGGCGGTCCAGGGGAATCGCTGCGCGCCGTCGTGGTCGGGCGTGCTGCGGGGCAGGCGAATATCGTCGTGCGCATCACACAGGCGGGGATCGCGACGGATTCGCTGCGCGTGCCGGTCGTGGTGCGGCGCTCCGGATCCGATTCGTTAACTGTGGGCGATGTCACGACAGTCGGTGTCACGCTCGCGCGCACAGATGCAGCGTGGCGCACCGGCGCGAAGGTGGAGTGGACGTCGAATGATCCGTCCGTTGCGCAAGTGGTGGTGTCGAGCACCGATCCAACCAAGGCGACCGTAACAGCGCGGGCCAGTGGACGCGCGCAGGTCGCGGCCACG
>JANMKU010000541.1:0-1828 GCA_031372205.1 Gemmatimonadaceae bacterium | reverse complement strand
CTCTGGATCACGTACGACGACAAGAATGTCTATCTGACGTGCCGCTGTTTTGACTCGGCGCCACCGGAAGACTGGGTGGTGAACGAACTGCGGCGCGATACCGGCGGATTGCGAAATAACGAACACGTCGGGGTGATGTTCGACACGTTCTACGATCGGCGCAGCGGGTTCGCCTTCTATACGAATCCCCTCGGCGCGCGGGCGGACTACTCCATCGTTGACGAGGGTGGGTCGAACACGGATTGGAACCCGGTCTGGACGTCCAAGACGGGACGGTTTGACGGCGGCTGGACTGTCGAGATGGCGATCCCGCTCAAGTCGCTGCGATACCGCGCGGGTGTGAACCAGACGTGGGGCATGCAGATCCGCCGTTCCATCCGGCACAAGAATGAATGGGACTACCTGACGCCAGTGCCACGCATTCTTGCCGGTCCCCAGGCGCTCAATCGCGTGTCGGCTGGTGGCACGCTTGTCGGTCTCGATCTTCCGCAGGCCGGGAAGAACATCGAGCTCAAGCCATACGGCGTCTCGCGCGTCACCACGGATCGTGTGCGCACACCGGTGGTGACGAACGCGCTTGGCAGCGAAGTGGGCGGCGATATCAAGTACGCCGTTACGCCCAACCTTACCGCGGACGTGACGATCAACACCGACTTCGCGCAGGTGGAGATCGACGAACAGCAAGTGAACCTGACGCGGTTTAGTCTCTTTCTCCCGGAGAAACGCGACTTCTTTCTGGAAGGGCGAGGCATCTTCGATTTCGCCCGCGGCGGCAGTGGCGCACTCGGGTCGAACACGTCCGACACACCCAGTCTCTTCTACACTCGGCGCATCGGGCTCGACGCCGGCAGTGTCATCCCGATCACGGCAGGTGGTCGGTTGACCGGAAAACTTGGGCCATGGGCGCTCGGGCTGATGAACATCGGCACGGCGAGCAACGCTGCGTCGAGTTCCAAGGCCACGAATTTTACCGTCGTGCGTCTCAAGCGCGACGTGCTTCGGCGGAGCGCGATTGGTGTGATGGCGACCAACCGGTCAGTAGCAACATCAGGCACCGGATCGAGCGCCGCATACGGGGTGGACGGCGCATTTCTTCTGTCGCAAGCGCTCACGATTGGCACCTATTGGGCGCGCACGGCAACGACGGGCACGAGCGGCGGTGATCAGAGCTATCAGGGACGCGCTGAGTACTCCGTGGACAAATACGGTGCGCAGGCCGAGTTCCTGTCGGTCGGCCGCAACTTCGATCCGCAGATCGGCTTTCGCCGTCGCTCCGACATCAACCGATCGTTCGGGCAGCTGCGGTTCAGCCCGCGACCAAAGCGCCAGACGGTTGTGCGCAAAGTCACGTGGACCGCGTCCGGCGAGTACGTGGAGAATGGCGCGGGCTCTGTGGACGCGCGGTTGTGGACGGGACACGTCGGCACCGAGTTTGCGAACAGCGACCAGCTCTCATTCGACGTGGTACAGGACTACGAGTTTCTGCGTCGCCCGTTCACGCCATCGGGTTCGCCGTCGGCCATCGCACCGGGCGCGTACACGTTTCCCAGCGTCACCGCGTCGTACGGGTTCGGCGCGCAACGTCGCGCCTCGGGAACGCTCGCCGTGCAGAGTGGTGCCTACTACGACGGCACGATCCGCAGCATCACGTTTGGTGGCAGCCCATTGTCGCAGAGCCGCATCGCCATTCTACAGCGGCTCGCGCTTGAGCCGACGTTCTCGATTACGCGCATCGAGCGACCCGCCGCATCGTTCACGACGCGTATTGCGCGCTCGCGTGTAGACTATGCGTTTTCCCCGCTGATGTTCGTCAGTGCGCTGCTGCAGT
>JANMKU010000512.1:0-2381 GCA_031372205.1 Gemmatimonadaceae bacterium | reverse complement strand
GCCATGTCCCAGGGCGCGAGTTTGAGCTCCCAGAACGCGTCGAGCCTCCCGCGCGCCACGTCGCACAGATCCAGTGCCGCGGCACCGGCGCGACGCATACCCGCAACCAGCGGCATCAGTCGTCGCAATTGCGTGACGTATTGATCGGCCTCGCTGACGGTCTTGAAGGGGAAGCCTGTGCCGATGAGCGCCCGCGCCTGCGTTTGCAAGGTGGAAACGTGTATGGGTGCGTCATCAAGAAACGCGCCGCCACCGGTCGTCGCATGGTATACACCGCCGCGCGCCACATCATGCACGACGCCAACGTGCGGCATACCATCGACGGCGATGCAAATGGAGACGCCATAGGACGGATAACCGTGCAGGAAATTTGTTGTCCCGTCCAAGGGGTCTACGATGGCCACCAACCCAGTACCGGTGTCCCCCGCAGGACCGAGCTCCTCGCCAACAATCCGCAACTCCGGGATGCGCTCCAGCAGGATCGCGGCAATGCGTTCTTCAGCACCGATATCTACGACACTGACAAAATCGCTCGCCGACTTCTCTTCCCACGTGAGCAGATGTCGTGTCAGCGCGCGTTCCGCAATGAACGTGGCGGCCGCGCTGGCGGCAGCGAGTGCGGCGTCACGCCAGTGCTCGTGGTCGCGACCACGCTGCGCAGATATCATGTGTGCGTTGCTGAGGGATTCGGTGTTCGATACGTTTGGAGGATGTCACGCATCTTCAGCGGCATCCAGCCTTCGGGCGAGCTCCACATTGGAAACTATCTCGGTGCGGTCAAGAATTGGGTTGCGTTGCAGTCTTCGCATCCCGGCGCCTTGTACTGCGTCGTCGACTATCACGCCATCACCGGCAACTACGACCCAGCGGTTCTGCGCAATCGGCGCTGGGAAATGGCGCGCTCGTTATTGGCCGCCGGCATCGATCCAGCGCAGGCGACGCTGTTTCAGCAGAGTGACGTGCCGGAACACACGGAACTGGCTTGGGTGTTCACGACGCTGACGCCGTTGGGCGATTTGGAGCGACAAACGCAATTCAAAGACAAATCAGCGAAGCTCGAGAGTATTCCGGCGGGCGTGTTGATGTATCCGGTGCTGCAATCGGCCGACATTCTGTTGTACCGCGCGGACCTGGTGCCGGTGGGCGAGGACCAAGTGCAGCATCTGGAGCTGGCGCGCGGTACGGCACGCAAGTGGAATGCGCGTTTTGGCGAAGGGTTTTTCCCGGAGCCTGCGGCGTTGCTGACGCCAACGCGTCGCATCATGGGACTCGATGGGCAGTCGAAGATGTCCAAGTCGCTTGGCAATACGATTGGGTTGATGGAAACCGACGACGAAATCTGGGCCAAGTTGCGACCCGCGATGACCGATCCGCAGCGGGTCCGTCGCACGGATCCAGGGCGACCCGAGGTCTGCAACATCTATCAGCTGCACAAAGCCTTCAGCCCACCGGCAACGGTGGAGCACGTGGCGGTGCAGTGCACCTCCGCTGGCTGGGGATGCATGGACTGCAAGAAGGTGCTGCATGCGGGGATGATTCAGGAGCTCACGCCAATCCGACAGCGCGCGGCCGCTCTCGATGCGGAACCGCAGCGCGTGCTTGATGCGCTGGCCGACGGAGCGCGCACGGCACGCGGCATCGCGCAGCAGACGATGCGCGAGGTTCGTGAGCGCATGGGGCTCGATGCACTGCAGTCGCCATCCGTTGCGACCGCCGAGTGACAGCAACGACACGGCGGTTGGTGGTGGACCTGATGAGTAGCACGCCACACATGCGCTTGCCGGCGTGGGGAGCGGAGCAATTGCGTTCCGCTGCGCCCGAAGGGTGGGAGGTTGTCATCGTCGAGGCGACGTCGCTGTCGAAGGGCGAGGGCACGAATCAGCCGAGCGCTGAGACACTGGCTTCAATGCACACGGCGGAGGTGTACTTCGGCTTCGGCGTGTCGCCGTCCATTCTCGAGGTTGCACCGGCGTTGCGCTGGGTGCACAGCGCAGCGGCTGGCGTTACGGGTGCGCTGACGCCTGCGCTCCGCGCGTCGGGTGTGCGCATGACAAACAGTGCGGCGGTGTACGCCGAAGGCATTGCCGATACGGTGCTGGCCGGTGTGTTGCATTTCGTGCGCGGTCTGGACTATGCGGTACATCAGCAAGCGGAGTCGCGCTGGGATCAAACGCCATTCACGAACGCGCTGCGCCCGATGCGCGAGATCAATCAGTGTCGTGTGCTCGTGGTTGGCGCGGGCGGTATCGGGAGTGCCGTGGCGGTCCGGTTTTCCGCCTTGGGGTGCACGTGCGTGGGCATTCGTCGTCGTCCCGAGCTGGGCGTGCCGGCCGGGTTCGCGCGTGTTGCGTCGCCGAGCGCGCTTGCCAGCGAGATGCACG
>JANMKU010000510.1:0-7062 GCA_031372205.1 Gemmatimonadaceae bacterium | reverse complement strand
GTCTGGCAACCACCACGGCGGTATGTGATGTGGCAATTGGCATGGCTTGACGTGCGCTGGCGCATGGTGCTGATGGCCATCGCCAATTCGGCCTTGTTGCTGTTGTTTCTGGATGACACCGTGTCGGGCGATGTGTGGATGCGACGCCTTGATTCCCTGCCGCTGGTGTTTTGCATGAATGCCATCGTGCTCGCAGGCGCGGGCATTCCAACCCACGTATCGCAACGTCCGCGATCCGAGCCGCACGCATCGGTGCTCTACATTCTCTCGTTACCGATCTCGCGGCGGCGACTGGTACTCGTCCGCGAGGCGGTCGGGCTGATCGCGGCATGGGTCATTGTGACCATCACGTTGCTCGTGGTGTGGAGTGCGGCTGCATCATTGCGCAGTGACATGCCGGTGGCGCGCTTCGCCGAGTATGTGCTGTGTGTGCTGGCGGCCGCAGCGGTGGCGTTCGGCGTGTCGGCGGTGTTCGCGACGGTCCTCGATCAGCTGTGGCAGACGTATGCGTCGCTCGCCGTCGTGGCCGTTGTGGTCAACGCGCTGCCGGTCACCCGCATGTGGCGGCACGCGTTGCGCGAAGATGCCGCATTCGGGACAACGGCGATTGGGTTACTGGTGGCGGTCGCGATTGCGACGGTCTTGGCGGCCGTGTCGGTGCGAATTGTCGAGCGCAAGCAGTTTTGAATACAAAGTCAACCAATTGACGCTTCTGCTCGTCTAACTGCGAGGTGATCAGGCCTCCCCCTGCAGATCTCGCCATGCCGATCGTCGTTCAGGAACTTCGTCTCGCTGTTCGCTCTTTGCGCCGAAGCCCGGTGTTCGCGTTAGCGGCGGTGCTTTCGCTCGCCCTTGGCATCGGTGCCAACACGGCGACCTTCAGTGTCGTCAACGGCGTGCTGCTGCGACCTACCCCCGTTGTCGACCTCGAGCGCGTCGCGATGGTCTGGCAGACGGATCGGACGAGCGGCACAAACCGGGAACCAGCATCGATTCCGGACTTCGCTGACTTTCAGGCCCGCAGCAAGCAATTCGAACGTCTCGCGGCGTTTACGCCAATTGAGGTCAATGCGTCCCTGGGCGCGGCGGACGCTGTGCGACTGGCCGGTATCTCCGTCAGTCAGCAGTACTTTGCGACACTGGGACTCCCGGTGCTCGCGGGTCGGGTGTTCAGCGCGAACGAAGACCGCGACGGAGGTCCGCGCGCCGTCATCATCAGCGAAGAGTACTGGGATCGAGCATTCCAGCGCGACCGAGAGGTGCTTGGGCGCACGATACGTTTGGATGATGTCGAAAGTGAAATTGTTGGTGTGCTGCCGAGTGGCAGCGACTTCGGTGTGCTGCAACTGTTGGGCGCCGCGACATACATGCGTGGATTCGCCGAGCGCGGTGGTCGACCGCGAGTGGACGTGTGGACCCCGTTGCGTGCAGGCGCGAGCGCACAGCGCAGCAATCACCCGATCTTCGTCGTTGGGCGTCTTGCAACCGCCGCGTCGTTTGCGTCGGCGCAGCGTGAAATGACGGCGGTGTCTGCCGACTTGGAGCGCACATACCCCGATGACAATCGTGCACGCGGCACCTTTGTTGAACCACTGGAGACGGCGGTGTTTGGCAACGTGCGACCGGCGCTGATTGTCCTCGTGGGCGCCGTCGCGATGGTGCTCCTCGTTGCGTGCGCGAACGTCGGCAACCTGATGCTCGCACGCGCGGTCAGTCGCACGCACGAGGTGACGGTTCGCTCGGCGCTCGGCGCCAGCACCGCGCGGCTCATGCGGCTGTTTCTCGTCGAGGGAATTGTCTTGACTGCTACTGGCGCCGCACTTGGAACGCTGCTGGCGTTTGAGGCTGTTGCCGCACTGCGCGCGCTTGCTCCAGCAACGATTCCGCGCGCGGGCGAGGTGCGATTGGATCTCGGCGTGCTCGCGGTGACAGCAGGCGTTTCCGTGGTTATCGCACTTGTGCTCGGGTTGTTGCCCGCCGTGTATGCGCGACGATCCAACTTGCACGCGACTATGCAGAACGCGGGCGGCCGCAGCGGATCGGCGGCGGGTTGGGCACGGACGTTCCGTTCGTCGTTGGTCGTTGCCGAGTTGGCGATGGCCACGACGCTATTGGTGGGCTCCGGTCTGTTAATCCGCAGTCTCTGGGCGCTCCAACATATCGATCCGGGATTCGAAGCGTCGGGCGTCCTCAAGGCGGAGTTCCAACTTCCGGACACTCGGTATCCGCAGAATTTCGCCGTCTTTCCCAACTGGCCAGAGCGTCAGAAGTTCCAGGTGGAGGTCACGTCGCGTTTGAGCGCACTACCCGGCGTGCAGTCGGTCGCGCTCGCAACAGCCAATCCGATGGACGCGGGCTTTACGAGTTCGATTCGCGTAGTGGGTCGTGAGGCTGAGGGCTCGGCGTGGCTGGAACCGTCCATTCGAAACGTCAGTGCGAACTACTTCAGTACGATGCGCGTTCCCGTACACGCTGGACGTGCGTTTGCATCAACTGACGACGCGACGGGCGGCCCGGTCGTTATCGTCAATGAGAGTGCGCGCGCGCGCTTCTTCGCCGGCCGCGACCCACTCGGCGCACAGATCAGGCTGTGGGGGTCGTCGCGTACCGTCGTCGGTGTGGTCGGCAATGAGCGATTTAAGGGGCTCGCGAGTGACGTTCCGCCGGCCGTGTACCTCCCACTGACGCAAGCACCGTCGCCAAGTGCGGTGTTCGTTCGCGTGTCAGGCGATGCGGCACTCGCCGCGCCGATGCTTCGTCGCGCCATGCACGAGATCGATCCGCAGTTGCCGCTTTTCGGTGTCGAGCCGCTTACCGACACGATCAGCGGCACCATGTCGCAACGGCGGTTCACGATGCTGGTGCTGGCCATGTTCGCGTTCGCTGCACTCGCATTGGCGGTGATTGGTGTGCACGGCGTGCTCAGTCATGCGGTTTCCCAGCGCACGCGCGAGATCGGCATTCGCGTGGCACTCGGCGCGGACGTGGCGCAGGTGCGTCGCTTGATTCTGTCGGACGGTGCGCGACTCGCTGGGATAGGTGTCGGCCTAGGGCTACTTGGCGCCGTTGCGATGGCGCGCGTCATGCGATCGCTTGTCTTCGGTGTCGGCGCGTTCGATCCGCTCACGTTTGGCGGGGTTGCAATCCTGCTCGGGAGTGTCGCGGCTGTTGCTTGCTGGTTGCCGGCGCGACAGGCCACGCGAGTGGACCCGCTCATCGCGCTGCGTGCGGAGTAGAAGTGTCGCCCCTCGGTGATTCAACTTTTCACCCGAACGAGCGTCAGAATGGAATACACGGCGACGGGCTCGTCCTCCTGATTGAACACCTCCACGTCCCACTCAACCACGCCCTGTGGAATGCCATCGACCGGCGTGTCCTTGGCTGTCTTCTGCTTGACGGTGAGACGGACATGGATGGTGTCGCCGGGATACACTGGCTTGGTGAAGCGCAACTTTTCCAGCCCGTAGTTGGCGAGCACCGGACCCGGCGCGGGATCGACGAATAGCCCTGCGGCCGCGGACACAATGAAGTACCCGTGGGCCACGCGACCGGTGAACACGCCGTTCGCACGCGCGTCATCGTCGTTCATATGCGCGTAGAACTTGTCGCCGCTCAAGTTCGCGAAGTTGACGACGTCATCGAGCGTGATGGTGCGCTTGCCCGTGACAATGGTGTCGCCGACCTCGAGTTCGTTGAAGTGCTTCCGAAACGGATGTACGGTATCCACCGTTTGATTGGCACCCACACTCCATTCGTGCGTCACAGCCGTGAGCATCGCAGGGCTGCCCTGAATGGCTGTGCGCTGCATGTAGTGCAACACACCGCGCGCACCACCCATCTCCTCGCCACCGCCGGCGCGACCCGGGCCGCCGTGCACAAGGTTTGGCATCGGTGAACCGTGACCGGTGCTTTCCTTCGCGCTGTGTTTGTCGAGCACCAGCAAACGGCCGTGATACGCGGCGACACCCAAGATCACTTTGCGTGCGACGGTGGGACTGGCCGTGATGAGGGAGCCACACAACGAACCGCGTCCGAGTTTGGCCAGTTCGATCGCGTCATCGAGTGTGCGGTACGGCATGACGGTATTCACGGGACCAAACGCCTCAATGTCATGCGGCTCGTGCCGGCGAAACGGTTCTGCGCACGCCATCAACATGGGCGCAAAGAACGATCCCTTCTCGCGGTCAGCGCCAACAACGTCAAAATCACCACCGCCGAATACCAACTCGGACGACGCGCGGATCTTCGCTGCGTTCGCACCAACGTCACGCACCTGTGCTTTGCTGGCGAGTGGCCCCATCCGCACACCGTCAACCGTCGGGTCGCCGATGGTCGTTTTCGCGAGTCGCGCGTTGAGCGCCTTGATCACATCGTCTTCCATGCCGTTCGGCACAATCGTGCGACGGATGGCCGTACACTTCTGACCAGCCTTGGTGGTCATTTCGCGCACCACTTCCTTGATGAAGAGATCAAACTCTTCCGTACCCGGCGTTGCATCGGGCCCAAGGATGGAGCAATTGAGCGAATCGGCCTCCATGTTGAAACGCACCGAGTGTTGCACGATCGCTTTGCTCTCTTTCAACATCTGCCCGGTGAACGCAGAACCGGTGAAGGCGACGGCATCTTGCTCCATGACGTGATCGAGCAGATCGCCGGCACTCCCGCAAATGAGCTGCAGCGCGCCTTCCGGCAGGATGTCCGCCTCGATGATGGAGCGGAACATCGCCTCCGTAAGAAAGCTGGTGACCGTCGCCGGCTTCACGATGCACGGCATTCCCGCGAGCAACGCCGGTGCCAACTTTTCCAGCATGCCCCAGCACGGAAAGTTGAACGCATTGATGTGAATAGCGACGCCTTCGAGTGGTACGGCAATGTGACGACCTACAAACGTGCCGCCTTTCGACAGCGATTCGGCGGGACCTTCCACGTGATACGTCTCGTTCGGAAACTCGCGACGTCCGCGACTGGAGTAGGCGAAGAACGTGCCGATGCCACCGTCGATATCCACCCACGAGTCGGACTTCGTCGCACCAGTTGCCGATGACAGCGCATAGAACGCATCCTTGCGCTCCATGAGATGCTTGGCCACACCCTTGAGCATCGCCGCACGCTGATGAAAGGTGAGCGCGCGCATCTTTGGGCCACCAACGGCGCGTGCGTACTCCGTCATCGCTCTGAAATCGAGCCCGCCGCTTGAGGCTTCGCCGATCTTTTCACCGGTCACGGCGTGAATGAGGTCAGCGGTTTTGCCGGTGCCCTCGATCCATTGACCCAGCGCATAGTTCTTGAGCGTCATGATCCAGTCTCGTTGGGCGACTGCTGTTTGGTGTCGTGCCAATTCTTGAGCACGTTTGACTGTATGGGGCGGTTGGCGGGAAGTTCGCGCAAGGGTTGCACCTCGCGCCAACTGCTGCGCATCGCGTCGGGGAGTTGCTGATACAAACGCGTTCCGTCGCTTTTCCAGGCGAGCATTTCGTCAGTCACGTCTTTGACGATCTTGGCCGGATTCCCGACCACAACCTTGCGCGGTGGCACGTCCATGCCCGTGGGCACAAAGCACAGCGCACCCACCACGCAGCCCTGGCCAATCGTCACGTTGTCCATGATGACCGCATTCATGCCGATGAGCGCGTTGGCACCGATGCGTGCGCCGTGCACGATCGCGCCATGTCCGATGTGCGCACCCGCTTCAAGCACCACCACAACGCCGGGGAACATGTGTACGGTGCAGTTCTCCTGCACGTTACAACCGTCTTCGATGACAATGCCGCCCCAGTCACCTCGGATTGCGGCGCCCGGACCGACGTAGACGTGTGCGCCGATCTGCACGTTACCGGTGACCGCGGCCTGTGGATGCACAAACGCGGTCTCGTGTATCACGGGAACGAACCCGTCAAATTCGTAGATCATCGTCGTGCGTTACGCGCGCTCAAGGATCATCGCGTAGCCCTGGCCGACACCGATACACATCGTGCACAGCGCGTACCGCTTGTTACGTCTATGCAGTTCGCGCGCCGCAGTGAGCGCGAGTCGCGCGCCGCTCATGCCTAGCGGATGACCCAGGGCAATCGCGCCGCCATTGGAGTTGACGCGTGGATCGTCATCGCCCAGTCGAAGTTCGCGCACCACGGCCAGTGCCTGCGCAGCGAACGCTTCGTTCAACTCGATCACGTCCATGTCTTTGAGCGAGAGTCCCGCGCGTTGCAACACCAACCGTGTTGCCGGTACCGGCCCCATGCCCATCAGGCGTGGCTCGACGCCCGCCGCCGCACTCGCCACTACGCGCGCGATGGGTGTGAGCCCTGCACCGGCGGCGGCACGCGCCGACATGAGCAACAGCGCAGCAGCGCCATCGTTGAGTCCCGACGCGTTTCCGGCGGTGACGGATCCCTGCCCATCGGTGCGAAAGGCCGGTTTGAGCTTGGCCAGCGTGTCCATACTCGTATCAGGACGCAAGAATTCGTCGGTCGCTACAACGGTCGGCGCACCCTTCTTCTGTGCGATTTCCACGGAGACGATCTCGTCGAGAAACCGCCCCGATCCGCGCGCCACCGCGGCGCGCTGCTGCGACCGGACAGCGAACGCGTCTTGATCATCGCGCGTCACGCCATACTGTGCGGCCACATTCTCCGCCGTCTCCCCCATGGAATCGGTGCCGTGCATCGCTTTCATCTTCGCATTCACAAATCGCCAACCTAGGCTGGTGTCAAAGAGCTGCACGTCGCGAGCGAAAGCGCTGGTGCCTTTCGACATCACATACGGCGCACGTGTCATACTCTCCAGGCCACCGGCAATATAGGTGTCGCCCTCGCCGCACCGAATCGCCCGCGCCGCATTCGCCACCGCACTCAACCCCGATGCGCAGAGGCGATTCACCGTTTCGCCAGGCACCGTCACGGGCAGGCCAGCAAGCAGCAGCGACATGCGCGCCACGTTGCGGTTGTCTTCCCCGGCCTGGTTGGCACAGCCGTAGATCACATCGGTGATCGCGGCCCAATCGACCTTGGGGTTGCGTGCCATCAGCGCCTTGAGCGGGATGGCACCGAGGTCGTCGGCGCGCAC
>JANMKU010000509.1:0-4380 GCA_031372205.1 Gemmatimonadaceae bacterium | reverse complement strand
GCTGGTTCAACCACCGGCGCCACGAGCTTGACGTGGTCGCACGCTACGAGCGCCGGTAGCAACCGCGCACTCTTTGTCGGAATCTCCATCGAGTCGACCGGCAGTTCGACTAGCGTCACCTACGGCGGCACTTCCCTGACGCTGGTGGGACGGAGCACTGGCGCGCACGCCGTGGAAATTTGGCGGCTGCTTGCACCGACGGTTGGTACGGCGAACATCGTAGCGACCTTCGATGCAACACGACAAGTGGTGGGCGGCGCCGTGGTGTTCAACGGGGTTGATCAATCCACACCCACTGGAACGTTTGTCGGCGCAGGCGGCACGAGCACCACGCCATCGGTCGCGGTATCGAGCGCCACCGGCGAGCAAGTGCTTGACGTGGTGTATGGCAACGACGGCCCCACCGCGACCGTGGGATCAGGACAGACGCAGCGGTGGAGCGCTGCGACCGGCAGCGGAACCAATTTCGCGCGAGGTGCTGGCAGCACCGAAGCGGGTGCCGCATCAGTGACGATGTCTTGGACACTTAGTGCGTCCGTTGAATGGCGGATCGGCGGCGTATCAATCAGGCCAGCGCCTATCACCACGCTGGCAACCGGGACGGATCCTGGTAACACGAGTCTCGCGCCCGGTGGCGCGGCGACGATGGCCGATGCGTTCACGCTACAGACCAACAGCGGCACCGAGGCAATCACCGTAGCGACGGTCACGTTGGCGACGGGCACGTCGGGTGGGCTGTCACTTGTCGAGATCACCAATGATGCGGGCACGGTGGTGTACGGTTCCGTCGCGAACCCGGGCAGTGACACGCCGGCAATCACGCTGACGACCAACATCACCGCGACCACGACGCTCACACAGTACAAGATTCGGATCACACCCAAGACGCATGCCACCATGCCCGCGCCGGTGGGCTCGAGCTACGCGGTGACGGCGCTGATCTCCACGTGGACGGGCACGAACGCGCAGGCGGGGTCGGATGCGGCGGGCACCACGGTCACGATCGACAACCTGTCGCCGAGCAACGTGACCGCGTCGACGGCGACGGCGGGCAACGCGCAGGTTGCACTCGCGTGGACCAATCCCGGTGACGCCGATCTCGGCTCGATCATCGTGCTGCGGCGTACCGTCTCGGCGGTGACGGATACGCCGGTGGAAGGGACGACGTACACCGTGGGCAACACAATCGGGTCGAGCACGGTCGCGTGCGTGGTCACCGCGCCGACGGCGAGTTGCACCGACACCGGCCTGACCAACGGCACGGCGCACTACTACAAGATTTTTGCGCGGGACGCCAACGGGAACTACTCGGCGACGGGCACGACGCCCACCGGCTCACCCGCCACCCCCAACCTGACCACGCTCGCGACGGGCACCGATCCGGGGAATACCACGCTCGCGCCGGGCGGCGCCGCGACGATGGTGGATGCCTTCACGCTGCAGACCTCGAGCGGCACCGACGCAATCACGGCGGTGACCGTCACGCTCGCGGCGGGGACCTCGGGTGGGCTCAGCCTGGTGGAAATCACCGACAACGCGGGGTCAACTGTTTATGGCTCGGTGGCGAATCCCGGCAGCGACACGCCGACGATCACGCTCACGGGACTCACGGCCACTACGACACTCACGTCGTACAAGGTCCGCATCACCCCCAGGAGCCACGCGGCGATGCCGGTGCCGACGGGGCTGAGCTATGACGTGACTGCGCGCATCAGCGCGTGGACGGGCACGAACGCGCAGTCGGGGTCGGACGTTGCAGGGACGACGGTCACGATCGACAATCTCTCGCCGGGCAACGTGACGGCATCGACGGCGACGTCGGGCTTGAGTCAGGTGTCGCTCGCGTGGTCGAATCCGGCCGACGCGGACTTGAGCAGCATTATCGTGCTCCGCCGCACGGCGAGCGTGGTGACCGACGCGCCGGTGGAAGGTGCGACGTACGCCGTGGGTAATACGATCGGCTCGTCGACGGTGGCGTGTGTGGTGACGGTGCCAACCGCGAGCTGCACCGACGCCGGCCTCACCAACGGCACGGCGTACTACTATCGCGTCTTTGCCCGTGATGCGAATGGCAACTACGCGACGGGTGCGGTGCCGAGTGGCTCGCCCGCGACGCCGTTGGCGACGACGCTCAGCAACGGTACCGATCCGAGCAACGCGAGTCTCGCGCCGGGCGGCGCGGCGACGATGGCCGATGCCTTTACGTTCCAGACGGCCTCGAGCACCGACGCTATTACGGCGGCGACGGTCACGTTAGCCACTGGCACATCGGGTGGCCTGTCCCTCGTCGAAGTCACGAATGACGCAGGCTCCGTGGTGTACGGCTCGGTCGCCAACCCGGGCAGCGACACGCCAGCGATCACGCTGAGCACCAACATCACTGCGACGACGACGCTCACGCAGTACAAGATTCGCATCACGCCGAAAACGCATGTCAACATGCCGGTGCCGGTGGGCTCGAGCTACGCGGTGACGGCCCGCATTAGCGCGTGGACAGGCACGAACGGACAGGCCGGGTCGGATGCAGCGGGTACGACGGTCACCATCGACAACCTGTCGCCGAGCAATGTGACTGCGTCCACGGCGACGCCGGGTCTTGTCCAGGTTGCGCTCGCGTGGACGAATCCTGGTGACGCGGACTTGCACAGCATCATCGTGTTGCGACGCACGACCAGTGTGGTGACGGACACGCCGGTGGAAGGAACGACGTATACCGTGGGCACGACGATCGGCGCGTCAACGGTGGCCTGCGTGATCAGCGCACCGACCGCGACGTGTACCGACACCGGTCTCACCGTCGGCACGGCGTACTACTACAAAGTCTTTGCCCGCGACGCGAATGGGAACTATGCGACCGGTGTGGTGCCGACCGGCTCCCCCGCGACGCCCGTCGCGCCGCTGCTCACGCTCAGCCAAATCGCCAGTCCATCGGGCACACACCCCCCCGGCACCGACATCACGTTTACGAGCACCTACACCAATACGGGCACCGCCCCAGCCCAGGGCATCGTGATTACTGATCCGGTCCCGGCCAACACGGACGTCAAGGTGGGCTCGCCGACAAGCACACCGGGCACCACCGGACTGGCCGTCGTTGTCGCCTATTCGAACGACGGTGGTGCCACATGGACGTACACGCCAGTGAGTGGCGCAGGCGGGGCACCGGCCGGTTACGATCGTCTCGTGACACGCGTCAAATGGACATTCACCGGCACGCTGAGCCAGAGCGGGCCGAACAACGTCGGGAGCATCAGCGTCACCGTGCGCATTCGGTAAGCGTGAATCGGTACCGTGAAGTTGTCCTGCTCGTTCTCGCAAACGCATACGTTCGCGACAGTCACTAGAGGAGCACTAGAGGAGCTGTGGTGGGACTTCGGTACTCCGGCGTGCGCTGTCGCGAAGCCGCAGCGCGGCGCGGGTCTCGGCGGTCCTGCGCGGTCACGGCAGCGACGTTGTGTGCCTTCGTCATGCTTGGATTGATCGGATGTCGCGCTCCGCGTCCTGGGGCTACGATCGCCACCGACAAGTCGGACTATCCCCCCGGCCACAGCGTCACGTTCAGCGGAGGCGGCTGGGCGCCTGGCGAGCCGGTAACAATTGTGCTCGAGCGGGATCCACGCGTGCACGAAGCCGAACAATTGCGCGCCGTGGCCGACGCCGCCGGTAACATCGTCAACCGTGAGTTCGCACCGGCCAATTATGACCTCGGCGTGCGCTTCCGTGTGACGGCGACGGGCGGCGTGTCCGGGCGGCGCGCCGAGACCTCGTTTACGGATGCGGCGATCACGTGGACCGGTGCGGTGTCCACCGAGTGGAACCTCGCGGGGAACTGGAGTTCGGGAACGATACCGACGGCAGCGGATGCCATCACGATTCCGGCCAATGTGGCCAGTGCCAGATATCCAGTGGTGAGCACGGCAGCGGCGAATGCCCTGAGCGTGACCCTGGCCAGTGGCGGCGGCACCCAGCCCAGCCTGACCGTGTCCGCCAACACGCTCACTGTCGCGGGCAACTTCACCGTCAACGCCGGCACGGTCACGCACTCGGGCGGCACGATCGCCGTGACGGCGGGCGCCGTGTCCATCACCGGGACGCTCAACGAGTCGGCGGGCACCCTTTTGGGTTCGGTGACGATGACGGTGAACAGTGGCGGCACGGTCAATGTGTCGGGCACCGGCATCGTGCACATGGCCAACGCCATCGGCACGAACCCCACCGATGCCATTACCATCGCCGCCGGTGGCACGATCACGCAGTCGGGCGGCTCGGTGAACGTCAACGTGTTCACAACCACGACTGGTACGCCGAGCGGCACCTACAACCAGTCCGCCGGCACGTTCAAGGCATACGGCAGCTTCATCAACAACGGGACGTTCACCT
>JANMKU010000502.1:0-5699 GCA_031372205.1 Gemmatimonadaceae bacterium | reverse complement strand
CGACGGCCAACTTCAAGGTGTGGCGCGGTGACCAGCAGAGCGGGCACCTCGAGAACTATTCGTGCGAGGTGAGCGAGGGCATGGTCGTGCTCGACGCCGTACACCGAGTTCAGGCAGAACAAGCCACCGACCTGGCCGTGCGGTGGAATTGCAAAGCCGGAAAATGTGGATCATGTTCAGCCGAAGTGAACGGCCATCCGCGTCTGATGTGCATGACGCGTCTCAACGAGCTCGACCTGTCGAAGCCTGTCACCGTCGAGCCCATGCGGGCGTTTCCGCTGATTCGTGATCTGGTCACGGACGTGAGCTGGAACTATCGCGTCAAACAGAAGATTCAGCCCTTCACACCGCGTGCACCCGATGCCCCCGACGGGACGTGGCGCATGCAGCAGAAGGACATCGATCGCGTGCAGGAGTTTCGAAAGTGTATCGAGTGCTTCTTGTGCCAGGACGTCTGTCACGTGTTGCGCGACCATCAGAAACAGGAAACGTTCGTCGGACCACGGTTTCTGACGTACGTGGCGGCGCTCGAGATGCATCCGCTCGATACCGTCGATCGAACCAGGGAGCTCAAGGAGGCAAACGGCATCGGCTACTGCAACATTACCAAGTGTTGTACGACCGTCTGCCCGGAGGAAATCCACATCACCGACAACGCCATCATCCCACTCAAGGAACGTGTCGCCGACCGGTACTACGATCCGCTCAAGGCGCTGGTGCGGCTCGTTCGTGGCACGTCGAAGAAGTGATGATGCAAGTGCCCTCGCCGTGTTCGCAATTGAACCATTTCCGGAGCGGTCTATGTTTACTCTGAAGTCACTGTCCGAAGCGGCGATCCCCGGTGCGCTCGACAAGGCAGAGCACTATCGGCTGCTCAACGAACCCTGGGCCGCCGAAAGCATCTGCCTGGATATCTTACAGACAGAACCCGGGCATCAACGGGCACTTCGTATTCTGCTGCTCGCGCGAACCGACCAGTTCGGCGCTGAGTCGGCGCGCCTCACGGCGCTCGCCCGAGAATGCCTGCCCCTGTTCACAAGCGCGTATGAGCGCGCGTACTACGGCGGGATCATTTTCGAACGACGGGCGAAAGCACAACTTGATCGGCACACGCCGGGCGCTGGGCATATGGCGTACGACTGGGTGCGCGACGCGATGGCCTGTTACGAAAAAGCCGAGACGCTGCGTCCCGAGGGCAACGACGATGCGATCCTGCGCTGGAACAGCTGTGTGCGGCTCTTGCTCGCAACGCCGCATCTGGTACCGCGCCCGGTGGAACAGTTTGAACCGGTGATCGGCGAGTAGCTATCATGCCTCGATCCCCAGTATCCTCATCCGCGTTCGCGACGGCGCCGCCCGGACACGCGGTCGGTCACAGCGTTCCGCGCAAAGACGGGATCAGCAAAGCCACTGGGGCCGCGCTTTACGCAGACGATCTGGTGTTCCCGGGGATGCTCTTCGGGCGCACGGTGCGGTCCACTATTCCGTGCGGTCGCGTGCGCTCGATCAACCTGGCCTTCGACCCAACGGGCTTTACGGTCGTCGACTATCGCGACATTCGGCATCGCAACATCGTAGCGCTGATCGCCGATGATCAACCGTATCTCGTGGAACGCGAGATACGACACATGGCTGAGCCCATCCTGCTGCTGGCGCACGAGAACCGCGACGTTCTCCGGGCAGCGCGCGTAGACATTGAATACGACCTCGACGAACCAGTCTACGACCCCCAACAGTCGTCACGCGTGTTCAAGTCGATCGTGATTGAAAAGGGCGACGTCGAGCAGGGGCTCGCCAACGCCGATATCGTTGTGGAAGGCACCTACCGCACCGGGCATCAAGAGCACCTGTACATCGAACCCAATGGGGTGGTCGCCGTGCCGGAGGACGGTGGTGTGGTCGTGTATGGATCGATCCAGTGCCCGTTCTATGTGCTCAAAGCGCTCAAGAGCCTACTCGGCGATGCGCACATTCGCGTTGTGCAAACGGAGACCGGCGGCGGCTTTGGCGGCAAGGAAGAATATCCATCGATTCTGGCGGGACACGCGGCGCTGTTGGCGATCAAGTCCGGGCGCCCAGTCAAGATCGTCTACGATCGCGTCGAGGACATGGTCGCGACCACCAAACGACATCCGTCGATCGTTCGTCATCGCACGGGGCTGACGCGTGAAGGACGCCTCGTCGCGATGGAGGTCGATGTGCTCATGGACGGCGGTGCGTATCTGACCTTGAGCCCGGTCGTGCTCTCACGCGGCTGCATTCACGCCGCGGGTCCGTACCGCTGTGCGAACACGCGCATCACCGGTCGCGCCGTGCTCACGAATACGCCGCCCAACGGTGCCTTTCGCGGCTTCGGTGCGCCACAAACCGAGTTCGCCGTCGAAGTGCACATGGACCGCATCGCTGAGCAGCTGGGGATGGATTGCGTGACGCTGCGCGAGTTGAATGCGCTGCGCCCCGGTGATGCCACAGCGACTGGCCAGCTGTTGCGGGAAGATGCGAGCGCGCTCGCTGTACTCGCCGAGGCTGTGCGACGGACAGACTTCCGGAACAAGCGCAACGCGCTGCGCGGAACGAATCGCGGTATTGGACTGGCCCTGTTCTACCATGGGGCTGGCTTCACCGGAGACGGCGAAACGCGCTTGGCGTCCAGGGCGCGATTGGACGTGACGGCGCGAGGCGTGCGCATCCTGACGGCCAGCACGGAGATCGGACAGGGGACGCGCACCATGCACGCGCAGATCGTTGCGGATGCGTTGCACATTCCGTATGACGATGTCGAGGTCGCGCAGCCGGACACCAGTGTGGTGCCTGATAGTGGACCCACGGTCGCGTCACGCACCTGCATGGTGGTGGGCAAGATTCTCGAACGATGCGCGGAAGAGATCAAGCAGCAACTGGGCACGCTCACGCCAGCGGAGTATTTCGCGCGACACGGCGCATTGTCTGTCACCAAGCAACACATTGCCCCCGACTGGATTCGCTGGGATGAGGAGCACTACGTGGGCGATGCATACGCAACGTATTCGTGGGGGTGCGATGTCGCGGAAGTTGAACTGGACCCTGACACCTTCGAGGTACGGCCAATCAAAGTCACCGCGGTCCAGGAGTTTGGCCGCCCGATTCATCCGGCGCTGGCGTTGGGCCAGATCGAAGGCGGGACAGCACAAGGTCTTGGGTTTGCGTTGCTCGAGCGCGTCGTGATGCGCGATGGGGCGATGGCCAACAGCACCCTCACCAACTACTGCATTCCGACAACGCTCGACACGCCGGAACTCGATGTGGTGATGCTCGAAAATCACTACGAGGGCGGGCCCTACGGCGCCAAGGGGCTGGGAGAGTTACCCATGGATGGCCCGGCGCCGGCCGTTGTCAATGCGCTGCGCCATTTGGGGCTCGATGTGCAAGAGATTCCGGCAACTCCCGAACTGCTCATCACATGCGCTTCACGCTGAATTCGGTACCGACTGACGTCGCCGCGCATCCGATGGCGCGCCTGCTGGACGTGCTGCGGGAAGAGTGCGGACTGACTGGCACGAAAGAGGGATGCGGCGAAGGCGAGTGCGGCGCCTGCACAGTGCTCGTGGACGGCGCACCCGTTGTCTCCTGCCTCGTGCCGTTCGCACAGGTTGAACATGCGTCGGTGACGACGATTGAAGGGTTGCCCAACGCGCTCCCGATGCAACAGAGTTTCATGGACATGGTCGGCGCGCAGTGTGGCATCTGTACACCCGGTATGATCATGGCGGCCAGCGTGCTGCCGGCGAATCCCACACTGGCCGACGTGCAGGTGGGGTTGACAGGCAATCTCTGTCGTTGCACCGGGTATGCGGCGATCTACCGCAGCGTGCTCGCCGTTGCGGGCGCCGAGCGACCGGCATGAAGACTGCGCTAGCTGATCTCGACTTGCGTCGCGCATTCACGGTCTCCGACGCCTTGCAATTGCTGCACGACGAACCACGTACCGTGATCGCTGGTGCCACGGACGTGTACGTTGCCCTCAATTTCGGAACGCTCACGACGAGGCGCTTTCTCGACATTTGGCCCATCGACGAGTTGCGGCAGATCTGCGTGCGCGACGACCGTCTGGTGATTGGTGCGCTCGCCACTTACGCGATGCTCATCGCCTCACCGGTCGTGCAGGCGCGACTGCCCATGCTGATCGACGCGTCTCGGCTAGTGGGTGGCCCGCAAATCCAGAACCGCGGCACGAGTGGTGGCAACATCGCCAATGGCTCTCCCGCTGGTGACACGTTGCCCGTGCTCGCCGCGGTCGATGCCGATGTGGTATTGCGTAGTCGTGACACCGAACGACGGGTGCCGTTCGTTTCGTTCTTCACGGGCTATCGCACCAGCGTGATGCGTCCTGATGAACTGATCGTGGCCGTTGAAGTGCCGACGGTGACGGGGCAGCAGTGGTTCCGAAAAGTTGGCACGCGCGCAGCACTGGCGATCTCGAAGATCGTGATTGCGGGTGTCGGTGGATCGAGCTCACGCATCGCCGTCGGCAGTGTGGCGCCGACTGTCGTACGACTGACATCCGCCGAACGCGTGCTGACAGCAGGTGGCTCAATCGACGACGCCATTGTCGCGATGCGCGACGACATTCACCCGATTGACGATCTCCGTTCGACCGCGGACTACCGGCAGCGCGTGACAGAAAATCTCGTCCGCCGTTTTTGGAGCGATACCCGCTGAACACCTCGTGGCGTGACGCGCGTCAATTCGTGATCCGCTCGACGGCCGTCGTGCTGCCGACTGGCGTGGCTCCGGCTGCGGTCCATGTGCTCGGCGCATCTATAGCGCACGTGTCGGCGTGGAACGACCTGCCGATCGGCGTTCCTGTGTACGACGCCGGTGATCGCATCGTCATGGCCGGTCTGATCGATACGCACGTGCACATCAACGAGCCCGGTCGATCGGACTGGGAGGGGTTTGCCACGGCCACGCGCGCCGCGGCAGCAGGCGGGGTGACGACGGTGTTCGACATGCCGCTCAATGCGATTCCCGCCACCACGTCCGTCGCCGGACTTGAGGCCAAGCGCGCTGCGGCCACTGGGCAATGCTATGTGAACGTGGGTTTTCTTGGCGGCGTGATTCCGGGAAACGCGCACGAGCTGCGGGCGCTGGCGCGTGCCGGCGTGTTCGCGTTCAAGGCCTTTCTCGTGCCCTCCGGTGTCGACGAATTCCCCGCTGTGCGTGAAGCGGACTTGCGAGATGTATTTCCCGTGCTCGCCGAGCTCGGGTTGCCGCTCATGGTGCACGCTGAACATCCGGCGTTTATTCGTGACGCCAACGCGGAGGGCGACGACGGTTTGCGCGGCGGTTATGCGGAGTACCTTGCCTCCCGCCCTGCGATCGCGGAACAGGCCGCCATCGAACTGCTGCTGCGTCTGCAGGACGAATGTCCGATACCGATCCACATCGTGCATCTCTCCTCCGCGCTGGGGCTGTCGGTGCTGCGTACGGCGCGCGCCAAGGGTCCGCGCATCACCGTCGAGACGTGTCCGCATTACCTCACTTGGTGTGCGCATGATGTTCCCGAGGGCGCAACGGAGTACAAGTGTGCGCCCCCGATTCGTGACGCAAGCGATCGCGACGCGTTGTGGAGCGGCCTGATCGACGGCAGCATCGACATGATCGTGTCCGATCACTCGCCATGTCTCCCAGCGATGAAGGCGAGCGACGGCAACTTCTTC
>JANMKU010000496.1:0-9552 GCA_031372205.1 Gemmatimonadaceae bacterium | reverse complement strand
GCAAGTCGCCGATTCGCGGCGCGAGTGCTTGTGGTTGTGGCCGCGGCTGGGTTGCTTGCAGTGAGCCAAGGATACATTGGCTACGTTCGTTCAATGGCGCTCCTGTCGAGCGAAAACGTTAAATTGGCTGACTTGTTACGGGGTTATGTGGATGAAACGTCGGGCAGCCGCGGCGACGTCTTCCGGGAGTCGCTGGAGTCGATCTCGCTGAGAGTGAACATGACCAGTGCTCACGCTGCGACGATGGCGGTGGCGGAGCAACAGGGATTTGTCCCGGACCAGATCTTCCTGCCCATCCCAATGACGCTTATTCCCAGAATTGTCTGGCCTGACAAGCCAGTCTTGCTACCCGGCGCACAACAGACTGCGCGCCTTGCCGGAGGTGGCAGCGCTTCAGAACAGACCAGTCACACGGCCCCGGGGTTGTTCTCGGAGTTCTTTCTTGGCGGGGGAGCAGCCGGGCTGCTTCTCGGCGCCCTTACGCTCGGATACCTGATTGGCACGTTGCAGCGTCGCGTGTCTCGATTCGGCAGTGCTATCGCGCTCGGCACCTACAATCTCGTTTTGTTGCAGCGGGCCATCCGGTTAGACGAGTCGGCGACCGTGTACGTATTCACAGGCGTGATCCTCTTCTTCATTGTTCACCGGGCCGCGTTCACGGGCCTCGCTCTGGTGCTGCATCAGGAGAGGGCGCCTACGCCGGGCGGTGGTGCGTTGTGGCCGCTCACTTAAGGTGGTTCAGCGATCGCGTGCGAACCAGCTCGTCCAGTGCGAGTTACCTGGCGAACGCCGCGGCCCGGTGTCGGCGTCGCATTGATGCCGAGTGATAACACGGCGTCCAATGCGGGGTCGTTAGTTCCGGAGGGCCGCTGGCAACCGGGCGTGGCGCCAGTGGCCGTGGTGCTGATCGCCTTGAACGAGGCGCATGCGCTCGAAGGGGCACTGCGCAATCTGCTAGGATGGGCACAAGAGGTGTTTCTGGTGGACAGCTTGAGCCGGGACTCGACTGTTGACATTGCTCTGCGCTTCGGCGTCCACGTGGTGCAGCGGCCGTTCATCGGCTTCGGTGATCAGTGGAATTTTGCGATCAGTGAGTTGCCAATTTCGGCGCCGTGGACAATGAAACTGGATCCGGACGAGCGGATTACGGACCAACTAAAACGGGACCTGCTACGCGTAACGATGGACCGCGACTTCGAAGGGGTATCGGTCGTGCGTCGCCTTTGGTTCATGGAGCGCCCGCTGCCGGTACGCCAACGCATCGTGCGGGCATGGAGGACGGGGAGCTGCAGGTTCACAGACGTTACCGTTAACGAGCATCCGATCGTTGTCGGAGCAGTGCGGCACTTGCGCTCGGAGCTTGAGCATCATGACAGTCCCGATTTGGAGCACTGGCTTGAAAAGCAGAATCGTTACACCACAGAGGAAGCGATCGTTTCGTATCGCCAATCTCGTCTTGCAGAAGAACCAAAACTGCTCGGGACGCCTTTTCAGCGCAGAATGTGGCTGAAGCGCAACTTCAACCGTATCCCGTTTCGTTACGCGTTGCTCTTTGTACACCACTGGCTGCTGCTCGGGGCGTGGCGCGCCGGGTGGGTTGGATGGGCGTGGGCCAAGTTGCGTTGCGATGTCATGCGGTTCATTGAGTACAAGCACCGCGAAATCCTGCTCACCGGTCGATTGCCGCGACGGCGCGTATACGGGTCAGGTAGCCCCGATCCGCGGGTGCGTCAGTACGTGGGAGAGACTTCCAACCTTGCTACGAGCTGTACGCAGCTTCGCGGATCCGGCGGTGGTTGAAAACCGCGTACGCGTGCTGGAATGAGACAAGTCCTGCAGAGCCTCCGGGACGGCTCGGTAACCGTATCCGACGTCCCGGCACCTCGGGCGACCCACGGCACCATACTCATACAAACCAAAACATCACTCGTCTCGGCCGGTACCGAACGCATGATGGCGGAGTTCGGAAAGGCTAGCTGGATCGACAAGGCGCGCCAGCAACCCGACAAAGTCCGCATGGTGCTCGACAAGGCGCGGACGGACGGCGTGGTCGCGACCCTCGAGACTGTACAAAGCAGGCTCGATCAGTTACTGGCCCCCGGTTACTGCAACGTGGGCCACGTCCTTGAAACAGGGCGCGGCGTCGACGGCTTCCGTCGCAGCGATCGCGTGGTGTGCAATGGCAAGCACGCCGAAGTGGTGAGCGTTCCGAAACACCTTTGCGCGCGCATACCGGAAAGCGTGAGCGACGAGTCGGCCAGCTTTGTGGTACTTGCTGCAATTGGGTTGCAGGGCATCCGGCTTGCCAATCCCACCATCGGCGAGTGCGTTGTCGTCACGGGGCTCGGGCTCATTGGCTTGCTCACAGTGCAGATGTTGCGCGCGCACGGCTGTCGAGTACTGGGGATCGATCCTGATGCATCGCGACGTGCGCTCGCGGCGGGGTACGGGGCAGTGGTCACGGCTCCGGGAAGCGACACGGACATGTTGGCCGCAGCGCTCGAGTTCTCACGCGGGCGTGGCGTTGATGCGGTGCTCATCACTGCGTCAACCACGAGCAATGCTCCGGTTAGTCAGGCAGCCAAGATGAGCCGTAAACGCGGTCGTATTGTGCTCGTCGGCGTCGCCGGTCTCGAACTCTCGCGCGCCGATTTTTACGAAAAGGAGCTGTCCTTTCAGGTGAGTTGTTCGTATGGTCCCGGGCGATACGACCCCACCTACGAGACCGAAGGACAGGACTACCCGGTCGGGTTCGTTCGCTGGACCGAGCAGCGAAACTTCGAGGCAGTGCTCGACCTCATGGCCAGTGGGCAGGTCGACGCGAGCAAACTCACATCGCATCGCTTTGGCATTGAGCGCGCGCCAGAAGCGTACGAGTTGCTCACGTCGGGTGAATCGTCGCTGGGCATCCTGCTCGAGTACCCAACTGCGGCTGCAGAGCACGAGCATGACGGCCTTATCAAGCGACGCACGGTGCAACTCGCACCGTTCGCCACGGCAACGCAGGCAAAGGGGATCGTCGCCTTCCTTGGAGCGGGCAACTACGCACACAAGGTGCTGGCGCCTGCGTTCAAAGGCGCGCACGCCACGCTCAAAACCATCGTCAGCGCCGGTGGAGTAAGCGCCGTATCGGTGGGCCGCAAGCACGGCTTCTCCGAAGCCGGTACCGACGCTAGCGCCGCCCTCGCCGACAGCGCCGTCGACACCATCGTCATCGCCACGAGGCACGATACACACGCACAGCAGGTGCGGCGCGCGATGGCCGCTGGGAAGCACGTGTTCTGCGAAAAGCCGCTCTGCCTCACGCTCGAGGAGTTGGCGGAGATCCAAGACGTTGCGGCAGAACACCCTGGTCAGCTGCTGATGGTGGGCTTCAATCGCCGCTTCGCTCCGCATGTGGTACGGATGCACGCACTGCTGGGCAAGGTGTCGGCACCCAAGGCTTTTGTGCTCACCGTCAATGCTGGCGCCATCCCGCTCAATCACTGGACGCAAGATCGCTCGGTGGGAGGCGGGCGCGTGATCGGCGAGGTGTGTCACTTCATCGATTTGCTGCGGCACCTGGCAGGAGCGGCGATCGTGTCCGCCGATGCGGTCGCACTTGGCCGCAACGACGGTGCGCCGAAAGCGGACGACGAGCTAACGATCAACCTCAAGTTTGCCGATGGCTCGATCGGCACGATCCACTATCTCGCCAACGGGCACAAAGGCTTCCCCAAGGAACGGGTGGAAGTGTTCTGCGCCGGGCGCATCCTGCAGCTGGACAACTACCGTCGCCTCCGCGGCTGGGGGTGGGGCAGTGCAGCATCAATGCGACTCTGGCGTCAGGACAAGGGGCAACAGCAGTGCGCGAAGGCGTTCGTCGACGCGGTGCGGAGTGGCGGTAAGGCACCTATCCCGCTTGATCAAATCTTTGAAGTGAGCCGAGTGGCCATCGAGATCGCTGAATCCGTGGCAGGGTAGTGCCAACGATCGACATTATTGCTGGTGCGCGCCCGAACTTCGTCAAGATCGCGTCCATCATCCGGGCGCTTGAAGCGCATCAGGCAGCTGGCGGTACATTGCACTACCGCTTGGTGCACACGGGGCAGCACTACGACGCAGCACTGTCAGAATCGTTTTTCGAGCAGCTGGGCATTCCTGAGCCGCACGTGAACCTCGGTGTTGGTTCTGGGAGTCAGGGCGAGCAGACGGCCGCGATCATGATCGGCTACGAACGGCTGTTACGTGAGGTGCGGAGCGATGCGTGCCTGGTGGTGGGCGATGTCACGTCGACCATGGCCTGCACCATCACCGCGCGGAAGTGCGGACTGCCCGTCGCGCACGTTGAGGCGGGGATTCGGTCGGGGGATTGGAGCATGCCGGAAGAAATAAATCGCGTCGTCACTGATTCCATCGCGAACTGGTTCTTCACGACAAGCACAACGGCAAACGAGAATCTGCAGCGTGCGGGCGTCCCCAAGGACTGCGTATTCTTCGTTGGCAACACGATGATCGATACGTTGTTGGCCAACCTCGCGCGTCTGCAGCAACCGGCGTTCTGGAACAGCATGGACCTGCGCGCGGGTGAGTACCTGGTCGCCACACTGCATCGCCCGGCGAATGTCGATGACCACACGACGCTTGCTCGGCTCGTTACCGCACTTGGCGATGCTGCTCGCGGTCGCACCGTGATCTTTCCAGTACATCCCCGCACCGCCGGATCGCTTCGCGTGATGGCTGGCCTGCCAAAGTCTATCAAGTGTGTGGAGCCCCAACCGAACCATGAGTTCAACAACATCGTGAAGAACGCACTCGCGGTGGTGACCGATTCCGGGGGAATTACCGAAGAGGCCACCGTGCTCGGGGTGCCCTGTATGACCTTGCGAGACAGCACCGAACGGCCGGAGACCGTGACGATCGGCACGAACGAGCTGTTGGGCACCGATCCGGCGGCACTTGCGCCAGCGTTCGAGCGGCTGTTCGCCGGCAACTGGAAAACGGGTGGTATTCCCGAGCACTGGGACGGCCACGCCGGTTCGCGCATTGTGCATCACCTCTCGCGACTGCTGTGTTAGTGCGTCCGTCTGCAGTACGCACGCGCCGTTGATGTTCGAACTGATGGGGAGATACTGGCATACGATTCGATGGCTCAAGCCAGTGCAGCTGTATGGGCGGCTTTGGTTTCGACTGCGTCGCGCGAATCCCAGTATTGCGGCGCCACCGCCGATTCGCGACCATAGGCAATCGACTTGGATCTGTTGCGCACGCAATCCGTCATTGGTAGGTGCGGCGAGGTTGCGTCTCCTCGGCAACGAACGGGACGTGACATCATCGGCGGACTGGAACAGGGCGGACTGGGAAAGGCTCTGGCTGTACAATGCGCACTACTTCGACGATCTCGTTGCCGATGGTGCTGCAGGGAGACGGGTTTGGCATGAGGCCCTGATCGCGCGTTGGATCGCCGAGAATCCGCCGAGTGTAGGCGCGGGGTGGGAGCCGTACCCGATATCGCTGCGGTTGGTAAATTGGATCAAGTGGGTGTGGCTGCAGGATCGCATTGACCCGCGTGTTGCGCACAGTATGGCAATCCAGACGCGTGCGCTCTCGCAACGCATCGAACATCATCTGCTTGGCAATCACCTCTGGGCAAACGCCAAAGCGCTCGTGTTCGCCGGGACATTTTTTGCGGGGGTAGAAGCTGAGGTCTGGAAACGACACGGGCTTGCACTGATCGCACGGGAGCTTGACGAACAGATTCTGAATGATGGCGGGCACTTCGAACGGAGCCCGATGTACCACGCGATCGTACTTGAGGACCTGTTGGACCTCGTACAGTTGGCCGCGCAATACCCCACGCTGGTTAGTTCCGACACGCATGCGCACTGGCGTGCGGTAGCGACACGCATGCTCGCCTGGCTACGTGCGATGAGTCATCCTGATGGCGGCATCGCGTTTTTCAATGACGCTGCGCACGACATTGCCCCGTCATGTAACGCGCTTCGGCAGTATGCGAACGCCATTGGTGTTGCCACGGCCACCGAAACTGCAGCTGACGGTGTGTTGATTGATTCAGGATTCGCTCGGTTCACCAATGCATCCGCGGTGCTGTTGGCGGATGTCGGCAGTGTTGGACCAAGCTATCTGCCGGGTCATGCGCACGCGGGTACGTTGAGTTTCGAGTTGAGCGTGAACGGTTTTCGAGTGTTGGTCAACAGCGGAATATCCACATATGCAGCATCGGGAGAGCGGCTGCGTCAACGCGGTACGGCGGCGCACAACACCGTGCTCGTGAATAGCGACAACTCATCCGAAGTGTGGGGGAGTTTTCGCGTAGCACGACGCGCGCGGGTGCACGAAGTGCGCACGACATGGTCTGGAGAAGCAACTGAGTTGTCTGCGTCGCACGATGGGTATAAGCAACGGGGGCACGGTGTGGTGCATCATCGCGCCTGGCGTCTCGCGGCCCAGTCACTCAGTGTCACCGACACGCTGAGCGGCGCATTCTCTACAGCCGAAGCGCGGTTTCACTTTGCACCGGGGCAAAGGCTGGCGTACGAGATTGCTGGCGGCTCGGCGCATATCGAATCGGGTACGTGGCACCCACGGTTTGGGGAGAGCGTCCCCAATTCGGTGCTCGTAGTGCGGTTCACGCAACCGAGCTGTCGCGTCACCTTCGCATGGGACTGAAGCGTCCGGTGCGCATTCTCTTTCTGTCCGACAATTTTCCACCGGAAGGAAATGCACCCGCGACGCGGTTGTACGAACATGCCGTGCGGTGGGTGCGTGATGGGCATCATGTAACCGTTGTGACCTGCGCGCCGAACTTTCCTGAGGGCAAGTTGTTTCCCGGATACCGAAACGCCTGGCGACAGGTTGCCATGGTTGACGGCATTCGCGTCGTGCGCGTGAAGAGCTACATCACGGCCAACGAAGGCATCGTCAAGCGCACGCTCGACTACGTGAGCTTCATGATCATGAGTATCGTGATGAGCCTGTTCGAGTCGCGTCCCGATGTGGTGGTGGCAACGTCACCGCAGTTCTTCTGCGCCATGGCGGGCTGGGTGGTCAGTGTGGCAAAATGGCGTCCGTTCGTGTTCGAGCTGCGCGATCTCTGGCCGGCGTCCATCGTCGCGGTGGGCGCTATGAAGAAATCGCCCATCATCTCGACGCTCGAGACCATCGAGCTATTCTTGTACCGTCGTGCTACCATGATCATTGCGGTGACGGAATCGTTTCGTGACGACCTTATTGCGCGGGGGGTACGGGCGAGCAAGATCCAGGTTGTTATCAACGGGGTGGACCTCGATCGCTACCAACCTTCATTGCGTGACGCCGACTTGGCGCGCGAGCACAATCTTGAGGGCAAGTTCGTGGTGGGTTACTTGGGGACGCATGGGTTGGCACACGCGCTTCCCAAGGTGCTCGAGGCAGCGGAACAACTCCTGGGTCGCAATGACATCGCGTTCTTTTTTGCTGGCGCGGGTGCCGAACGCGCCAAGGTCGAGCTCATCGTAACGGAGCGAAAGTTGTCGAATGTGCGATTGCTGCCCAATCAACCCAAAGATCGTGTACCTGCGTTGTGGAGTTTGTGCGACCTGACGGTGGTGCCGCTTCGCAACAGCGAAGTGTTCAGTACGGTGATTCCATCAAAGATTTTCGAAGCGATGGGGATGGGCGTGCCGATTCTCATGAGTCTCCCGGAAGGGGAGGCGACGGCAATTGTGCGACGAACAGGCAGCGGCGTTTGCGTCCCGCCGGAGGATCCCAATGCGATGGCTCGCGAAATTGTCCGTCTCGCAGGTGCTCCAGCAGAAATGATGTCCTTGCGACATCGGGCGGCAGCCGCGGCACCACAATTCGCGCGCAGCGCGTTGGCTGCGCGCATGCTGGCCACGCTCACCGAATGCACGACCGCACATAGTGCTCCAATTTCGCACTCGTTGACTATCAACTGACAAATGCTCTCCATGCTCGAGATTCCTGCTGTAGTGCGTGCCGCGCTCGCCTTCGTGGTGAGCGCAACCATGACCGCCGCCTTCCTGCCGCTGGCTGCGCGCGCTGCCTTCGCGCTCGGCGCCGTGGACAAGCCAGGTGGACGTCGCACGCACCGAGCACCAGTGCCGAGGCTTGGTGGTGTTGCCGTGTTGGTTGCCGCCGGGTTGACGTGCGGATTGCTGGAGTGGTTGACAACATCGGGCGAAGGTGTCAGAGCAGGGCTGTCCCTTGGACTCTTTCAGTCGCCCCAGACTCCGGCGGTGTTTGCGGGCGCACTCCTGGTGTTCATGGTCGGAATGCTCGACGATCTGCGCGGTGCAGCACCGAGGCTCAAGCTCGTGGTGCAAACGATCGCGGCGGTATTGGTGGTGCGGGCCGGTGGGCTGGCGGATGCCCTGGTGTTGGCGAAAGACGTGTCCCCGTTGCACGTGAACGGCTTAATGCCCGCCATCACAGTGCTCTGGATTGTGGGCGTCACCAACGCTTTCAATCTCATTGACGGACTCGACGGGTTGGCCGGCGTGTGTGCGATTGTGGCGCTGGGTACGATGGTGGTGTCGGGTGCCTACCTTGGGCAGCCCAGCAGCTTCGTGTTCGTGTTGGCGCTGCTCGGCGCTTTGGTTGTCTTCCTTCGACGAAACTGGCACCCGGCGACGGTGTTTCTCGGTGACGCCGGATCGATGACCATTGGCTTTCTTCTGGCGGTGCGCTCCATCTCCAGTGCGACGAGCGCACAAGGCAACATCCATGTGCTGGTGATGCTGGCGGCACTGTGCTATCCGCTTGCCGACACGGCGACCGCTATGCTGCGGCGCTGGCTGCGTGGCCATTCCTTCAGCCGCGCTGACGGGCGCCACATTCACCACCAAATGGTGACAATTGGCATGTCGATGCCGCGCGCCGTCGCTGTTATCGGTGGCGTCTCGCTGGCAGTTGCGGCAGCCGCGCTCGCCATCAGTTTTGCTCCGCCGCAGCTCACCATATTGCTGGCTGTTGGGGCGTCCATGGTCTTGAGCGTAGCCGCGGTGTTTGGCATTTGGCGGCTGGGGTATACGGAGTTCATCGCGGCCGGCAAAGCTGTGTACTCCGGGCTTGGCCTCAGTCGACGTATTGTGCGCGAACGTATCCGTATCATGGACCTCGCGCGCACTATCAAGACGGCCACAACCGAAGCGGAGATGCTGGCCTGCGTGCAACAGCTGGTGGACGGTGAGCATGTATCGCGCGCCGAGCTGGTGCAGCCAGGTGACCGTCGGCGTTCGTCGAGGGACGACGCTACCTACCCGTCTGTGCCGGCGTCGACGGTGCAGCTCGAGTGTCCGGTTCGCCGAGCCGTCGCGGGGCAGGAGTTGCAATTGCGCGTGTGGATCAATCAGAAAGGGGTTGCGCACCACACCATCCAGCGCGTGGAGGGTATTCTCCCGAACGAACTCGCGGCATGGTTTGACGGTTTCGATCGCCGGGCTGGTCGCGTGGCGCCGGTGACGCGCGAGTCGGCCCCGTTCGTCCTGGTGACCCCTGAACGCACAGAGAAGACGGCCTGATGCACCGGGTGCACGCGCGGTGTACTTGTCG
>JANMKU010000488.1:0-13592 GCA_031372205.1 Gemmatimonadaceae bacterium | reverse complement strand
CGTGCATGGCGCAACCGGATCGCTCAATGTTGGTGACGACTCCGACGTGCGGTGTGGCACATGAGCGACCAACTCTCACGACGCCAACTGCTGACGGGCGCGGCCGCGGCGCTTGCGGCGTCGGCGCTGACGGTGACACCCGCGCGGATGCTTGCCTCGACAGACGACTGGCGGGTTGACCTCACACCACCGGCCCCGCCTGACGCGAAACGCATGTTAGGCGTGCCGTTCGAGAAGCACGACGTCGTGCGAGTGGCGATTGTCGGCACGGGACTTCGCGGCCGGTCGACGCTCGGCGAGTTTCTGGCGATTGAAGGCGTGCGCATCACCGCGCTCTGCGACGTGGTCGAAGACAAGGCAAGGCGTGCGGCGGCGATGGTCGTAAAAGCTGGGCAGCCCGAGCCAGTGCTCTACACCAAGGGCGACCGCGACTATGAACGGCTGCTGCAGCGCGACGACATTGATTTTGTGTATACCGCCACGCCATGGCCGTGGCACACGCCGGTATCGCTCGCGGCCATGCGCGCGGGCAAGCACGTAGGCAGCGAAGTGGCGATTGGGTCATCGATCGCCGATCTCTGGGAGTTGGTGGATACCTCAGAGAAAACGCGGCGTCATTGCTTGATGATGGAGAACTGCTGCTACGGCAACAGCGAGCTCACCGTGCTGCAGATGGTGCGACAAGGCGTGTTTGGCACGCTGTTGCATGCAGAAGCCGCCTACCTGCACGACCTGCGCGAGATCTTGTTTGAGGACCGCGACGAGGGACTGTGGCGTCGGCAGCCGCACACCGAGAGGAACGCCAATTTCTATCCGACCCACGGACTAGGTCCGGTCGCGCAGTACCTCGGTATCCATCGTGGCGACCGGTTCGACTACATGGTGTCGATGGCGTCGCCCGAAGCCGGATTAACTGAGTGGCGCGAACAGAAGGTGCCGAAAACCAGCGCAAAGTGGAAGGAAGGATACAAGTGTGGCGATGTCAATTCGTCGTTGGTGAAGACGGTGCTGGGCCGCACGATCCTGCTGCAACACGACGTCGTCAATCCGCGACCGTACTCGCGTCTGAACAACTTGCAGGGGTCGAAAGCCATCTTCAACGACTACCCGCCGCGCTTGTACGTTGATGGCGACAAGGGCGGTGAGAAGTGGACGCCGTTGGCCGATTTGAACAAGAAGTATGAGCACCCACTGTGGACGGCAGTGGGTGATCTGGCGCGCAAGAATGGCGGCCACGGCGGCATGGACTTTATCATGTGCTATCGCCTCGTGCAGTGCCTGCGTGAAGGGTTGGCACCCGACTTTGATGTGTACGATGCCGCGGCGTGGAGCGCGCCGTTCCCGCTTAGTGAGGACTCCGTGCGGAAGGGCAGTGCGCCGATCAAGTTTCCAGACTTCACGCGGGGAAGTTGGAAGGGTGCTGCTGGCGTAAGCGGAGGATGATCACCACCGCGGCCATTTTGGCGCGCGGACTTGGCCGTCGGATGCGGCTCGCGGACGGCAGTGCGCACCTCGACGATGCGCAAAGCGCCGCCGCTGACGACGGTGTGAAAGGCATGATCCCCATCCGGCGCCCGTTTCTCGAGTACGTGCTGTCGGCGCTCGCAGACGCCGGCATCACTGACGTTGTGCTGGTGTTGGGCCCCGAACATCAGGCGGTGCGCGACTACTTCACCATCGACGCGCCGCCGGCGCGTGTGCGCGTGCGCTTTGCGCTCCAAGCCGAAGCGCTCGGCACTGCAAACGCCGTTGTGGCCGCGTCGGATGCCATTGGCGATCGCCCGTTTCTTGCGCTCAACGCGGACAACTACTATCCGGTTGACGCACTGCACGCACTGGCCGCTGGTGACCGTGCCGCAACCATCGCCTTCGATCGTGCGGCGCTTTCGCGTCTCGGCAACATTGACGCTGAACGCGTGCGGGCATTTGCCGTACTGACCGTCAGCGAGGACGAACAGCTGATTGCCATCGTTGAAAAGCCCGGCAATTCGCTCGACCTCGACTCCCCGGCCGCGCGCTGGATCGGTATGAATTGCTGGGCCGTCACAGCGGAGATCGTCGACGCATGTCGTCGCGTGCCCAAGTCTTCGCGGGGCGAATTCGAATTGCCCGAAGCCGTTGGCCTCGCGTTGCGCGAAGGCGTACCGATTCGCGCGATCCGCATGGCGGCACCCGTGTTGGATCTGTCCCGACGTTCGGATGTCGTAGCGGTCGCTGCGTTTCTCGCTTCCGTCGAACCGCGGCCATGAGCGTTCCGAAACCGTTGTTGCCTGTGTTGCTCAAGCTGTCGGCGGACGAGGCGCGGCTGCAAGGCAGTGCGAGCAGCGCGTATTTCCGCATGTTGTTGGAGGCGCACCGCGCATTGGACGACGGGGATGTGCCGCGTGAAAATCGGCGTGTGTGGATCATTCCCGGGCGTATTGAAGTGTTGGGTAAGCATGTCGACTACGCCGGCGGACGCTCCCTGCTCTGTGCCGTAGGGCGAGGCATTGTGCTTGTGGCCCGCGCGCGGAATGATAAGACGTTGATCGTGCGTGACGCGCGTCGGCGCGAGGCGCTGTCGTTGCCGTTTGGCATGGAACCGCAGGGCAACCTCCCATGGGCCGTGTATCCGCGAACCGTGGTGCATCGGCTCCTGCGTAATTTCGGAGATGCGCTTCGTGGCGCCGATGTGGCGATCGCCAGCAACTTGCCACCCGCTGCGGGGGTTTCGAGTTCAAGCGCACTGGTTGTCGGCCTGACGATCGCCATGTCCTCGCTCTCGCACTTGTCGACGCTGCCGCAGTGGATCACGGGGATCGTTGACCGCGCTGCTCTGGCCGGATACGTCGGTGCCCTGGAGAACGGTGCGGACTTTGGCAGTCTCACCGGCGAGCGTGGTGTGGGCACCATGGGTGGTGCACAGGATCAGACGGCAATCCTCTGTTGCGCGGCTGATCAACTCGACGTGTACGCATGGGCGCCCGTTCGACACGAACGTTCGGTGCCATGGCCGCGCGAATACGTGTTCGCAATCGGCGTCAGTGGTATCGTCGCAGCGAAAACCGGCGGTGCTCGCGAGCGATACAATCGCGTGGCGCGCACGGCGCACCATCTCGTCGCGTCGTGGAATGCGGTGGCCGGCATGAACGCGCGAACACTCGCCGAGGCATTCGCGCAGTCGGCAGACGGTGAGCGCCTTGACGAGGTGCCGGAACCGCTCTTGCTCGCGGCCCAACTTGGGGCAAACGACGAGTTTTCAGAATCGCAGCTTGAGGAGCGTCTGCGACAGTTCCACGCCGAGGCGTATCAGTTGGTCCACCAGGCCGCCGATGCGCTCGATCGGCGGGACTTCACCACCTTCGGCACAGTCGTCGCACGCTCGCAGGCGGGAGCCGAGCGTGCGCTCACGAATCAAATTCCGGAGACGATGTATCTCGCGGAACAAGCGCACGTGTTCGGCGCGGTCGCGTCGAGTGCCTTCGGCGCGGGATTCGGCGGCAGCGTCTGGGCGATGGTGCATGTCGACGAGGTCGAGCGATTTCTCGCCCGCTGGCGGCAGCAGTACGTGCAGTCGTTTCCCGCCGCCGCCTACCGCGCGCAGTTCTTCAGCACAGTGCCGTCCGCGCCCGCCTTCGAGATGCTGGAGTAGGCTGCGGGAGGGAGTCGCGCTGGTCAGTCTGAAGCGATGGCCACCAGTATCGCCATGGCGCGAACCACACCGCGCATGCCATCAGTGTTGTCATACCATTCGTCAAGCGAGTGCGCGGCGCCACCGTCTCCCCCGCCGCCGATTGTGATCGCCGGAATGCCTCGCGCGAGCGCGACATTGGCGTCGGTCGACGCGGCCGCCGATACGGGCTCGCGCCGCTGCCATCGGGTGGCTGCGGCAGCGAGGCGTACGAGGGGATGTGCGGCGTCGAGCGATCCACACGGACGCGCACCGAGGACCGTGATCTCTGCATGCAGATCGCTGTCGCGACGAACGGTGCCAGCGGACTCCTCGCGCACGGCGGCGTACACCAGTCGATGCACCTCGGCTTCGGTGTGAGCAAGCGCAGCAGCATTCGTGGAGCGCAGGTCGAGATCGAACCACGCCACTTTGGGAATCGATGTGAGCGACTCGCCACCATGCATGCGGCTCACGGTGACCGCGACCGTCAAACGTCCACGTGCCCCGAGTTTGGCGATGGCCGATGTTGCGGCGGCCATCGCATGGACAGGATTCGGGGTGCCGTAGTCCACCCAACTGTGTCCACCGCCGCCGACGATGCGAACACGCAGGCGGAGTGATCCGACGGCATGATGCACGATCGTCGCGTCACCCGGACCATCGAGCACCATGACGGCCACCGGACATGGCAGCCCGCGTTGATCACGGCGATCGAAGTAATGCTTGGCTCCCCGCAAATTGCCCTCGCCCTCTTCGCCTACTGTCGCAACCAGGTCGATCGGACGTTTGAGCATGCGCGAAACAGCGGGCACCTGCAGGATGTCGGCCAAAGCGAGCATCGCTGCCAAGCCGCGACCATTGTCGCTGATGCCCGGACAGTGCACGCGTTGCGCATTGACGGTGCAGTGCAGTGGAGTGTCGGCGTCGAAGACCGTATCCAAATGGGCAAGACCGGTCACTGGGGCGACTGACGCGTGTACGTGCGGGGGCACAATCGTCCCGTGCACATTGCCAACCTCATCGACTCGCACCGTGCACCCGGAGCCGCGGAGCAATGCGCCAATGGCGTCGGCGCGTCGCGATTCTTCCCCAGTCGGCGCGGCGATGCGCGCGATATCGATCTGGCGTTGCAGCGTGGCGTGATTCGCGGCCTGCAGCTGTTCGGCGACCGGCAGCAGCTCTCGCCATCCGGCAAAGGAGGGACGACTCCACGGGTCAGTGTCGCGACTCACTGCGGCGCACCGACAGCGGCGATGGCCGTGATGTTCGCGAACAGCTCCGACAGCGGCAAATCCACGCCGATGAACAAGGCGACTGGCGATGCGGCCGCATGCGGCGTCGAGCGGTCCAACTGGACGCCTTTGCGGCCACCGATCCGGTTCCAGACAAACATTTCGTCTGGACGGTCTGAGAAGCGCACCAAGCCTTTCGCGCGCACGACGGCTTGCGGGAGGGCGCGCACAAAGTCGAGAAATGCCGCCCGCTCGACGAGCGCAGGGAGTGGCCATGTGGCCGTCGCAAACGGATGCGCCGTGCGGTGCGTGTGTGTGTGCAACGGCGTGGCGTGCGGCACTCCCTCACTTCGTGCTCGACCGTGCGCACCAGCATCGATGATCGACCGCAGTTCGCCCGCGAATTGTGCCGGGGTCGTGCGCTGGGCGCGCGGATTGATGGCGTGAACGCTCTGTTCAACGTCGCGACACCGTTGTGCTGAGAGCTTGTGCGTCCAGTTGAACTCGAGGTGCGTCGCAGTCGCGACCTGTGCTGCTTCCAGCGCATTGTGCCACCACCGTCGTTGCCAACGTCCAGCGTCAACCACGGTGAGTTGCAGCGGCAATGTGAAGTGCGCGAGTCGTCGGTCGGTGGTGAGGTAGCCGAGCAATTCGTCGGCCTCCGTCGCACCGTTCGCCTCAATGAGTAGCACCGTGTTCGGTTCGGCGGGTACGGCGTGCAGCGCATCCATCAGCTCTCGGAGCGAGCTGCAACACACGCATTCGCCAGCAAGCGGCGTGACAAGGGCATTGAGCGCACTCAGTCGCGATGCGTCGATGTCGGCATTCTCGAAGTCGTTCAACAGCACGCGGACCCGGAGTCCGCTGGTGTGCAGCAGTGGAATGAGTGCCGTGAGGAAACGCGTCTTCCCGGCGCCGAGAAAGCCCACCAACAGCACCAGCGGCGTCACTGGGCCAACGCCACCGACGGTCGGCCACTCATGTTCAGCAGCAGCGCGAGCCAGGTTGTTTGTAGCGCTCATTCATACGGGCGAGTTCGAACTCGCGAGGCGTGAGCGGTATGGCGTCGGGTTGATGTGTCGTCATGTGGGTCAGATACGCATCATAGTCCGGCACGCCGATGATGCGACGCACGATCGCGGCGCAGCGGGACAGCGCGCTCGCATCAGCACTGGAGGGACGCGACGACGTGGCCATGGGTGATAGAAAGACCGGGTGAGTGACGCGACGTGGCGCGGGATCGTGTAATGCGTAGGAAGATTGCGGGATGGCCTCCATTCCGCGAGTGCCCTCGCTAACGAAAGAATATGCTCATGTCCCGTGCTGGCTCGACACGGTCAACCAAATTGCTGATCGGTGCCCTCGTGCTGGTGTCGGCGATCCGGTGGATGCTCATGTAATGCTCATGTAGCCACGCGGATGGGTTCACGTGGCTACATCGCGTCTCTGGTGTACGTGCGAGCGCTTATGCCGCCTCGTCCAGCAACTTGGTGCGCACATACGGGACTTCGCTTGACACTGGTATCATCCGTCCGCCCGTGACCTTGAGCCACTCGTTGATCGATGTGGTCAGAATGATCACCACCGAGACGAGAAAGAATGCGGCGACACCGGCGTCTAGCCGATCGTTGAAAATCATCCGGTGCGCGGCGCCGACCGACTTGATCGACGCAGGCAGGGTTCCAGCGGCGATCTGACCCTCGATGAGCCGCGCGTGCGACAGGAAGCCAAGCTTGGTTTCAGGCGAGAAGATTTTCGTCAGCCCCGCCGAGAACGTGACGATCACCAGCCATATCATGGGCACCAGCGTGACCCACATGTAGCGCGCCTTGCCCATCTTGACGATGACGGTGGTACCGACACACAGCGCGACGGTGGCCAGCAACTGATTGGAAATCCCGAACAGTGGCCAGAGCGAGTTGATACCACCGAGGGGATCGGTAACACCCTGATACAAGAAGTATCCCCACATGCTGACGAAAAGCGCACTGGCGAAGATGGCGGCGGGGTATGAGGCGCCCCGGCCGAGCGGCTTCCAGATGTTGCCGAGGAGATCTTGCAGCATGAAGCGACCAACGCGCGTGCCAGCATCAAGCGTGGTGAGAATGAACAGCGCTTCGAACATGATGGCGAAATGGTACCAGAGCGACATTGCCGCATCGCCGCCCATCGCCTGCGAGAACAAATGCGCCATCCCCACTGCAAGGCTCGGTGCGCCGCCGGTGCGCGACAACAAGCTCGTCTCGCCGATCTGTCGCGCCAGATTCTCGAGCTCTGCAGGCGTGACCACAAATCCCCAGTTGGCGATCGCCTGTGCGGCAGTCACCGCGGTCGTACCGATCGCCGACGCTGGTGCGTTGATCGCGAAGTACACGCCCGGTGTGAGTACGCAGGCGGCAATCAACGCCATGGTGGCCACCAGCGACTCGGTCAGCATGGCGCCGTAACCGATAAAACGGGCGTCACTCTCGCGTCTGAGGAGTTTGGGCGTGGTGCCGGAGGAAATGAGCGAATGGAATCCGGAGATCGCGCCGCAGGCGATGGTGACAAAGACGAACGGAAACAGTTTTCCGGCGAACACTGGCCCCGTGCCATCGATGAATCGCGTGATCGGCGGCATTTCGAGCGGCGGCAGGACGATGATAATGCCGACAGCCAGGGCCAAAACCACACCAATCTTGACGAACGCTGAGAGATAGTCGCGAGGGGCGAGCAACAACCATACGGGCAGGACGGACGCCAGGAAGCCGTAACCCATCAGGTACCAGGTCAGTGTCGTGCCACTGAGCGTAAACGTGGGCGCGAGGTCGGGCTGTGCAGCCACCCACCGTCCAGCGTACAGCGCCAGCATGAGCATGACGAGTCCAATCGCCGTCGCCTCAAGCACGCGACCCGGCCGAATCCAGCGTAGGTACACGCCCATGATCATGGCGATCGGGATCGTCAGTCCGATGGTGACCACCCCCCACGGACTGTCGCGCAGCGCGTTGACGACAATCAGCGCGAGCACGGAGATGAGGATGATCATGATGCCCAGTACGGCGACCAGCGCCGTGGCACCAGCGACGGTGCCGATCTCCTCCTTCGCCATTTGACCGAGCGACTTGCCGTTGCGACGAATCGAGGCACAGAGCACCACGAAGTCCTGCACGGCGCCTCCGAGCACGACGCCCACCACAATCCAGATGGCGCCGGGCAAGAATCCGAACTGCGCAGCGAGCGTTGGGCCAACAAGCGGTCCCGGACCGGCGATGGCCGCGAAGTGATGGCCGAAGACAATCCACTTGTTCGTTGGCACGAAGTCTCGCCCGTCATCGAGACGTTCGGCGGGCGTGGCGCGGGTCTTGTCCAACCCGAAAACGTCGAGCGCGATGAACCGGCTATAGAAGCGGTACGCGATCAGGTAACAGCAGATCGCTGCGGTCAATACCCACGCGGCACTGACCTTCTCTCCAAGCGAGAGTGCGACAGTGGCGATCGACCCTGTGCCGAGGAGACCGACGGCGATCCAGGGGAGCGTGCCAAGGAGGCGGGATTTGGGGGGAGTCATAGGACACGGTTTACAATCCGGAACAACCCGCTGTCAATGCCTCCTGGCATTCTGATTGGCGTGGCCTGCGCTTCACCACGCCCTGTCGTGCAGCGATCTTTCCTGCATGTCTACTCCCGTAACCCTCATTCCCGGCGATGGCATCGGTCCGTCCATCGCTGATGCCACCGTACGCATCCTGGCCGCCGCAGGTGCCGACATCGCGTGGGACCGTCAGGTCGCCGGCATGGCCGGTGTCGCCCGATGGAACGACCCCATTCCAGATGTCACCCTGGATTCGATCAAACGCACCCGACTGGCGCTCAAGGGACCATTGGAGACCCCGATCGGTGACGGCTTTCGGTCGATTAATGTCGCCCTTCGCAAAACATTCGACCTCTACGCGAATGTGCGGCCGGCCTACACTATCGTCCCTGGTCGCTTTGACAATGTGGACATTGTGATGGTGCGAGAAAACACCGAAGGACTGTACATCGGTGTCGAGCACTACGTGAAGATTGGCGACGACCCCAAGGCGGCCGCGGAGTCCGTCGCCATTATCACGCGTCACGGTTCCGACCGTATCGTGCGCTATGCGTTTGAGTACGCGCTCGCCCACGGACGAAAGAAAGTCACGTTGGTGCACAAGGCCAACATCCTGAAGTTTTCGCAGGGGCTGTTTCTTGACGTGGGGCGCGTTGTCGCGAGTGAGTACGCGGGCCGAGTGCAATTTGAGGAGCGTATCATCGACGCAATGGCGATGCATCTGGTCATGCGCCCGGAGTCGTTTGATGTCGTGGTGACGACCAACTTGTTCGGCGACATTCTCTCGGACGAAATCTCGGGGCTGGTCGGCGGCCTTGGGCTGGCGCCGGGCGCCAACATTGGTGCGAACACCGCGATCTTCGAAGCGGTGCATGGCACGGCACCAGATATCGCCGGTCAGAACATCGCCAATCCCGGCGCGCTCATTCTGGCCGCGTGCATGATGCTTGAGCACATCGGCGACCGCGATCGGGCGGCCCGCGTTCGCGCCGCATTTGAACAAACGGTACGGGCCGGGGCGACCGTGCCGCGAGATCTCGGTGGGACAGCGACGACGGATCAATTCACGGACGCCATCATCGCCCGCCTCGGATGACGTCTGGGCCCGTCCGGCTGCTCCACATCTCGGACATTCATTGTGGCGCGCCTTTTGTGCACCATCATGTGGAAGCGGCGAAAACACTTGCCGCGTCGACGCCCTTCGACGCCATTGCCATCTCGGGTGACCTGTCGCAGCGTTCGCGAACGCACGAGTTCACGGCAGCACGCGCGATTCTCGATCATTTGCGTGAGATCGCTCCGGTGCTGGTCGTGCCAGGGAATCACGACGCATCGTGGTGGTACGCGCCGTTTGGTGTCGGGATGCGCTCACGCGTGCATGCGCGCTGGAAGCGCCACATCCAACCAGAACTCGAGCCGACGCTTCACCTTCCGCGATTGTCGATCATCGGGCTCAATTCGGCACCTGGCGCTATGCCGTGGACGCTGACCACGAATCTGCGCGACTGGAGTGTGAAGGGCGGGCTGACGCGGGCGCAGCTGGCGTCGGCGCGCGACCGCGTGTCCGCCGCACCGCCGTCGAGTTTGCGTGTCCTGGTCGTCCACCACAACGTGGTCACCGGTCGGCTGTCACAGCGCTGGGGCATGGCCAATCCCGAACGCACACTGGATGCCCTGGCCGGACTCGGCGCCGACGTGGTGTGCACCGGCCATGATCATGAGGAGCGCGTTGACCGCGTGGAACGCACCACCGGCGCGCTCGTGGTGAGTGGCGCCAATACCCTGTCGAATCGTGTGCGCGGGCATCGTGCGTCAGCGCTCAACGTGATCGAGGCCGATGCAGACAGCATTGCGGTGACGGTATGGATTTATGACGAAACGATCAGCGCGTTCGGGTCGGCACACCGGACGCAATATCCGCGGGTGGCGCGGTGATTGACCCGCACGCAGGATCACCAGCGCTCGTTGCCGGTGCGACATTGGCGGATGCAACCTTTGCTGTCGTCATGATGCACGGCCGCGGCGATTCGCCGAGGGGACTGCTGCCGCTCGCGCGCACCGTCGGTGCGTTGGACGGCGCGGTGATCATTCCGCACGCTGTCGGCAACTCGTGGTACCCCAATCGATTCCGTGACGCGGTCGCGACGAACGAGCCTTGGCTGACATCCGCCCTGTCATCGATGGATCGTGCGGTCCAGTCGGCGATCGACGCAGGCATCCCGTCGCATCGGATCGTCCTTACGGGCTTTTCGCAGGGGGCGTGCCTGGCGCTCGAATACGCGTGGCGCACGCCACGGCGCTATGGCGCCGTCGCTGCACTCGCCGGCGCGCTGATTGGCGATGTGCGCACGGTACGGCGCGCCGCGAAGTCCCTTGATGACACGCCGGTGCTGCTGGCGTGCGGCGATGCCGATGCGCACATCCCGGAGTCACATGTGCGCGATTCCGCGGCGTCGATGACCGCATCGGGCGGGCGCGTGGATCTGCGCATCTATCCGGGTGTGGGTCACACGATCGTCGCTGATCAGATCGAGGCGCTGCGTCTGCTTGTTGATGTTGTTCGGGCGAGCGATCGCTGATTTGGTTGGATGAATTTTGGGATAGGAAACGGACAACGGCTGAACTGCATGGGGGCTGCGCCCCGATAACAGAACGGATTTTGCGGAAACAAGGGATACAGCAAGAACGAATAAGGAATTGTTGGATCGGCGTGAAACCCGCGGTCACCACTGCCGAACATCGTCGCACGGATACAATCTTCACGCGCATGCGAATCCCATGGCTGGCGCAACTTGGATTTGACTTTGGCGACGCAGGCCACGCGTCGTCGGCCGTCGAGTCGCCATCTGCGTCCGCGCCGGTGTACGAACATGCACCGCCGGCTGTCGCCACCATTGCGCCACGCGGTGTACGTACTCCGCCGGGCGCCGACACGGTGCCGATGTTTATCGCGGATGCGTCGCCGACTCTCGCGCCACATGCGGCGGACGTAGCGCGCGTCACGCCCGCTCCATCACGTGGACGAGCTGCGACGCGCGCGCGAACGGCTGTGTTGTTCTCGCGCCTGCAGGACCTTGGGTTGCGCGGTGTGGACGGACTCGTGCTGATGCGAACGCGAACGGTGATGGTCTCGTTCATCGGCCGCACGCTGCGCGTGCACGAGGGCTACGCCGATGCGCCGGAATCCGTGCTGCGCGCCGTGGTGACGTTTGCGATGGCGCGCACGAAAGTCGCGCGTGCAACGGCGCGCGACGCGATCCTGTCGCACGATGTGGAGCGCGCACCGGCGGTGCGACGCGTCGAGCCGCCGCGACCGGGCGATCTGGCGATCATCGCACAACTGACGTCGTCGCATAAGGACTTGAACGCGCGATGGTTCGACGGGGCGCTCACCACGTTGCCGATTCGGCTCTCCGGGCGTATGGCCTCGCGGTTGGGTCACTTCGATCCTGGGTCGCGATTGCTGCCATCAGAGATCGTGCTGTCGCGCAAGCACGTGGTGCGTCACGGATGGCGCGAAACCATGCATACGTTGCTACACGAGATGGTGCATCAGTGGCAACATGAAACCGGTCTGCCGGTAGATCATGGTCGGGAATTTCGTCGCAAGTGCCGTGACGTGGGCATTGCGCCCGCGGCACGGCGTGATGTGACACCGCTCGCGCGTCTCCGGCGTAGCGTGGTGGGCTGAGCACGACACAACGCGTGGTCACCTGACGCGCGGCCACGCATACAGCAAACGCCCCCGGCAACACGTGTTGCCGGGGGCGTTGTCATACAATCCCTATCATTGCCGCCGGATCAGGGCGTGATCGTACCGGTCCGGGTGCCGAAGCGCACCGTGGCGTTTTCGAGGGTCTGGAAATTGGCGATGCCGCCGAACACGCTCACCGACCACTGCGTGGAGACGCCGCCAACCAATGCCCACGTGCTGAGGAACCCACTGACGCCGCTGAGATCGGGCACGTCGAAGTCGAAATTGGCGCTGCTGCCGAGGTACGCCTTGCTCAGCTGCACTGTCCACGACCGATTGCCCGTAGCTTGGTTGAAGCTGGCGGTGACGCCGTCGAGATAGTCCGACTGCAACGTGCCCGCGGTCTTCAGTCGGGCGAACGACGCTGTGCCAATCGATGTGACGGTCGGCGCGTTCGGCTGCGCGCCGAGCGTCAGCGATCGGTCGGACAGATCGCGATTGTACTGAATGAAAGCGCGGGCCACGGTGGACGTCGCGTTCGACGCGATTGCGGTGACCAGGTGCAGATCACCGGCCTGCGTCTTGCTGTTGGGAATGCCGTAGATGGTGCGCGTGTTGCCCGTGGGTGTCAGCTCAAAGAATGAGAATCCGCCGCTGATACCGTTGCTGGTCAAGAACGTGGATGACACGAACACCTGATCCGTTCCGCCGTTGAGAATGGTGTACACGGCAGATCCCGGGGTGAACGCTTCGCTGCCGTTGAAGTCGAGCACGGCCATCGTACTGCCCGCTGCCGGATTGATGTTGCGGCGCAGAATCATCTTGTCCGGTGTCTGCGCAAACGTCGTGAGGTTGAGCGACGAACGAGATGCCACGAGGTCAGTCTGTCCATCGTCCATGTTGGTCAGTGTAAATGCGGTCGCGGGTCCGGTCACCGTCGCCGATGCACCACCGGCACCGATAGTCCCGGTCTGTCCGGCGGGCACGTTGGCGACAGTCCCCGAGACCGACTTCGTCACGGGGTTGCTCGTGCACTCCGCCGCGGCCAACTGGTTGAGTTCACTGGCCGCTTGATAGTAGACGGTCACTTGGTTGTTTGTGCTCCCGAAGTTCTGCACGAAGGCCACGCCGCCAACACTCTGCCCGATGGTGAAGCTGAACGTGTTGTTGGCGGAGGGGGTGACGCGGGTCCAGTTGCCATTCGTTCCGTCGCGGAACGCGAACCAGAGGGGCACATTCGCTGCGTCGCAGAAGCGCCAGCCGATGTTGGCACCGCCGCCGGTGTTGGCTTGTGTCACCGTCAGTGTGAGTGGTGTTGTGACGGTGGTCAGCCCTGTCGCGCTACCTGTCACGAAGACACCCGCCGAGTAGGTGCCTGGTGCAACACTGGCCGCGACGGCGAGTGTGAGCGACGATGTGTTGCCCGTGGTGGCCTGCGGT
>JANMKU010000482.1:0-25222 GCA_031372205.1 Gemmatimonadaceae bacterium | reverse complement strand
CACCGAGGGACGAATCCGCGTGCTGTTCCCGCGGAACCCGCTCGACGCCGATCAGGTGCGCGGCGGCAAGGAGCGCGTCGTGAGCGGTCGCGGCCACCGCGAAGCGTTTGTCGCCAATGAGCATGCCGGACGAGGCATGGTGCTCGCGGCGCAGATTTCGGTCGGGGCACCCGAGTCAGGCAATTAAGGATGGTGTTTGGTGCCCTGAACGCATGGTCGGCCTGGTCGTCCTACTCCCCAGTGTTTTCCGTCGGGGTGTCAGGCTTCGCGCTTGGGTTCGATTTCGGTACGTACTTTCCCCTGAGACCATTCGTCGCGGTCAGGCGGTGCCGCAGGGAATCGACGTCTACACGCATACGGAACGAGGGTGGGGACAAGGCACGCCGGCGGCCAGAGGGCTGATAGCCAAAGACCGAATCCTGTGTCAGGTTGTGTGGGTTCTCACGACTTCGGAGCTCTGTGTGCGTGTCACTATCGTCCTCGTGGCGTTCGTCTGTGTGGCCGCGCCCGTATCGGCGCAGAAGCTCGTGGAGATCGGCACCACGATGGTCGGCAACCCCGTGTTGCTCGAATCCGGATCTGTGTCGACGACCAAGGGGATCGTTAGCGCGACGGTGCGCGCGAAATTTCTGAAACCGGTCAAAGCCCCAGGCGGTGACCTGCGCAGTTCGCGCACGATCGCCATGTTCGACTGCGCCAAGTGGGTCGTGGCGGTGAAGGAGAACTGGTACTATCTCGACGACGCCGGCAAAAAAGTCGCGAGCCACAAAGTGGTCGGTATTCCCGGCTTCGGATCACCAATCAAGGGATCGCTGCCCGACGTTGCCATGGCACATCTCTGCAAGAAACCATAGGAAAACCATAGGACGCACGCACCGTGGAATTGCTCACCAGCGACGAGATCCAATCGGCGCGCGCCATCGTCGCCCAACATGTTGCCGCCACGCCAACGATTTCATGGCCGTTGCTCAACGCGCGACTCGGCGCGTCGGCATTTGTCAAACACGAAAATCACACGGCCGTCGGCGCGTTCAAGCTGCGCGGTGGCGCGGTGTACGTGCACGAATTGCTGCGCCGAGAACCCAACGTTCCAGGCGTCGTCGCGGCGACACGCGGCAATCATGGGCAATCCATCGCGCGTGCGGCAGCCGCCCACAGCCTGCCATGCACGATCGTCGTGCCGTACGGCAACTCCGTCGAGAAAAACGCCGCCATGCAAGCGCTCGGCGCAACGCTGATCGAGCGTGGCGACGACTTTCAGCAAGCCCGCGAATACGCCGCGCAATTGGCCAGCGAGCGTGCGCTCCATTTCGTACCCAGCTTCCACCGCGATCTGGTGCGTGGGGTGGCCTCCTACTGGATGGAGTTTTTCGAATCCTTCGCGCCGGATGCAGCGCCCGATGTGGTCTTCGTGCCGATCGGGCAAGGCTCGGGTATCAGCGCCTGCGTGTGTGCGCGCGCGGTGTCAGGCGCTCACACGCGCATTGTTGGTGTCGTGTCCGCGCATGCGCCAGCCTATCGCGATTCCTTCTTCGCCGGTCATGCGCTCGAACGTCCGGTGACGACCCTGCTGGCCGATGGGTTAGCCTGTCGTGTGCCCGACGCCGCGTCGTTGGCGCTCATTCTGCAGGAAGTGGACGATGTCGTTGCGGTCACGGACGACGAGGTCGCCGATGCGATGCGTCAGCTTTTCTCGGACACGCACAACGTCGCCGAAGGTGCTGGCGCCGCCTCCTGGGCGGCGGCGATGCAACAGCGCACGTGCTGGTCGTCCAAGCGCGTGGGCATCACGCTTAGCGGTGGCAACGTGGATCGCGATGTCTTCGCGCGTGTGCTGACGCAGTAACTTCACTCGACCGCGAGCCTGCTACGCCAGCTTGAGCCCCGACCGAGTTGGTGTCGAGCGCAGCAGCGTCTGAAGTTCACCGACCGGCATTGGTCGGGCCAGCAAATAGCCTTGCAGCGCGCGACAGCCAACGTCGCGCAGGATTGACGCCTGTCCCTGTTCCTCCACGCACTCGGCGACGGTGTCCATGCCAAGCGTCGTGGCGAGTTCGACAATCATTTTGACGATGGCCTTCGCGTCGCCCTGATGGGTGAGCTCGCGAATGAAAGCCCGGTCGATTTTGAGCGTATCGAACGGAAAACGCCGCAAGTACGCCAATGACGAATAGCCGGTGCCGAAGTCGTCCAACGCGATCCGCACACCGCTGTCTCGGAGCTCGTGCAGGTGACGAAGGGCCACCGGTACCTCGTCCATAAAGAGCGACTCGGTGATCTCAATCTCCAATCGCGTTGCGGGAAGATTAGCGAGGACGAGTGCCTGCTGCACCTGCGACACGAAGTCGTCGCGCAGGAGTTGGCGCGGGGAGACGTTGACGGATACGGACATGCCGGCCAGCTGGTGACTCGCCATTGAGCAGGCCTTGATGAGTACCCACCGCCCAATCTCTTCCACCAACCCCGCATCTTCGGCAATCGGAATAAACTCGGCGGGAAGCACGTTGCCGAGCCGAGGGTGCGTCCACCGGAGCAGCGCCTCTGCCCCCCGCATGTATGACGTGCCGGCGGTGAACTGCGGTTGCCAGTGCAACGAGAGTTCATCGCGGTCGAGTGCATGCCGAAGTTCCTGCTCCACCAGTTTGCGGCGACGGCTGCGTTCGCCCAGTGCGGGTACGAAAATCTGGAATTGATCGCGCCCCGACTCCTTTGCGGCGTAGAGTGCGAGATCAGCATTACCGAGTACTTCGTCAACGGTAGTGCCGTGTGTTGGAATGATTGCGACACCAATGCTCGCGTTGACGATGACGGTCTGTCCGGCAATCTCCGATGGCGCGCGCAGCGCCGACATCAGGCGTTCGCAGAGCGCGGTGATCTCTGTCTCACCGGAAGTGCTGTCGACTAGCAGCGCAAACTCATCGCCGCCCAGGCGTACGATGAAATCGTCCATCCGGGACGACGCACGGAGACGATGCGCCACGCGTTGCAGCACCACGTCGCCGGCCGCGTGTCCCAGCGTATCATTAATGTTCTTGAACTGGTCGACGTCGATGAACAGCAGCGCTGCCGACGCCGTGCCGTAGCATTCGGCGTGGCAATCGCGCGTGTTGTCCAACACCGCTTGCAAGCGATCCCGCAGTTGCCGTCGGTTCGCCAGGCCCGTGAGTGGATCGTACTGTGCGAGGTACTCCAGACGTTCCTGCGCCTCTTGTCGCTCGGATACATCGCCGACCACGCCGCGCCAGCCGACAATCAGTCCGTCCTCGTTGACGAGCGGCTTCGCGGTGAGTGACCACCAACGCGTCGCACCGCCGGCATCGACCGGCACCACAAGGTCACGAAATGGTCGACCAGACAGCAGCGCGCACCGCAACTCGCTCTCGTGCGGCGTCACCCGCGTTGCGCCGCGACTCTGCTCGATCAACCCCAGCAAGTTCGTGCGCTGCAGCTGTGCTTCGTCGTAGCCGAGCAGTTGTGCGAGTTTCGCGGATACATGGGTGAATGCGCCATCGCAATCGGTCTCCCAGAGCACGTCCGCCGAATGCTCTTCGAAGTCGCGCAGCAACAACCCAATCACCATATGCTGTTGCGCCGCCTCACGCTCCGATATGTGCCGGGCGATCGATGCGCGGGCGGTGGTGATCGCGGACAGGATCATGCTGATGGAGTACGTCGTGACCAATGCGAGCGCGTAGTACAACGGTGGTTCGCGCGTCAGCAGGAGGGCGGTGGACGCGCCAGCCGCGAGCACACACACATAGGCGATACTCGCCATCGGAATCGGCGCAAGGATGATGGCGCCACCGCCCAGCATGCCCGTGGTGAGCATGGTGAGAATGAGGCGCTGCGATGCCGACGCAGACGGGAACCAGAGCACCGCAAGCGCTGCCCAAATCAGTGCGAGTATCGAGGCGTGCAGGACGGCGCGCCGCATCGTCCGCGGCGATGCCGTGTCCCTTGATACGTGTCGATGCTTCCACCATTGCATGCCGCTGACAAGCGAGACGATCGCGAGCGTTGCAACCCAGATGGCGAGCGCATAGCCGTGGACGGATGACCGCAGGGTAAACCACGCCAGCGCTCCGTTCAGGACGTTGGCCGCGAGCGCGAACGGCGTCATGCGGACGAGCGCCCGAAGCTGCTTGGCGCGAATCTCGGCTGCGGCGGTGTCCGCCGTCCGAAACACATCGAAATCTGATCGCAGCGCTGAGGCGAAGTGTGTCTTCACCGAAGTAGCCGACGGGCCGGGAGAGTGGTGCAACAACGCGACAGGGCCATCACCACGACGCAATGGCATTGGGTGCTCGCACAGCGCGGCGGCAAACGTCTGCTCCTCTCGCACTCCCCTACCACGGGGGCACCCCTCCTCGGCCTAGACGATACGCCCCGCGCGACGATCGTCAAGCGAATACCCCGTATTATGCATGAGCTCGCTACCGCGCAGTGCGACGGCGCGCTATATCCAACCATTCGCGCGGTACGCCGTTTTCGTTCATCAGTCTTCATGGCCTCGCCCGACGTCGATCTTGACGCGCTCCGTGTGCTGCTCGCTGATCGGTATGTGATCGGCAAATCACTCGGTCGCGGTGGTATGGGTGCCGTGTATCTCGCCCGCGACCTGCAGCTCGATCGGCCAGTGGCGATCAAGGTTCTGCCGAGCGAGTTTGCGGCGCAGCCCGATTTGCGGGAGCGGTTTCTCCGTGAAACGCGGACCGCGGCCGGCTTCTCGCATCCCAACATTGTGCCCGTCTTCGCCGTGGAGGATCGCGGTGCGGTGCTGGCGATGGCGATGGGATACGTGGAAGGCGAAAGTGTGGCGGAGCGGGTCACGCGTGCCGGCCCACTCACGGTGAAGGAAGCGGTGCGGCTCCTTCAGGACGTCGGCTACGCACTCGCTTATGCGCACGGTCGTGGCGTCGTGCATCGTGACATCAAGCCCGACAACATCATGCTGGAGCGCGCCACCGGCCGTGCGCTGGTGATGGATTTCGGGATTTCGCGTACCATTGCAGCGGCGCCGTCGGCTGCGCAGGCGGGACTGACGCGCGTTGGTGAGGTGGTCGGCACGCCAGAGTTTATGAGTCCCGAACAAGCATCCGGCGATCACGTCGATGGCCGGAGCGACTTGTACTCGCTCGGACTGGTGGCGTGGTACGCCGTGACGGGCGCCTACGCGATCAGCGGTGACACGACGCAGAAAGTCCTCGTCAAACAGCTCACCGAAACGCTGCCGCCCGTGACGAGCGCACGCAACGACTTGCCAGTGCCTCTCGCTGAGGCGATTGATCGGCTGCTGCGCAAAGATCCGAACGAACGGTTTGCGACGGCGGAGTCGCTGGTGGAAGCGATTGACGCGGCGCAATTGTCCGCCCCTGAGGTGCCGCTGCCCGTGCGGTTGTTTCAGCAGAGTGGGCAGAGCTACCTGGTGAACGCTGGTCTTGTCGTTGCATTCGCAGTGATGAACTACGTCCGGTCCGAGCCTGAAGCCACGATCGACCGGTTGGCGACGGTCAGCATGGGGTTCGCGTTGCAGTTTGTGCTCCTCATGACGATCGCGCGTCAAGCACGCACGCTGCGGCGTCAAGGCTTCGATCACGCCTCGCTCCGAAGAGGGTTGACGTCCATTATGGAGGAGGGGCATGACGCGCGCGCGCAAGCGTTGCTGGTGCCCGGGGTCGCGAAGCGGCGTCGTCTGCGGCTGTTCATCGCGCCGGCGTTGTTCCTGATGGGTGTGTACAATGTGCGCGACGCATTCGCGCGGCGTGTGGAATACAAACCAGGCTACTTTACCATGTCGCGCTCCACCGTCACGATCGCGATCAGCGGCATGTGCAGCGTGGTTGTTGCGACAATGCTCGTCGCCATCGATCCGTATCGACGCCCGTTGCTGCAGCGCATCGCCAACGCCCTTTGGGGTGGTCCCATCGGTGCATTCCTCATGGGCTCTGGCTCGGCGACTGCTTCTGCATCTGCGAGTCTACCACGAGCCAAGGTTGCACGCGTTGTCGCGAAAGGGACGGCGACTGCCAACCCGAGGCTTGACCAGATCGAACGTCGACTGGCCGCGCTTGAGCAACTGAGGCCTTCCCCGAGTTCACCACCAACAGTTCTTTATTCGCAGGAGCAATCATGACCCGGTCTCGCTGGTCGCTCGTCACGTTAGGCGCCGCAATCCTCCTCGGCGGCATGTCCGCGAGCGTCGCGGCGCAAGCACCGGAACCCATCCGATTTGCGCGTCTGGCGGGCGTTGCCAACGATGGCCGTGTGGCGTTCACGTATCAGGATGACATCTGGATGGTCGACGCGGATGGCAGCAATCCGCGTCGCATCACGGCGCATTTGGCGCGGGACTTCTCACCGCGCTTCTCGCCCGATGGCAAGTGGATTGCGTTCACATCCAACCGCAACGGCAACAACGATGTGTATCTCGTTCCGTCAAGTGGCGGTGAGCCGCGGCAGTTGACGTGGCATGTGGGCAACGATGAAGCGCTGGCGTGGACGCCGGACGGTACGGGCATTGTCATGTCGGCGCAGCGCGGCGCCAACGCGTGGGGTGCACCGCTGTACGTGCAGCCGATCAACGGCGGTGTGGCGACGCCACTCGGCATGGGCATTGCCCGCGCGGGGACGATGAGTCAGGACGGGGCGATGATTGCCTTCAATCGCAACCTGCCGTCGGCCTGGCGCAAGGAATATCGCGGGAACGCGGCCGCGGCGATCGCGGTGATGAATGTGAAGAGCGGCGGGATCACGGAGCTCACCAACACCGACATCAAGCAATTCAAGACGATGTCGAATACGGTGTTCCCGATGTGGGGCGCGGATGGCATGGTCTACTTCGCGATGGAACGCGACGGTCCGTACAACCTCTGGCGCATGTCACCGTCGGGCGGCGCACCGCAGCAAATCACACAGCACCGTGACGGCGGTGTGTTCTTTCCGTCCATCTCGCCCGATGGCAAACACATCGTGTATCAGAACGAGTTTGACCTCTACACTATCGATGTGCCAAACGGGAAGTCGAAGAAGCTGACGATTGCGATGGCGTTCGATCCGAAGGAAAATGACATCTCGATTCTGCCCGTACAGAGTCGCGCCGAAGGGTTCAGCATCGCACCCACCGGTGACTTCATGGCGGTGGACTATCATGGCGAGATCATGATCGTCCCAACGGAAGTGGGGATCGGGGAGCGCACCGCCGTCACGTCGTCGCCATGGCGCGAAGTACAAGAGAAGTACTCACCAGACGGCAAGACGCTCGCGTACGTCTCCGATGCATCGGGTGATCAGGAGATCTGGGTGTATGACGTCGCCGGCGGCACCAGCAAACGGTTGACGAAGTACCCGTCAGAGAAATCGGGGATCACCTGGGCGAGCAATTCGCAGAAGCTCGCGTTTACCGCCGACAATCGCATTTTCGAGGTGGACCTCGCGGGCGGACCGGCGCGTGAACTCGCACACAACGAGGCCGGTGGGTTTGCGCTCGAGCAGTATTCCGCCGACGGCGCGTGGCTGTTGTACAGCCGCAGTGACGACGAGCAGAACGCCGAGATCTATCTGTACGACATCAAGGCGAAGAAGGAATTCAACGTCACGCAGAATCCGTGGAATGAACGGAACGCGGCGCTGACGCCCGATGGCAAGACGGTCGTGTTTACGTCCAACCGCAACGGGACGAGCAATCAGTTGTATGCCGTGTCGTTGTCCAAGATCACCGATGATCCCAATGACCCACTCGTCCGCGAACGCCTGCGTCGTGCGGCCGCTGCGGCTGGTGGACGTGCTGGTCGTGCGGGTGGCGCGCCTGTAGATGATGCGACAAACGCCGCGGCGATCCGACCTGATCTCGATGGCATCGAGCGTCGTGCGATCGAGCTCACCTCTGGCACCAACGGCGTCGGGCAGTTCTTCCTCTCGCGCGATGGGCGTACGGTGTACTACGCGATTGGTGGCGGTGGCGGTGGTCGCGGCGGTCGCGCCGGTGGTGCGCCGGCGGATCCAACGGCGAACGGTTTGTTTTCCGTGTCGCTCGACGGTCGGGAGCGGCGTCGCATTGCCGCTGGCACGTTCGCCGGCATGCAGCCAACCGCCGATCGTCGCACCGTGTACTATCGCGGGCAGGCGCCTGCGGCAGCCGGTGGACGCGGCGCTACGCCTGAGGTAGGCGCGCCAGTCGAGCGCATCGCGATGCCGGCCAATGGCGGAACGCTCATCGCCGCGGCTGGCGGTAGCGGCGGGCGTGGTGCAGCGGGAGGTGCCGGGGCGGCGGGCGGCAGTGCCGGCGAGACGATCAACTTTTCGTTCAACGTGAAAGTCGATCGTCGCAAGGAGTGGCAGCAGATCTTCGACGAGTCGTATCGCGTCATGAAGTACCGCTACTACGACCCCAAGATGCACGGCAAAGATTGGGCGGCCATCAAGGCCAAGTACGAGCCGCTGCTCAAGTACGCCGGCACCAACGAAGACGTGTACGACATCGCCAACGCCGCGATCGGTGAACTGAGTTCGTCACACACCGGCGTGACGGGCCCCGCGTCCTCGCCGATCGATCGTACCTACAGCACGCGCTACCTCGGCTTCGAGATTGAGCCGTCGAACGGCAAGTATCGCGTCACGCATGTTTATCGCGATGGCCCCGCCGACAAGGAATGGGTGGACATCCACGTGGGGGACTACGTGCTCGCGATTGACGGCACCGAGCTCAAAGGTGGCGACGACTACTGGAAGATCCTGAGCGCGACAGAGAACGAATACGTGCCCGTTAAAGTGTCGAAGACGGCCGATGGCGCCAATGCGCAGAGTTACCGCATTGCGACCGTGACCAACCTCGCCAACATCAAGTACGAAGAATGGGTGGAGAACAACCGCGATTCGGTCGACAAAGCAACAAACGGACAGATCGCCTACGTGCATATCAAAGCGATGGATCAACCGTCGCTCGAACGGTTCCAGAATGAGATCGACCGCTTTTGGCAGAAGAAGGGGATCATTGTCGACATTCGCAACAACGGCGGTGGCAACATCGATCAGGAACTGCTCGACATCCTCGAACGGCAACCGTACCAATTCTGGAACAATCGCAACGGATCGCGCGTGTGGGGGCGTCGTCCGCGTCAGGCCATCGTCGGGCCTAAAGTGATGATGATCAACTACCGCTCCGTCTCAGACGCGGAAGTGACGCCGGCCGGATTTCGTCAGCTCGGGCTCGGACGCATCGTCGGCAATCCCACGTCGGCCCAGGTCATCGCGACGGGTAGCTATCCGCTCATCAACGGTGGAGCGATTCGGACACCGGGCTCACTCGTGGTGAGCTGGGACCCCACCAAACCCAACAACTACGGATTCGATCTCGAGAACTTTGGCGTTCCGCCAGATGTCTGGGTAAAGAACTCGATGACCGATGAAGCCAAGGGCCTGGACCGCGAACTCAAAGCGGCGATCGAGGAAGCCATGCGCATGCTCAAGAATCCGGCGCCGGCGCGCGTGGTGCCAAACAACTAAGGAGCTGCCCGATTTGCGTAGATACACGGCCGCCCCATCGATATCGGCTGGGGCGGGGTAGTTCGCCCGAGCAGAGTGCCGCGCCGTCCGTTAGCGGCAGGAACCCAAGTCGACGTTCGCCACCGCGCCACGAGCGACTGTGACGCGCACCGACTTGGTCCGCGTTCCGGAGCGACAAGTGAGCGTCCACGACTCCTGCAGATGCGCCTGCGCATGCTGCGATGGCCGCAGTGACGGATTGACGTGCCAGGAGACCTTGTTCGCGCCACGTGGCACTGTCAGGGATGAGGTCAGCGTCATCGGGAAGGTCAGCGCGGGCCCACGACTGCTGTCCGCGTTCAGCACCGGTGACGTTTCCATGGTGAACGATTTGCGGAGGGTGAGTGCCGCGCCGGCCGGAGCTCGAATTTCCAATACCGAGTGCAACGCAGGATTCGCCGCCGCCGCCAGCAAGCGCATGAAGCCCGCGCGCGCGCTGGACCCCGGGTACGCACCGGTCCCCGCATACTGATCGATGACAAACGAATAGGCCGGGTGAAACGAGCGTTGACCGGGGGCGTTCTCGAATGTGAAGGCAAGCGTGCCGGCCGAGTAGTACGCGGTTTCTTCCAGCGTGCCACTGGCCACGTAATAAATCTGCGGCCACGGGCCGGCAGGCCACTTGAGATCTGTGCCGAGGGCCTGCGCGAGTGAATCGTACGGAATGACGTCCGCGGGAATAGGCTCTTCGGCGGCGCTTGGTGCGCGCAACACTTTCGCGTCGGGTGTATGGTTGCTGAGTGCGACCACCACCTGGTTCGACGACAGGAGATCGCGAATGCTTTGAATCTCCGGCTCGGAAAACGGACCTTCACCGCGCGAACTGCCACCGCTCACGCCAATGGTCGCACCGCCGCCGCCCCAGAACGCGCCATAGTTGCGATTGAGATCAACGCCAGCGTTCGTGTTGGCGGGATTCGCACATTCGGCCCACGTCGGTTGTTGTCCCATCGCTATGCGACAGCTTTTGCGCTTCTGTTCGTTAAGCAGCGTACGCGACATGTCGTACCCGTCCGGATTGACGACCGGCACGACAACAAATCGCACCTGATCGAGCAACGACGTGATGCGCGGGTCGACGCCATCACTCTTCACCACGTCCCACACGAACTCCATCGTCAGCTCGACCGTCGGCCACTCGCGCGCATGATGCAGGCCGGTCATGAGAAACACCGGCTTTCCCGAGCTGGCCTTCACGTTGTGCGTGATTTCCAGTCCCCACATCTGCTGGCCCAGCAGCGAACGATGCGAGAGCTCGAATCGCTTGACGATGGCCGGGTACGCCGCCGCAATGCGTTCCAGTTCGTTGTACGTCTCGCTTAACGTGCGATACGTCACTCGGCCCGTGGGTAACGTGGACGGGTAACTGACGGCCGGAGCTGGCGGCACCGCACGTGGTGCTGCGAGTGGCGGTGTCTGCGCGGATGCGGTGACGGTGATCGCTATGGTCAGCGAAACACGCGAGGCAGTGTTACGCACGCGCAGAGCAAACGAAGTGGGCACGGTGAGGCGGTTGGAGAGATCGTGTGGAGCAACGAGCAGCGGGAAGACACGACGTCGATGCGGTAGCGTGGTTACGCTGGCTTGGTGAGACACGTGCGCAGGGCCGACGCAAAGCGTGGGGCGTCGGACGCGCGGAGCCCACAGATGCCGACACGCAAACCCTCACGCATTGGCACCACGAACACACCCTCCGCCTGAAGACGTTCGACGACGGCGAACGGTTCGGGCACCTCCAGCGTGACAAAGAATCCGCCGTGCCATGGCGCAGCAGGAAACCCTTCCGCCCGCAACGCCCGGTCGAGTGCATCCGCGCGCTCGGTGAGCACGTCGCGCCAGTGCGCGTGTTCGCGCGCGAGCGCATGTTGCGCGTCGGCATCGCGCGTCAAGCGCAACAACACGCTCATCGGCGCGCGTGGACTGTTGGAAAACGTGCCCCGGCAGCTGGTCGCCAGCGCAGCACGAAGCGCGCTATCGGTGGCCCAGGGAAACACGATCGCACCGGCGCGCGCGCCATACAGCGTGAGCGCCTTGCTGAGGCTGAGACACGCACCAACGAGCACATCGCCCTGACGGCCGAACGTTTCGTAATCGTCCAGCGCAGCCCGCACGGTGTGCGGGTCTCGCGCATAATCGAGATACGCAAAATCGAGGAGCAACGTGACGGGGCCGAATGCGCTGACGTTCCGCAGCATGTCCATCAATGCGCGACGATCATTGGCGTGCAGACTGCGACCGGTTGGATTGTGACACGGATCGTTGAGCCACAGCAACAGTCTGCCCTGCTCCCGAAGAATCGACGTGGCGGCATCGCGCCATGCCGCGATATCGAGTGGTGTGTCCGCCGCTGGAAACGGCACGGTGCCGAGTGTGATGCCGTTTTCAACCGCGAGCGTGGCGTACGGTCCCCAGTAGGGCGCGGCCGTCAGCACGCGCTGCCCTGGCTCGAGCAAATTGCGAAGACTCAGCGCCAGCGCACCCGTGCCACCCGGTGTGGCGGCACCAACGCCATAGGAGGTGAGCTGCGGCCAGTGTCGCTGCGCGAGCGCGAGCACAAAGGCCGGATCACCGGCGATTGGTGCATACGGCGCGACTTCCATCGGAGTCAGTTGCCGGTAGAGGGCCATGACGGACTCCAGGACGACAAGCTTTCCATTGTCATCAAGCAGGGCGCCGACGGTCGCGTTGATGACGGCAGCACCCGTGGCGGCGCGTGCCTGTGCCGCCGCATTCAAAACGAAGATCAGGTCGTCGCCATCAAAATGGCCGCGCGACGGGACAAGGTGTGGCAGCATGACGTCTTCGGGACAAGGGCAGTGGAGGGCGCGCGCTGGTGCTCTCGATATATAGCCACCGCTCCGACATCGCTGCACATTGCAGCATCGCTGAACCGCCACTCCCTTCGCCCCGCCATGACAACGGTATGAGCCAACTCTTCCGTCGGAAGTCGATTGCCGACTGCGAAAACGATCTGTCCGAACGCGGCGGTCTGCGCCGATCGTTGAACAAGTGGCATCTCACTGCACTCGGCGTCGGCGCGACCATCGGGGCCGGCGTGTTCGTCACCACCGGCACAGCGATTGCCGGAGACGCGGTGCGTCCGGGCGCTGGGCCGGCCATCATCTTGTCCTTTATTCTCACGGCCGTGGCGTGTGGCTTCGCTGCGCTCTGTTATGCGGAGTTCGCGGCGGTGGTGCCCATCTCTGGCAGCGCTTACACGTACGCCTACGCATCACTCGGCGAACTGATCGCGTGGATTATTGGCTGGGACCTGATTGTCGAGTACGCGGTTGGCAACATTGGTGTGGCGATTGGATGGTCCAGCTATTTCAGAGAATTGGTCAGTCATATAGGCATCCACATTCCCTCGTGGTTGGCTACGGATTTTCGGTCGGCCAACGACGCAGCAAAAGCGGTGGCTGGGGGGGCGACCGATGCCACCAATCTGTATCTCGCGTCAGCGTTGACTGATGCGCCGGTGCTATGGGGCATGCGCATGATTGGCAATCTGCCCGCCTTTCTCGCCGTGGCCGTTGTGACGATGGTGCTGATTCGCGGCATTAAAGAATCTGCGAATTCCAACAACGTGATGGTGATCCTCAAAATCCTGATCATCATCTTCTTCGTGGGTATCGGTCTGTTTCTGCTGAAACCGGACAACTGGACCAACCCGGCAATAGGTGGATTCGCACCGAACGGGTTCGCCGGCATCAGTGCGGGTGCGGCCATCATCTTCTTTAGCTACATCGGGTTCGATGCGGTGTCGACGGCCGCCGAAGAGGCAAAGGATCCCGGACGCGATATGCCGTTCGGTATCATCATGAGTCTCGTCATCTGCACGGTGCTGTACGTCGCGCTTTCCGCGGTGATGACAGGCCTTGCCCCCTGGAACAAACTGGGAACGGCCGACCCCATGATCACCGCGCTGAGCTTCACGCAAGGGCACGATTCCCTCGTCAAGATCTCGCGGATCATCATCTCGCTCGGCGCGGTGATCTCGATGTTTAGCGTGTTGCTGGTGTTTCAGCTCGGCCAACCGCGCATCTTTTTGTCGATGGCGCGTGACGGGCTGTTGCCACCGGTGATGGCGAAAATCCATCCCAAGTACAAAACGCCGTGGGTGGGGACGTTGCTTACCGGACTGTTTGTCGGTTGCTTTGCGGCCTTCGCCAACATCGCCGAAGTCGTCGACCTGACCAACATCGGCACACTCTTCGCGTTTGTGCTGGTCTCGTTCGGTGTGATTGTGCTGCGCAAGACCGATCCCGATCGCGTCCGACCGTTTCGGGTGCCAGGCGTGCCGTTTACGCCCCTGATCAGCGTGGCGGCCTGTCTCTATCTCATGTTCCAGCTTCCGGCCGTCACGTGGATTCGATTCGGCGTGTGGTTGGCGGTCGGCTTCGTGATCTATTTCATGTACGGCATTCGCCACAGTCGACTCGCCAACCGCGGTTAAGCCCGGCGCGGATCACGTCGCTATTTGCGACGAACGGTTGGACGGAGCTGCGATACAGCGGCGCCGTCCTTCCGCGGGTCCGATGCGCCGGAATTCACCTTGGCCGCGAAGTCGCGCTGCACCGCTTGCCCCGAACCCATGCGCGTGGACGAGTAGTCGCCTCGCATGACGATCTGATGCCCCTGCGCCGCCAGCGCTTTGATGGTGCTATCGGCAATGCGCGACTCGAAGTTCACATCGCACCCGGGGAATGTTTCCTTCGAGAATCTCGGCGCATCCAGTGCGCCCTGCACGTTCATACCAAAGTCCACGATGTTTGACACGAATTGCGCGTGCGCTTGCGCCTGATTCCATCCGCCCATGATGCCAAACGCAATGCGAATATCATCCTTTGCCATGAACGCGGGGATGATGGTGTGTAGTGGCCGCTTACGACCCGCCAACAGGTTCGGGCTCTGCGCGTCGAGCGAGAAACCACCGCCACGATTGTGGAGCGCAAATCCGGCACCGCCCACTGCCAGTCCGGAGCCGAAACCCACCGTCGAGTAGTTGCTTTGAATGAGCGAGACCATGTTCCCGTCACGGTCCGCGACGCTCAGATAGGTGGTCCCGTTGTCCGTGATCGTGGGCGTACCGGGTGCCACGTCACAAGTCGCGCGTGTGAGGTTGATCAACTTTGCCCGCTCGGCGGCATACGGTTTGGAACGCATCGCGTCGACCGGCACCTTGGCAAATCGAGGATCGGCGTCGAAGCGTTGCATGTCGGCGTAGGCGAGCTTCTTTGCTTCAATCATCAGGTGGAGCGCGCGCGCCGAATTGTGCCCTGCATTGCTGAGCGGAAATGTCTCCATGATGTTGAGCATTTCCAGAGCAGCGATCCCCTGACCGTTGGGGGGCAATTCGTAGACCGTCCACCCGCGATAGGTGGTGGAAATTGGCTCGACCCATTCACCATCAAACTCGGCCAGATCGGCCGCGGTCATCGTTCCGCCGTGACTGTTGGACGTGGCGATGATGCGCTTTGCGATCGCTCCCGTGTAGAACGCGGATTTCCCAGCGCTTGCGAGCTGCCGATAGCTCCACGCCAACTCTGGGTTGCGGAAGACCTCGCCAACTCGAGGAAGGCGTCCGTCAATAAGGAATGTTTTGGCCGTTGGCGCATCTGCCCGCAAATCTTTTTCACTGTCGCGCCAGTACACACTCACGACTTCAGCGACAGGGAACCCGGCATCGGCATAGGCAATCGCCGGCGCGAGCACATCAGCAAATGTCTTTCGGCCAAACCGCGTGAGCAGCTTGTCCCATCCGTTCACCGCTCCTGGCACCGTCACCGAATTGATGCCGCGCTGGGGCATGGCCGTGATGCCTTTGGATCGCAGGTAGTCAGCGGTCAGCGCCTTTGGCGCCCAGCCCGATGCGTTCAGTCCGTAGAGCTTTCCTGTTTTGGCGATGTAGACGATGGCGAAGAGATCACCACCGATGCCGTCGTTCATCGGTGCCACCAGCCCCATCATGGCATTCGCCGCAACCGCTGCATCGATCGCGTTGCCACCTTTCTCAAGAATCGACGCGCCAACTTGTGATGCGAGGACACTCTCACTGGCCACCACGCCGAGTTGTGATGAGACCATGGAGCGGGATTGCGAGCGGTCCTGGGCGTGCGCGGGCGAGGCGCCAAGCAGGAGCAGTGCGAGATACAGAGTCCGGTGTCCGTTCGCGCGCATGCAGGTATACCTCAGAAAGTCTGGTGTAGAAAGTTTCACGCGGGGGTGCAGAAAGTTTCACGCGGAGGCGCGGAGACGCGGAGAACTAAAACTTCAAAAAGTAAAAAAAAGGAAAAACTGTTGCAGTTCCTCCGCGGCTCCGCGCCTCCGCGTGAACCAGCAGTTCAGTAAGCACCGACCCCACGGTACATCAGTTCCCCACGTTCTTCACCGTCACATAGAAGTTCTCATCGACCCGAAACACTGACGGGTTCGCTACCGTAACCGGTATCGCCTGCCACACCGTCGTCGGGTATATCAGTGCGAGCTCCGGCCAGCGCACGGTCACGCGCACCGGCATGTCAAACCCCGGCACGACATTCGCCCAGCGATAGTGCAGCGCATCCCCAACCACGCGATACTCAAACGTCGGCACCATCGTGCTCCGCAAGTACTGATCGAACACCTTCCCCAGTCGCAGCCCCGTCCGCGTGCTGATGTACGTCTCGATGTCCGAACCTATCTCCGTCTGATGTCGAAACCGCTCATTCAAACCGCGTAGAATGCCGCGCCACTGCTCATCATTGTTCACCAACTGTCGGATGGTGTGCAGCATCTCACCACCCTTCGGATACATGTCACCGGAGCCCTGCTCGTTCACGTCGTACGCCGGAATAATGGGACGATCATTCCGAATCCCCCGGCGATTCCCGATGATGTACTCGCGCCGGCCTCCTTGCCAAGCAAGCACTCCGTATAGAGCCCTTCGGCGTAGTTCGCGAAGCTCTCATGTACCCACAGGTCGGCCATGTCCTTGGTCGTGATGTTGTTGCCCCACCACTCGTGCGCGCTCTCATGCACGATGATGAAATCCCATTTGAGACCGAGTCCCGTGCCAGAGCCGTCGCGTTTCCGGTAGCCGTTTTGATACCAGTTGCCGTAGGAGACCGCACTCGTTGATCATCGGATCGGGCACGGTAAGCGCGACGCGTTGGCTGTCGGGTTCGGACCCCTGAACAATGAGAATGACGCCTAACAGCAACGATTCTGTTGGTCTGCACCGCATCAGGTCTCCGGGAAGTTGGGCGCGCCTGTCAACAACGTATTGTCGCGTCGACGCCGCGGAGCGTGGAATATGCATCCCGCCGCCGACGTCCGGGCGTCTATCGGTGGCATGCCTCCAACGGTACTTTGGCGATGTGTCCGCGCAGGCAGGAGGGGGCCGCATCGACAGGTCCGCGACACAGGCCTTTTCGAATGGAGCACCTGATATCGTGAAGCGTATCGTGAAGCAAGCACCCGACGAGTCATCGCTGTCTCGGCGCGATTTCATGACTGGCCTTGCGGCAGTGTGGATCAGCGCGTCGCTGGCCTGCAGCCGAGAGGCCGAGAAGACGGCGGCCGCTACGCCGGCGGCAGCTCCGCCGGCCATGATCGACGCTCCGGCTCCACCGAAAACGCTGACGCACTTGTCCGCCGAGCAGGGCGCGGAAATTGAGGCGATCGCCGCACGCATCATCCCGTCGGACGATTCGCCCGGTGCGCGTGAGGCCGGTGTCCTCTACTTCATCGACGCATCCCTTGGCACATTCGCCAAGGATCAGGTTCCGCTGTTCGAGAGTGGTCTCACCGCCCTGTCGAAGTCCGTCGCCAAGGCGCACGCCGGCCAGCGGAAATTCTCAGCACTCATTGCAGACCAGCAGGACGCCGTGTTGCGCGGAATGGAACAGACGCCGTTCTTTGGCGCGATGCGCTTTGCGACCATCGCGGGTTTTCTCGCGTTGCCCAAGTACGGTGGCAATCGCGATTACATCGGATGGAAGTTCATCGGCCAGGAGCATGCGTTGGAGCAGCACCCGCCCTTTGGTTGGTACGACCGTCCCGAGAACCAGCAAGCGTTGCTGGGGCGGGTGCTCTGATGCGTCAGTCGCTACCACCAACGACGAAGACGTTCCCAACCGATACCGCCGTCGACTTCGTCGTGATCGGCTCCGGTCCTGCCGGCGCCTCGGTCGCTCGTGAACTCACGCGCGCCGGCTTCGACGTCGTCATGCTGGAACAGGGGAAGGCGTTTGGGCCGGAAGACATGGAGCACGACGAACTTGGCGCCTTGGCCACCGGACGGTGGACCAACGATCCCGTGACACAGCCGCAGACGTTTCGGTCCGCACCAAACGCAAAGGCCACGCCGCGCCCGTACGTGCAGTACGCAAAGGCCGTCGGCGGAACGACCTTTCACTTCACCGGCAACTACTGGCGCTTCCGGCCCATCGACTTCAACGAGTTCTCGAAGCGCGGTGGGGTGCCGGGGGCGGCGCTCGCCGACTGGCCCATCACGTATGAAGAACTCGAGCCCTATTATACCGCGGTTGAGTGGGCCGTCGGTGTGTCCGGTGAAGTGAGCGGCGCGGCGGGCGAACCGGCGAGATCCAAACCATATCCCATGCCGCCGCTCAATGTGCATGGGCCAGGCGTCCTGCTCGAAGCAGGATGCAAGAAGCTTGGCTGGAGTTCCAAGGCGGCGCCGATGGCCATCCTGTCGCGCGAATACAACGGGCGTCAGCCGTGCCACAATTGTGGATTCTGTCTCGCCTTTCCGTGCGAGTGGGGTGCCAAGTCGGGCGCCAATTACACCATGGTCCCCGAAGCTTTGCGGAGTGGACGCTGTGAATTGCGCACGCAAAGCTACGTGCGAAAAATCGAAACGGACAACAGCGGTCGCGTCACGGGCGTGATCTACTTCGACAAGGACAAGACCGAAATCGTGCAGCGGGCGAAAGCGGTGGTGCTGTGTGCGAACGGCGCTGAAACACCGCGGTTGCTGCTGATGTCCAAGTCGAACCGCTTCCCGCATGGTCTGGCCAATTCGAGTGGCGTGGTCGGGACGCATTTCATGTTCAACGGTGGCGCCCTGTCCAATGGCGAGTTTGAGCACGAGATCCACGCGCACAAAGGACCGGTGGTCACCCGGGTCACGCATGAATTGTACGAGCTCGATCCCAGGCTCAATCTGATCGGCGGCGGTGGTTACGATTTTCGCATTTCGGTGCCGGCACTGTTTCGCACCATGGAGATGCCGTCCACCGGACCGCAGTGGGGTAGCGATTTCAAACAGCGCATGCGGAGCTGGTTTCTCAACTCGTTGTCGTCATACGGACACACCACGTCGTTGCCGGTGGCGACGAACAGTGTCTCGCTGGACCCGGTGCTCAAGGACGCGTGGGGATTGCCCGCGATGCGCGTCACCTTCAAGGAACACGAGCACGACATGCGGCTGTACAAATACTTCCAGCAGCGTGGTCGGGAACTGCTCAGTGCCGCCGGTGCGGTGCGCATTCATGACGTACCGATCCGCGATGATCCTGGCAGCACCGTCCACTTGCTCGGCACCTGTCGCATGGGCAACGATCCGAAATCGTCCGTGGTTGACAAGTACCACCGGGCCCATGATGTGCCGAACCTGTTCATCGTCGATGGCAGTTCGTTTGTCACGAGCGGTCGCGGTCAGCCCACGCTGACCATTCAGGCGCTCGCATTCCGCGCCGCCGACCACATCGGCCAATTCGCCAAACGCGGGGAGATCTAACGCATGGAACGCAGGGACTTCGTGCTGACAACAGCGCTCGGGGCAGTCGGCGTCGGCTCCGGACAATCCTCGCTGTCGGGCCTCGCTGTCAACGCATCCCCCGCGTCCAGTGTAAGGCGCGACGCAGCCGCTGCCACGAGGAAAATCCTCATCGCCGGTGGCGGGTTTGGGACGGCCTTCATTCACTATATGGCGCAACTCACCGGGAAGCCGCGTCCGAAGCTGTTATTTCTCCCCACAGCGTCGGCCGATCGCACGGACGGGATCCTCACCTGGTTCAAGAATTGCGCTCCGCTCAATGTGGAGGCGTCGGTGCAGGAGAGTTTCATCGCCAGCACGCAACAGACAAAAAGCTGGGAGGACGTCCTGCTCGCTGTGGACGGTATTGTCTGTTCCGGAGGTAATACCCTCAATCAGCAAGCGATCTGGAAGGCGCAGGGGATTGATCTGGTACTCCGGCAAGCGTGGGACGCCGGGATCGTGCTCGGAGGTGCCAGTGCGGGTTCGCTCTGTTGGTTCGAAGAAGGAACGACGGACTCGCGGCCCAAGGACTTGTCGACCGTCAAGTGTCTCGGTTTTCTCAAGGGCAGCCACTCGCCACACTACGACCGCGAGCCGGGGCGCCGTCCCCTCTACCAGAAGCTTATTGCCTCCGGCGAGATGCTTCCGGGGTATGCGTGCGACAATGATGCTGGCCTCTATTTCGAGGACAACGTCGTCAAGCGCGTCGTCTCCACCCGCCCGGAGGCCAAGGTCTATTACGTCAGCCGAGCGAATGGATTAGCCGTGGAGCGGACCATGGAACCCGACCACATCAGCTGAGCGCAAGAGGCACCGCGAACGGTTCTGGGGGTACAAGCGTATTGAGGTGAGGGTGGGAAATGCACAGCTCCCACATGCAGTTAGCGACACCAGGCGAACTCGGGTGTGCATGTTTCCAGAGTTCACGCTCAGTGGTCATGTGGTAGGTTGCTTCGTGCCCCTTTCGGGCGCGTCGCTGCAGGTGAATACTAGATTTGGTTAAAAGGGCGGATCCGGTCTCCCTCCTCCGATTCGTCGTGCCCCGCGTGAGGGGATGTCACATACAGTCTTGCACTGGTTGCAAGGGGTGGTGGGCATGAAGCTGTTGCTGGCGAGTTCTGGAGTGCTGACGGCCTTAACGCTGACGATGCCGCCAACGCGGCCACCGCGCGAGGCTCCGTCGCCGTTCCGTCCACTGTTTACTGCCGCGTCCACGCACACGCGTAACGTGACCGCGGGGTCGCGCGGGATCTCCAGTCGAGCGCTATCGACCGTCGTGCAGCGGTACTGCGGCAGTTGCCACAACGCCACCATGCGGCGCGGCAATGTGTCGCTCGCGGGTTTTGACGTCGAACTCGCCGCGGACGACCCGTCGATTACGGAGCGAATGATTCGCAAGCTCCGCGCGGAGATGATGCCACCGCCCGGTTCGAAGCGTCCCACCGGAGACACGCTGATCGCGTTGGTCGAGACGCTCGAAAACGTCATGGACAAAGCGCCCGTCAATCCTGGAACGCGCACTTTCCAGCGGATGAATCGGCCCGAATACGAGCGCGTCGTGCGCGATCTGCTGGGCGTGGAAGTGAATGCGGGCGACTATCTGCCGCTCGACACGAAGAGCGCGAACTTCGATAACATCTCCGATGTGCAGTCGCTATCCGCCACGTTGCTGGAGTCGTATCTCAATGCCGCCGCCGCCGTCAGTCGCATGGCCCTCGGCGATCGCAAAGCGGTGGTGACGCAGACGATGTACAAGGCCTCACCGTTCGGCTCGCAGCACCCGTGGGATCATGTGGAAGGCACGCCGTACGGCACACGCGGCGGCATTGTCACGACGCACACATTTCCGGCCGACGGCGAGTACGAGTTCAAGTTGAACGTCGGTGGCGGCATCGGCGCGAAGCGGGAAGATCTCATTATTTCGATCGACGGTGAACAGGTGGCCTTGCTCAAGTATGAGAAGGGCATTGCGCGCAATAACGAGTCGGCGGATTTCCCGGCCGGCGCCGACTACGTGCGGAGCGAGCCAATCGCGGTGGCCGCCGGGCAGCGCAAGGTGTCCGTGTCGTTCGTGCGACGCACCGACGGGCCGTACGAGGATTTGATCAAGCCGCATGACTGGTCGCGCGCATCGCAGGGCACCGCCTCCGCCGGCACTACGGAGTCGCCCCCGTTGATGGACGTCAGTATCAAGGGGCCGTACAAGATCACCGGCATCTCCGATACGCCAACGCGGCGCAATCTGCTCAGCTGCAGCTCGACCGCGCGTGCGGCGCAGCGCTTGTGCGCGGAGCAGACGATCACGAGACTTGCGACCCGCGCCTATCGCCGGCCGCTCACGTCGCATGACAAGGCGAGTCTGATGGCGTTTTATGACGCCGGTGCCTCGCCCGCCTCGAAGACGTCGTTTGAAGACGGGATGCAGAATGCGCTGCAAGCCGTGCTGGCCAGTCCGTACTTCATCTTCCGCTTCGAACCCGAACCGGCGAAGGCGGTCGCGGGCAAGGACTATCGCATTGGCGATTTCGATCTCGCCTCGCGGCTGTCGTTCTTCCTGTGGGGCACGATGCCGGACGATCGGCTGCTGGGATTGGCCCGTCGGCAGCAGCTCTCAGACAAAGTCGTGTTTAACGCCGAAGTGAAGCGCATGCTGGCCGATCCGCGCAGCGAAGCGCTCTCCACACGGTTTGCGGCGCAGTGGCTGCGCTTGCAGGATGTCGACAAGGTCCACCCCGATGCGTTCATCTTTCCGGACTTTGATGAGCGCGTGAGCCGCGCCATGCAGCGCGAGACTGAGCTGTTCTTCAATGACATCGTGCGGAACGACAAGAGCATCTTCGAGTTGTTTTCCGCCAACTACACATTCGTCAACGAGCGGCTGGCCAAGCATTACGGCATTCCGAACGTGTCGGGTGACGAATTCCGGAAAGTGCAGAACGTCGATTCCACGCGCCGTGGGATCTTTGGACAGGGCAGCATGCTGTTGCAGACGTCGCTCGGCAATCGCACGTCGCCGGTGCTGCGGGGCAAGTGGGTGATGGAGGTGCTCTTGGGCACGCCGCCACCGCCGCCACCGCCCGATGTGCCCGATCTGGAGCAGACGGCGGGGTCAAAGGATGGCAAGCCGCTCACCACGCGCGAACGCATGGAGTTACACCGCGCGAACGCCACCTGCCGTTCGTGTCACCTGTACATGGACCCCATCGGGCTCGCGTTGGACAATTTCGATGTGACCGGCAGACAGCGGTACCGCGAGAATGGCGCCGGGCTGGATACGCGCGGCCAGATGTACGATGGTACGCAGATGTCGACGTCGGGTGACCTCACGAAGGCGCTGCTGTCGCGACCGATTCCGCTCGTTCGAAACTTCACCGAGAACCTGATGGCGTATGCACTCGGCCGTCGTGTCGAGGACTACGATCAACCCACAGTCCGGTTGATTTCGAAGGATGCGGCCACGAAGGGCTACAAGATGTCCTCGTTCGTTATGGGCGTGGTCAACAGCCCCGCCTTCCGCAGCAAACGCGCTGAGCCGGTGTCGGCCGACGCGTCGTCCCACTAGGTCGTTGCCCCAACTCTCTCTCGGGTTTCCCAGTTCTCTGTCCCTCCCCTAGGGTATCAACGTCATGACGTTTCTCACCCAGAAGCATCTGCATCGCCGAACGTTTCTCCGCGGCCTGAGTGCGACGATTGCGTTGCCGTACCTCGATGCCATGCGGCCAGCGGGCAGGGTATTGGGTTCGCGGTCGACCGAGACCGCGCCTACTGACAAGACGCGCGTCGTGTGTATCGAGTCGGTGCACGGTGCCGCGGGCTCGAACATCTGGGGCGCCTCAAAGAATCTCTGGGCGCCGGCGGGTGTGGGTCGCGACTTCACGCTCAACCCCGAAGGCGCGCTGGCCTCGCTCGAACCGTGGAAGAAATATCTGACGGTCGTCAGCAACACGGACGTGCGCATGGCCGAACCGTTCGATGCGCCGGAGATCGGCGGCGATCACTTCCGGTCGAGCGCCGTGTTCCTGACGCAGGCGCATCCCAAGCAGACGCAAGGCTCCGACCTGTATGTGGGCACGTCGTTCGATCAGATCGTGGCTCGGCGCATTGGGCAAGACACGGCGATCCCCTCGATGCAGCTGTGCATCGAGAATCTCGATCAAGCCGGTGGGTGCACCTACAACTATGCGTGCGCGTACACGGACACAATCAGCTGGGCGTCGCCATCGCAGCCGCTGCCCATGATTCGCAACCCGCGGGCCGCATTTGAACTGCTGTTTGGCGCAGGCTCGAACAATGCCGACCGGGCGTCGCGTCGGAAGGTCAACGGCAGCATCCTCGATTGGATGACGGGCGAAATGGGCACGCTCAAGCGTGACCTTGGCGCGTCCGATCGCCATCGACTGGAACAGTACCTTGAGAATATCCGCGAACTTGAGCGTCGCATTCAGATGGTCGAGGCGCGTAACAGCAGCGGCGCCGAGCGGGCGTTGCCGGAAGCACCAGCCGGCGTGCCGGATTCGTTCGACGAGCACGTGAAGTTGATGTTCGACGTGCAGGTGTTGGCGTTTGAGTCGGACATGACGCGCGTCTTTTCTTTCAAGACCGGTCGCGATGCATCGAGCCGCACGTTCCCCGAGAGTGGCACCAACAAGGCGTTCCACCCGGCGTCGCATCATGGTGGGCGTGAGGCTGCGATTCTCGATTTCAACACGATCAACAAGTACCACGTCGCGCAGCTGCCGTACTTCCTGGACAAGCTCAAGAACACCATGGAAGGCGACACGAACCTGCTCGACAAGACACTGATCATGTACGGTTCGCCGATGGGTGATCCCAACATTCACAACCACCGTCGCTGTCCGTTGCTGTTGATGGGCGGGGCGAATGGCAAGTTGGCGAACCACCTGCACCTCAAGGCACCGGACGGCACACCAATGGCCGACGTCATGCTCACGCTGTTGCACAAGTTGGGCGTGGATGACATGCGGAGCTTTGGCGACAGCGCGGCGCCGTTCTCGTTGTCTGCATAGGAGACGCATATGACACACACTTCGGCCCGTCGGCTGGCGATGAGTCCGCTCGCCCGATGCGGTGCGTTGCTGGGCGCGTGGATGTTGCTCTCGGCGGCCACGATTCCACCACACAAGACGGCGACTCCGCTCGCCGACGCCGCCATGCGTGGCGAAATGCAGGCCGTGCGCTCGCTCATCGCGCAAAAAGCCAACGTGAACGTGGCACAGGGCGACGGCATGACCGCGCTGCATTGGGCGGCGGATCGTGGTGACGTGGCGATGACCGAGTTGTTGTTGCGCGCCGGTGCCAAGACAACGGCAGTCACACGCGCCGGGGCAAACACGCCGTTGCACGTTGCGGCTCGCAACGGCCAAGGTGGCGTGGTGAAAGCGTTGCTTGCGGCGGGTGCGGATCCCAGCGCGCTCACGACAGGCGGAGCGACGGCGCTGCATCTGGCGGCGGCCTCATCGAGCGCGGAGGCGGTCGCTGCACTCATTCAGAAAAAGGCAGACGTCAATGCTCGCGAGTCGGAGTGGGGACAAACTCCGCTGATGTTCGCAGCGTCGGCCAATCGTCCGGAAGCGGTCAAGGTGTTGATGAAGGCCGGCGCCGAGCTGAATGTCCGCACGCGTACGGTGGACTTGAACGCGCAAGCGGCTCAGGAGTCTGCGGAAGCGAAGCGCCGGAATGAGGCGCTGTTGGCCTTCCTGCCGCAAAAGATGCGCGATTCACTCAAGGCCGATGCAGCGAAGAATGCGGCAGCGGGCGGCGGGGGGCGTGGAGGCCAGGCCGCCGCGGCGCCGGTCGCACCTGGGGCACCCGCGCCAGGCGCTGGTGGTCCTGATGCCTCGGCTACGCCAGGCGCACCGCCTGTGTTTTTCGGCGGCGGCCGCGCGCCTGCTGCCC
>JANMKU010000500.1:0-8804 GCA_031372205.1 Gemmatimonadaceae bacterium | reverse complement strand
GCTGGATTCACTCTATGCGGAAGCGTTTTCCGGTCGCAGCCTCGCGTTCGCGCTCGCGCCCAATCTTTACCCAACGGTTTCGCGCAATATTCTGGGGGAGATCCGGTCCAACGCCGCGCGAGCGCTCCAACTCGATCCCACTCTGGCGCAGGCACACGTGGCGCTGGCCATCATGCACCGGCTGACCTTCAAATGGGACAGCGCGTCAGCCGAATTCGAGAAAGCCCTACAACTCCGACGCGCCGACGATGTGGAACCGTTGGTCCAGTGGGGAATTCATCTCACTCATGTCGGTCAGTTTACGCAAGCCCTGACGCAATTTCATTTGGCGCAACTTGCGGAACCTGCGTCGGCGGTGGTGTCGAGTCGCATGTCGTATGCGTACCATCTGGCGGGCAAGCCGGATAGTGCGCTGCTCGAAAGCAACAAGGCGTTTCGCGACGACTCAACGAACCAAACGACGCTGAGTTTCGGCGCCGTCATTCGTTTGAAGGCAGGTCTCAAGGCCGAAGCCCGCGAGTTTGCGAGACGGGCCACGCTGTCGGCACCGAGTCCAGGCGCCCTGTGGGTCCTGATCCAAACAGGCGATACGGCAACCGCGATGCAGCGCCTGCGCGCGCTCGAGAACCAACGGCCGATTTACGCGTCGGTCGAGACCGCGCGAGCCTATGTGCTGCTTGGCGTCGGCGATACCGCGCGGGCGCTGGACGCGCTGGAGCGGGCGTCGGCGGCAAAGGAGATTTGGCCATTTTTCGGGTCCGTGAGGGATGTCATGTTCGATTCGATACGCGAGAGCGCTCGGTTTCAGCGCTTGTTGCAAAGCGTTCACTTTCCTTCGGTCACCCCCGCGATGCCGTCTCGCCCGGTCTCGCGGTAGCCCTCGCATGAATACGCGGGCGCTGCGTCACCCATTGTTGGTTCGGTGGGACTTCGTGTCGTGAGCCACGCAACGCCTGATCCGCGCAACGAGCCGGAGCCGTTGCTGCCGCACAACTGGCACGAGTTAGCGCCGCTTGTCGACGCGCTGCTCGATGCACCGCCTGAACGGCGCGCTGCACTGCGCGACGAACTGAGCGCTGGTGATGCAAACCGACGCGCGGAGTTGGAGCATCTGGTTGCGGAGTGCGAGCGTGAAGCGCCGTTGCTCGACGCCCAAGCCGCGGAGCGGTTCGACGTGTTGCTCGGCGAGACACCCGACGTGCCGCTCCCTGACGTCCTCGGCGGACGGTACCGCATCGAACGTGAGTTGGGGCGCGGCGGCATGGCGCGCGTGTATCTGGCGCGCGATATCAAGCATGCGCGCAACGTCGCGGTGAAAGTGATTCGTCCAGAACTCGCCGCGTCGCTGGGTCGCGAGCGATTCCTGCGGGAAATCCGCATTGCGGCGCAGCTGCATCATCCAAATATCGTGGCGCTCTACGACTCGGGTGACGCGGATGGCGTGCTGTACTTCGTGATGCCGTACGAAGAGGGACCGTCGCTGCGAGCGCGGTTGAGCGACGGCACCACGCTGTCGGTGGCCGAAGCCGTGAGTACGCTTCGCGACCTGGCGCGGGCGCTCGCGTATGCGCACGAGCACGGCATCGTGCATCGCGACGTGAAGCCGGACAACGTGATGCTGTCGGGCGGCATGGCCGTCGTCACAGACTTTGGCATTGCCAAGGCGGTGAGTGTTGCACAAGGCGACACGGCACTGCACACGCTGACGCAGGCGGGGGCGGGTATTGGAACAGCTGCCTACATGGCCCCGGAACAAGCGGTGGGTGATCCGGGCACGGACCATCGTGCGGACATTTACTCGTTCGGTTGTCTGGCGTACGAGCTGTTCACTGGCAAGCCACCGTTTCACGATCTGCCTACGCATTTGATTATTGCGGCGCATGTGGGCACGGAGCCGGTACCAATCACTGACGTGCGCGCCGACGTTCCTGTCGCCGTTGCCCAACTCGTTGCGCGTTGTCTTGAAAAGAATCCGGTCGCGCGACCGCAGAGTGCGCAGGAATTGCTTTCGGAGCTGGAGCGCGTGTCCACCGTATCTCACACGGTGGTGCGGCGGCGTATGTCCAGAGCTCGCGTCGTTGCGTTCTCGACGATTGGCGTCATGCTCGTTGGTATTGGCGGGTTTTCCGGATACTCGTTCTATCGCAACGCCAAGACACCAGTGGCACCAATGCCAGGCGAATTGACGCTTGCTGTGCTGCCGCTACGCAGCCTTGGCGGCGACTCGCTTCATGTTGACATGGCCGACGGCTTCAGCGATGAAATTGCGACATCGCTGCGCAAAACACCCGGTGTGCACGTCATGAGTCGCCCGACGGTTGGCCGGTACAGCGGGCAACGCGACATCGACCCGCAGAAAACTGGCCGAGACCTCGGCGCACGGTTTCTGGTGATGGGATCGTTGCGCTGGAACGGCGACGAGTTGAGTGTGAACGTCAAGCTCGTCGAGTCCCAGGACTTGAACGTATTATGGGCCGAGGTCATCGATCGCCATGACGGTGACTTTTCATCAGCGCGAGATAGCATCGTTCGGGCAATCGAACAGACCCTCCGAACGAGGTTTGGCGCATCGGCACGCGCACTGGTGAACGCTCAAACCATTGTAGGCGTCACCAACGCCGAAGCGTATCGGATGTACTTACTGGCTCAGGGCAAACTCAACAAGCGTGGCCAGAACGTCCGGGCAAGCGCCGACCTGTTCAGAAGCGCTGCAACGCTGGATACGAACTATGCCAAGGCGTGGTCCGGGCTGAGTCTCGCGCTGGCGCTCACGCCGTACTTTCATCCGGTGTCAACGCGCCAAGTGGCCGCTGAAGCGACAAGCGCCGCGCTGCGTGCGCAGAGCCTCGACTCCACCCTCGCGCAGCCACACGTCGCGCTCGGCCTGGTGTATGAGCATGACTACAAGTGGGCTGACGCCGAGACCGAGTTCCAGGCTGCGTTGAGATTGCGCAGTTCAGACGACGTGGAGTCATTGGTTCAGTACGGGCGCTACCTGTTGTTCCGCGGTCGCAACGCCGACGGTCTTGCGCAATTTCTGACGGCGAGGGAAAGTGATCCAGCGTCCGCCTTGGTGTCGAGCTGGGTGTCGTATGCCTACTATCTTGGCGGGCGGCTGGACAGTGCGCTCGCCGAGAGCAATCGCGCCTACCAAAGCGACTCGACAAACATGACGACCCTATCACTTGGCGCGGGCATTCGCGTCAAGTCCGGTCGCAAAAAGGAAGCGTTGGATCTCGTCTCCCGAATAAAGGTGCTGCATCCACTTGTACTTTATGTTCTTGCGGCAGCTGGCGATACGCTGACCGCCATGGCGCGCCTCCGGTCAATAGAAAGCAAGCAACCCAGGCCGTGGTTGGCGGCGACGGCGCGGGCCTTCACGATGCTGGGGGCTGGAGACACGACGCAGGCGATGGCGGCGCTGGAACTCGCAACGGACTTGAATGAGAACTGGCCGACGATGGAGCCGATTAGTGATCCCATGTACGATTCCATTCGCGCGAGCGCTCGATTTCAACGATTGTTGCGACGCGTCGGGCTTGTCGCAGGCGAGTCGTCACCGACAGACCGGCCCAGATCGCGTTAGGGGAGCGTGTCGGTCAGCGAAGTGGCAACTGCAATACAGCGTCATTCTTTTGGGTAGAGCTTGACGGCCGACACCATGGCTTGGTTCGGAGTCGGCGTGGCAACCGACCCCTTGAGCCAGCAAATTCCGCCGTTGGCATTGGCGTGCTTTACAAACGTCATCGCTTTACAGTTCGGATCTGAGCCGCATGAGTCAGAGCACTCTGCAGCACTGTTACTCTGAATACCAACATTGGACAGGTCGCTACCTTGTCTGCTTGTTCCACCCTCAAGCGAGCCCATATAGGAAGGTCGAGCCTGCGGCGGTGTGTTGTCTGGGAAGACTTTGTTCCACCACCACGGAGAGGTACCACCGGCGACAAGCGCAAGCACAATCCCCACAGTAATCGCCTGGAGGGCGCTACCGGACTTCGAACTGTCTGATGTGGGACTCATGCTTTCGTTCCCGCTGAAGAATGATTGACTCCGTCGAGGTGCCGAGATCGCGATAGGGAAGCGTTCCAGTCAGCGGTGCGGGAATATCGTGGCAATGCCGCGGTCAAGCTCGTCGCGACTGATCGACCCCATGTGGATCTGTTTCACCACTCCGGCCGAGTCGATGAACACGGTCGCCGGAAGCACGAGAATTCCGTACGCTTTCAGCACTTTGCCCCGTTGGTCGAGCGCCACGTCAAATGGCAACGAGAAATGGCTTACGAACTCCTGCACCTTCTTCAAGTTCTTTTTCCGGTCGGGTCCTTCCTGATCGAGGTTGTTGACGCTCAGCACACGCAACCCCGCAGGTCCGTGCAGGAGCACCACGTTCGTCAACTCGGACAGTTCAGAACGACACGATGGACACCAGGTGGCCCAGTACGAGAGGACCACCGGATGTCCGCGCAGCAACGAAAGCTTTAGTCGACCACCGGCTACGGTTGGCAAGTCGATCTCCGGCGCACGCGCACCAACCTTCACGCGCTGCGCGCTCGCGACTGACGTAGCAATCGCGAGCGCGCCCACCATCGCCAGTTGCAGGAGCCAGCGCACAGGTTAGAGCCGGTGCGTGTAGCTCAAGAACACGAGGTACTTCGCAAAACCGCCGCCGTTCAGACCGTTCGTGCTTTGCTCCAACACGCTCTTCTTCCGGTTGACCAGCAGGCGATACGGAACACTCAAGGTGAGCGTCCCCCTGCTTTGTGTATACGACAATCCGGGATCGGCGTACATGATGAATGACGTACGCTTGATGGTCGCATCGTCGCCACCGCCAACGAGATCGTGAATGGGGATGCCATCCATGCGCGCGCCGAGACTCATCGTCAGCCCATGATCAGGAAGGACCGCGAACGCGCCCCCAAGCCGCGCGGAATACACATCCGGCACCGACCACTTCGTTGCGACGGTGGGAGATTGTGGTATCTCGCTCTGTGCTTTCGGGCTCACCATGTAGGAGCCGAATGCGTAGGCGAAGGTACGGTCGGTCACCTGCCGAAAGCCCTGCGCCTGCAGCAACACCGCCCAGCCACCGTCACCAGGTTGTATAGTCGTCTCCGCTGGGAAATCGACCGAGCTGGTGGCGGTGTAGAACTTGCTTGTCGCATTGTGGGTGCCTGTCGGCGCTTTGACTCCCAATCCGAACGCGATGTTGCCGTGCGTGTGTGTGCGCGGCGCGAGCAGCCATCCCTCGCCCATGACGCTCACATCACCAAGGCCAGTTGCAGTTTGCGTGTGGTCGACCTTGTCCGCCCATATTTTGGACAGGCTGCCCTTTGAAAATGGAACGCTCGCGCGCACACGAAACCGGTCGTTGATCGAGTACGCCACATCGGCGATCGCTGTGTGAATGTTGAAGTATGGCGCCCTGCCGTTCAGAATCGGCGGCAAGCTTTCGCTGGTTCCAACAAAAAACTCGTTGGACGTGAGGCGGCGATAGGCGAGCGTGAACTGCCATTCGTGCTGTGGCTGGTACGCCTGGCCTTCACCGCCAAGGTTCACCGGCACGGTGAAGCGGATTGGTTCGCATCCCTGGGCCGCTGCCATTGAGACGATCAATGCGCAGCCGGCGCCCAACGCCAGCATGGCCAGTGTTGTTCTCGCGCCGATGTGACGTGTCATGGACAATCTCCTGGAGTCGAGGTCGCGTCGAAATGTCACGCGTTGCACCCATAAACACGAGAATCCTGTCCAGAGCACGACAGGAAGCCTCGGCGATGAGCAATCGAACGCTCGTGCTACGTTGCAAATACGACGGTACACGTTAGATCATCGACGATCGCCGCGCGGCCGGCGAGCGCGCGGGGCACTTTCCGTTGCTGGGTTCGGCATCGCTCGATTTGATGCGCCAAGCCTGCGAATCGCTCGCCGGACGGGTGGCTCACGTCGAGATGGTGCCTGTCGACGTCAGCGAGATCGTCGGCACGGATATCGCCGTTGACAGCCTCTGGCTGTGCGGTGGATTTCCGAAGCGTGTGATCGCGTCGTCGGACCGCGCCAGCCTCGCCTGGCGTCGCGATTTCTTGCGCAGCTATCTGGAACGCGACGTCCCGATGTTCGCACCGCGTCTCCCAACTGCCGCCATCGAACGACTCTTGGAGATGCTTGCCCATGGACAAGGCAGCCTGCTTAATCAAGCGACGTTGGCCGCCAGTCTCGGCGTATCAGCGACAGCGGTGGGGCGATATGTCGATTTGCTCGTCGACCTGCTCCTCGTGCGTCGCCTGCGCCCGTGGAGCGGCAACCTTGGGAAACGGCGCGGCGCCGAGCTGGACCTGGTGTTCGAACGGGGTGGGCGCGTGGGCTTGGCGATCGAGACTAAACGGTCCATCGCGCCGACTGTGTCACGAGGCTTTCATGAAGCTTGTGCCGATCTTGATCCCCGCGCGGCTTATGTCGTGCACGGCGGGGAGCACGAGTGGCCCATGGGCCGCGATGTCACTGCCAACTCGCTGGCTGGGCTCGTTCAACGATTGACGACCGCTGCGGCCTCTACGCCGCCGCGTCCAGCAACGTGACGGTCATCGACCGGATGTGTCGACAACGCTTAGAGCGCGAGCTCGCCGCGGCCTGCACTATCCCGTCAACTCCACTGCAAACCGCTCTCGCGTGTTCGCCCTGATCTCCGCGAGCAAGACTCGCCCTTGTCGTCCGTGCCGCGAACGCTGTGAAAGGTCACGCCGTCGGCTGGTCGCCGGCGTGCGGCCTCGGCGAGCACCGCGCACGTGACCGCCGCCGTGCGGCGGCGCGTCAACGACCACGCCAAGATGCGGCGAGAGCATTGATCCATCACGATCGCGAGATACCTTCAGCATCCAGCCACCTTGACGTACGTGATGTCGCCGACCCTTACGTGATTGATCGTCGTCACCTCGGTCTTCCACAGCACGTTCGGATGGCGCGCATCCCGTTGATGGATCGCCACCTTCGCGCGATAGCCACCCACCGCTTTGGCCCGCATGTCGGCGGCCGCCATGCGTCGCGCGACCCGACGGCGACTGACCGTCCAGCACGCGTCCATGAGCGCGCGGTGCCGGCGTGGGCTGCCGTACCGCTCATGATGCCGCGCGAACAATCGGAGAATCTCGGTCGTCAGGCGTCGGTCCTGTATCGCATGAACACTCGCCTCGCGGACGGGCTAGGTAGAGAAGCCGCTCGGCGTCACGTGGCCGTCTGCTTAAACTCGTCGGTGTACCTGTACAACTTGCGTGGCCCGGATCGTGGCACGTGTAACTCCCATTCTCGCTAGGTGGAAGTGTACACGAAACTGGTGCAAGAACCCCCGTCTGCAGCAAGCATTGTTAGACGTCATCGCGCACCTCCGCAGCGTCCCAGTCTTGGCGCATATGCCGCAGGGTCAGGATCACGACGCGGGCAGCATCCACGCGATAAATGATGCGATAGGGTACGTGCGGGACTTCGCGATACGCCGGCAGCCCAATCTCCCGCACGATGCGGCCTTGCTGCTCGAATTGCTCCAACGAGGCGACGCGCTCGAGCAACTCATCCAGCCACTCCGCCGCCGTACCTGGACGATCGAGCGCGATGTATTCCACCGCTTCCAGCACCCGCCGGGTCGCGAGCTGCGACCACACCACTTTCACCGGGCGAGCTGTGCGCGAAGCTTCTTGGCGACCGCCGCGTGGGTGAGCGTCTTCCCGGCCGCCAGCTCCTGCTCGGCGGTCCGCACGTCGCGCAACAGTGCCAGCTCGTCGAGCATGCCTTCATACGACGCCACGTCGAGCAACACCGCCGCACTCCGGCCGTGCTGCGTCAGTATGACCGGTTCACGGGTCGCCTGCACCTGTTCAATGAACTGCGCGGCGTTCGCCCGGAACTCGGTCACCGGCTGAATATCTCGGCTGGGCTTCAACTTTGGCACGGGTAACCCCTGAATGTCTGTACAGAATAACGTACCGACTGTTCGGCGGCCACGCAAACACTTGGCGAACGCAAAACGCAGGCTTCTGCTGCGGGCGATCAAATAAAACGCGAGCGTAGCGAGCTACCAACCCGCCCGTCTGCAGCAAGCATTGTTAGGCCGCGAAGTCGTGGCGCTTAGCCGACTTTCACGCGCTTGATGCGGTGGAGTTCGACAGCTTCCTCCCGCGCTGCATGAAACAGATCCCAGCGCAGCTGCAAATTCATCCAGACATCGGGCGAGGTGCCGAGGAATTTTGCCAAGCGCAGCGCGGTATGCGGCGTCACGCCCCGTCGCCCATTCACGAGTTCATTCACGCGCTGATACGGCACGCGGATGCCGTCGGCGAGCTCGCGCTGCGTCAGTCCCATCGGGCGCAAGAACTCTTCGAGCAGCATTTCGCCGGGGTGCGTCGGCGCGCGATGTGTAGGAACACGGACCATTGGGAACGACCTCGCTCAGAAGTGATAATCGACGATTTCGACCTGATCCGGACCGGTGGCTGTCCACACGAAGCACACGCGGTACTGGTCGTTGATGCGAATACTGTGCTGGCCGATCCGACCCCGCTGCAACGCCTCCAACTGGTTGGCCGGTGGGCGCCGCAAATCGCTCAGCGTCGCCGAGGCATCCAGCCACTCCAACTTCCGGCGCGCGACCATCCACAACAATGTGGGGCACGCTTTGCGGGCGCGCTTTGAATCCACACTGTTGAAGATGTCCTCGGTGCCGGAGTCGCGGAACGACTGAATCACTGTAGCATGATAGCACGGTAGCCATGCTATGGCAACTGCGAGCGGGCGAGCGGCCTAACGAAGATGTAGGA
>JANMKU010000461.1:0-5169 GCA_031372205.1 Gemmatimonadaceae bacterium | reverse complement strand
CTGGCAAGTCCGCGACCTTTACCTGGCCGATGGAATTGCCGACCTCGCGTTTCCGCGCCGAGCCGCCGGTGCCGGTAATCACGACTTCATCGAGGGATACGGCGCTCACGGTGAGCGAGAACGTCACCGTCGCCGTTGCACCGGATGACACGACGACGGATCGATCGTTGGGCAGATAGCCGATCAGACGCGCGCGCAGGACGTGTGTGCCCGCGGGCGCGGATGGGATGGAAAACGCGCCGTTGGCGTTGGTGATCGCACCAAGCTGCGTGCCCACAATCTGGATTTGTGCGTTGGCCAGGGGGCCGCCTGAGGCGCTGCTGGTGACGGTACCACGGATCGTACCGGTCGCACCTTGCGCGCGCATCATGGTCGGAAGCACGGAGACGGCCAACGCGACGGCGGTAACACACCCGCCAAACCAACGGACCAATGGGTGACAGCGGTGATGCATCACAGCCTCCGGGGGGGATGAGGAGACGCTACGTCGTCATGCCAGGGAGAGGGCATGCGACTCGGGCCTTCGACGGCGAACACGGCGTCCGCTGGGGAGACCGTCGCCAAATTCAGGTCAAACGCACGCGCCAACCATCGGCTCCGTACGTCGAACTGTCAACCGCGGCCGCTCGCTCGGCGTCACGCCGGACGCAATGGCGCGGGAATATCACACCCGGCACCGTCTGCGATGTGCTGTTTCGCCGACGTGCGCTAGGCTGGCGACGGTACCGGACCAGAGGTCCTATCCCGGCCCGTCGGCACCGGTCATTGCGGCGGTGTACGCCCGTCGGTCAATGTGGCCGCGTTGGTGCGATACGGTGCGAACCCACGTCCCCAGTCGACGCCAACGACCTCGAGACTGATGTTGGCGCCGTCCACATGCACCACCAGGTAGTGAAACGGATTGCCGCCCGGTTCGATGGAGGGGCGCACCAGATGCTGCACGGCGACTTTCTGCGCCGCGTTCGCACTCAGATAGTCGCGCAGATCAGGTTCGCCCTCATACGCATAGAGCGGCGCGCCACCGCCACCGCTGACGATCTGGTCGATACGATGCGCCCCGCTCGCATCGGTGTATCGTTCAACCCAGTGTTCGTAGAGATGTTCGTGCCCCGTGAGCAGCAGTCGGACGTGATGCTGTCGGAAGAGCGGCATCCAGCGGCTGCGGATCGATGCGGCCTGTCGCTCAATCGTCGAGCCACCGTGCGGGCCTGACGAAAATGCGGGATGATGGAAGAAGAGCGCGATGTGCACGTACCGTCGCCGATTGAGTCCTTCCAACTGCGCCTTGACCCAATTGAACTGGACGTCGTCGTCGGGGATATCGGAATCGAAGGCCACAAAGAACGTGTTGCCGTAGCCAAAGGCGTACGTGGGGTAGCCTTTGAGGCGGCGCGGCGAACCATCCGCCGGAATGAGGTTCGCATTCGCCGTGAGGTAGTTGCGCAACCCCGCCAACCGACGCGGGTCCGTGAGGTCGACCGAATTCCCGACGTCGTGGTTGCCCACCGACAGGAAGTACGGCACGCCACCCGTCTGCGTCAGGCGGTTAATGAGCGGCACATAGCTCACTGCCAGCTGGGCGGCGAGGCTACCGTTGACGACCGCGTCGCCGCTTTGCAGCACGAACTTGATGGGATCGGTGGCCGCCGCGGCCTTGATCGTCGCCAGCATTGATTCCACCACCAGCGTGTGTTCGGCTTGCAACTCGGTCCCATCATGACGGCCACGCGTGTCACCGTACGCGATGAACGAAAACTTCGTCACGTTGGCCGTGGCCGCTTCGGCGGGCAGTGGCACCTTGGGCGCAAGCGTCGGGACGAGCGAATCGCGCGGCAGCGTGCCCTGTTGTGCACCGGCTGACGCGATCGCAGTAGCGATCGCCACCGACACTGCGGCGATCGCACGGCGCACGCGGCGTGTTTGCGTCACGGCAGCTTCTTGCCCGTTTTGTCGAGCTTGACGATCGGTGCAATCTTCGTGGCCGCGACCGCGTCGCCGATTTTGGCCGCATCGCCCACAATGAGCACGACCAAATGCTCAGGGTCCATGTACTTCTTGGTCATCGCCGCAACATCCGCCGCCGTGGTGGCATTGACCGATGCGATGTACTGCGCCCACCAGTCATTCGGCAGATTTTCGTCAACGATGCGGGAGACTACGCTGGAAATTCCATCGACCGATTGCACGTCCGATGGTAACGAGAGTGTCAGCGAGTTCTTGGCGGCCGTGAGTTCGTCGTTCGTGATGGGGATCGCCCCCGTCATACCACGAATCTCTTTCATGGCTTCGATGAGCGAACTATCGGTCTTCTCCCGCGTGACCGCACCCTGCGCACGCGCCGCACCGGGGCCCTTGCGCCACGCGACACCAGAATTGAACCCATAGCTGTAGCCGTGCACCTCGCGAATGTTGGCGTTCAGTCGCGACTGAAACATGCCGCCCATGATCGCGTTCATGACGTCCACCTTCGGCATGTCCGGTGAATACGCCGGCACCGCGGCGCGTGCCAAGACGAGCTGCGACTGCGGCTTGTTTGGCATATCGACGAGGTAGATCGTCGTCGCAGGCAGCGACGGCGCGGCCGGATACGTGGCAACCAGCTTCGCGCCGCTCGCCGGCCACACGGTGAACGCGCGCTCCAACTTGGTCTTGGCTTGTGCCAGCGTCATGTCGCCGACGATGTAGGCCGTCGCGTTGACCGGCACAAAGAATTGCTTCGCCAGCGCGGCGACGTCATCGCGTGTCACCGCTTTGAGATCGGCGTCACTCACCACCTTGCCGTACGGTTGATCGCCATAGAGCAGCTTGGGGAGCACCTGGGCGGCGATCTGCCCGACCACATCTTGCCCACGCGTGTACGCGGCCAGTTGTTGCGTGCGCAAGCGCTCGAGCGCGGCCGCGGGGAAGGTGGAATTGCGCATCATGTCCATCATGATGTCGATCGTTTGATCGAACGTACGCGACAGCGACGAAAATCCGGCCGTCCCACTTTCCGCGCCAACCCCAAACCCAACGGTCGTCCCGAGCAACGCGAGATCGTTATTCAGTTGGTCAGCCGACCGCGTCGTTGTGCCTTCACGCAGCATCGCCGACAGAAATCCGGAGACGCCGAGTTTGGTGCCCAGCTGGTCAGCGCCACCGGTGAAGTGAATGGAGAACGAGACGATGGGCAGCTCGTGCTTTTCGACAACGACCAGCTTCACGCCATTGGACAGCGTCGCCGTCGTCCATGTTGGCACTTTGAATGCTGGTGCCGGGCCCACCGCTGGTTGCTTGGCACGGTCGAACGTGGCGCTGCCTTGTGCCATGGCGCTGTGTGCCATAACACCGTGTGCGCACAGCGCGAGCATCGCGGCGACGGCGGTCCGCATCATGAGCCCACCTCCTTCTTCGATGCAAATTTGGATGTGACCGGCGTGGACTGGCCCGGGTTGGACGCCATCTCCCGCTTGCCCATTGGCACCGCAGAGAGCACGATGCGATTGACGTTCAAATAGCGCGACGCCACGCGTTGGACATCAGCGGCTGTGACGGCCATCGTCTGGCGCAGATCGGTGAGATACCAGCTTGGATCGCGATGATAGATCCAGCCACTGGCGAGCGTCGTGGCTTTGCCCAGCATCGATTGCAACCGATTGTACGACGTGAACTCGATGCGTGCCGTGGCCTTCTTCATCTGCTCGGCGGTTGGCCCGTCGGACTTGAAGCGCATAATGACGGAATCAATGGCGGCTTCGAGTTTGGTGAGATCGGCGCCAGGGGTTGGGACGACGTTGAGATCGATGGTGCCGACATCCTCGTTGGATCCGTTGCCAATCGAGATGGACGACGCCCATTTGCGATTGAAGACGAACTCCTGCGATAGCCATTGCGTGCGATCGCCGCTGAGAATGGCGCCCATCACGTTGAGCGCCGCCCGATCGCTGCTGCGCACACCGACGCCTGGCCATGACACAAAGAGTTGCGGCTGCGACACGTTGTCTTCATAGACGAGTCGTTGTGGCGCGCTGAGCATGGCTGGCGCGACGACCGGACGCTTGACCGCCGGACCGCGCGGAATGGCGCCGAAATACTTGGCCGCCCACGTCTTCGCTTGCAGCGGATTGAAATCACCGGCGATCACCAACACCGTGTTGTCCGGACCATACCACTGCTTGAAGAAGGACTTGACGTCCGCTTCCGACGCAGCGCTCAGGTCCTCCATGGAGCCGATCACGGGCCAGTGGTAGGGATGTCCCTCGGGATACATGCGCGAGTCGAGAATCTCCCCGACCCGACCATAGGGGACGTTGTCGGTGCTCTGACGACGCTCGTTTTTGACGATGTCACGCTGCGCGTTGAGCTTGCCGATGTCGAGAGCATCGAGCAGCCAGCCAAGCCGATCGGCTTCGAGCCACAGCTCGGTCTCGAGATAGTTGGCCGGCACTGACTCATAGAAGTTCGTTTTGTCGCTGTTGGTGGACCCGTTGTTTGAGCCACCCACGCCTTCGGTGAGCTTGTCGTGCAGCCCGTACGGCACGTGCCCCGAACCGGTGAACATGACGTGTTCGAACAGGTGCGCGAAGCCAGTCCGCCCCACCTCCTCGTTCTTCGATCCCACGTGGTGCTCCACGTCGACGGCGACCACCGGCGCGGAATGGTCGACACTCAAGAGGACCGTGAGACCGTTGGGTAACACGTACGTCTCGAAGGGAATGCGGGGCGCGGCGGACTTCGCTCCGACGGTGTTCTTGGCCGGTCGCGGCGCGGACTGCGCGCCAACAGCCACCGGCCACGTCGCGGCGACAACGGCGAGCACGGACAATGCGCGGGTCACTGGATTCTCTGATGCAGGAGGGTGGTGGTGGCCCCGACCGCGTGGGCGGAGCACGGCGACAGCATAGTGTATGCCGCGCGCCACCCATGAGGCAACCAAACCTGTAGATGTGTCTTACACCGGCTTCGCCACTCCGCGGAGTTCGTTCGCTGCCCGCTCAAGAATGTCTTTGATGCGATTGATCTCGTCGGCACTGCGTCGACCGTTCATCATGGCCGCGCCGAACTCCTTGGTGAGCGCGATCATCGCGTCGCGGGCCGGGCGAACACCGTCCCCAAAGACCGCGTCACCGATATCGCTCACGCGCTGGAACAACTCGTCCACGGCAGAACGATTTTCCAGCAGATGCGCCC
>JANMKU010000458.1:0-12976 GCA_031372205.1 Gemmatimonadaceae bacterium | reverse complement strand
TCAGTTCATCCGAGCCGTGGCTGACCAACGCGCTGTACGCGCCATGGGAGAGTCCGGGATACATGCTAAAAGAGAGATTGGAGGAACACAGCATTTCCTCCATCACGATGCCGACGATCTTGGGCAGTCCCATGCCGCCGTATTTCTGGTCCGCCACGACGCCGGTCCATCCCCCCGCCGCGTACTCGGCATACGCTTCCTTGAAACCGGTCGGCGTCCGCACCGACGTCCCCTCCAGTCGCACCCCTTCGGCGTCGCCGCTTTGGTTGAGTGGGAACAGGACGTCCTCACAGACTCTGGCGCCCCCCGCAATGACGCTGTCGATCATCTCCGCTGTCGCGTCCTCATAGCCCGGTAACGCCGAGAGCTGGCTGACATCGTGCACGTCGTGCAGCAGGAATCGAATGTCGTCGAGCGGGGCCTTGTAGGTGGGCATGGACTGCGTCCTCGGAGCTGATCGGGAGCGAGCGGAAGGTGCCGTGAGACGACGTACGAAAAAGCTGAAACAGGAACCGACAGTCGGCAAGTCAAATTATGACGCCAGCGTCATGTTTTGGTCACCAGATCGCCGCTCGGGCGGCGTGAGGCCGTCCGGTGGCATGCCCAGCGCATCGTCGGCGCCTGCGCTCCGCTAGACTGCAGCAAACCCTCAGTCTCACTGGAGTGCATATGAAGCAGTTCTTCACGGCCCTGGCCGCGAATTTGGTGACGATCGCCCTCTGTGTTGTTGGTGGCTTCGTGTTGATCGCGGGCATCGTCGCCGCCGCGGGGAAGTCGGCACCAGCGGTCGTGCGTACCGGGTCGGTGTTGGTGGTCGATCTCGACCAGACGTTGTCCGACCGGCCAATGCCCTCCGATCAACCGTCGGTGCTCGACGACGCGTTCAGCGGCGGACAAAACACGTTGTCCCTGCGCGCGGCGACGCTCGCGCTGCGCGCTGCGGCCGACGACGACCACATCAGCGGCGTGTTGATTCGCGGCAACATTGCAACCGACGGGTATGGCTCCGGCTACGCGGCGCTGCGCGAACTGCGCAGTGCGGTCGCTGACTTCCGCAAATCCAAGAAGCCGGTCCACGCGTTTCTGGTCAATCCCACCACGCGCGATTACTACTTTGCGTCGGCGGCCTCTGTCGTTACGCTCGATCCGTTTGGGTCGCTGCTCATGCCGGGCATGGCGTCGGAGCAAGTGTTCTTCGCCGGACTCTTCGAGAAGTATGGCATTGGCGTGCAGGTCAGCCGCGTCGGGCGGTTTAAGGCAGCCGTCGAACCATTCACGCGGACGAGCATGAGTGCGGAGAATCGCCAACAGGTGCAGTCGTACCTGGGTGACATGTGGCGTGAAGTGAAGCGCGGCATCAGTGAAAGCCGCGGCGTGGACACCACGACACTGCAACGGATTGTCGATACGCAGGGCATCATCTTGCCGGCCGATGCGAAAGCGGCGCACCTGGTCGATCGCGTCGCCTACTTTGACGAGGTCCTCACCGACCTGCAGCGGGTTGCGCACGTTGGCCCAGTCGACGTTATGCCGAACGATAGCGCAAAGAGCGGTGCCACCAAACCGGAGAGCAAACCCGCATCGCGCGTCGCGGATTTGCTCGATACACCCAAGCTGCCGCAAGTGAGTTTGGAAGACTACGCCCGCATCGCCGTGGCGCGCGATCGCATCATCGGCGCGAGCCAGGCCATCGCCGTGCTGTACGCCGAGGGGGATATCGTGGACGGCGAGGGCGGCAATGGCACGATTGGCGGCGACGCCCTGGCGCGCGAGCTGCGCAAAATCCGTGGCGACAGCAAGGTGAAAGCGATCGTGCTGCGGGTGAACAGTCCGGGAGGCAGTGCGATCGCGTCCGAGCGAATCGAGCGCGAACTCGCGCTGCTCGCGCGCACGCGACCCGTCGTGGTGTCGATGGGCACCGTGGCGGCCAGTGGCGGCTACTGGATCAGCACCGCCGCACAGCGCGTCTTCGCGCAACCCAACACGATTACGGGGTCGATCGGCGTGTTCTCCATTGTGCCGAACGTGAAGGGGATTGCCGCAAAGAACGGCATCACCTTCGACACCGTGAAAACAGGACGATACGCCGATCTGCTCTCGCTGTCGCGACCACGTTCGCCGGACGAAATGGCTGTCTTGCAGCGCGGCACCGACGCCGTCTATGACGCGTTCATCGAACGGGTGCACACGGCGCGCAAGTTGACGACCGATTCCATTCGCGTGATCGCCGAAGGACGCGTGTGGTCGGGGGTCGAGGCCATGCGCATCGGTCTCGTCGATTCAATCGGTGGCCTCGACGCCGCCATCAAGAGTGCGGCGTCGCTGGCGCGCATCACCGGCGACTACGACGTACGCGAATACCCACGCGCGAAAACCGCCATGGAGGAGTTCTCCGAGCTGCTGGACCGCAAACCTGCACCGGTCGCGCGTCTGTCCACCGAATTGCTCGCCGGCACCGGACCAGCGCAACAACTCGTGCGCGGCATTGTGCGCGAGTTCGAACTGCTGACGTCGTACAACGATCCACGGGGCACATACGCGCGCATGCCGTTCATTTTGCGCATTCGTTAGCGGCGATTCGGCGACGGCATCCATTCGGCTGGCACCCGTTTACATTCCGCTGCGTGCCGACCTCGGCTGTTTCCGGTCTTCGCTCCGATCTTCTGTCCGTTTCCGTTATGCCTCGCACCGCAGTCCTTTGTCTTTTGTTGGGCAGCGCCGTTCCGTCCGCCGCTATGCCGTTCGCGTCGGCACACCGCGCGGTCGCGCCAGCGGTACAAGACACCACTCCGAAGTCACCGCCGATACCGCTCGCATTGACGGCTCGCGCCCTGTCGGACTCTGTTCGCGTCGCGCCAAAGCGGTCGCGAAAGGCCGCGCCTCGGATGATAGACACCGTACGCGGACACGCGTATCCGACGGGTGGCACATCGGCTGCGGCGCGAGCGCTCGCTGGCAAGGCGGTGCCGACTTGGCCCGTCAAAGGGCCGACGCCGTTGCCTGGCAGCATCCTGCCGAACAAACGGATCGTGGCCTACTACGGGAATCCGCTCTCAAAACGCATGGGCGCACTCGGTGAGTATCCGAAGGACGACATGCTGGCGCGGCTCAACCACGAGGTGGTGGCGTGGCGCGAAGCCGACCCCACCACACCTGTGCAACCGGCGCTGCATCTGATCGCGGTCACCGCGCAAGGCGACAGCGGCAAAGATGGGATGTATCGGCAACGCATGAGCGATGCGCTGGTCGAGAAAGTGTACGGGTGGGCCCACGACGCCTCGGCGATCATGTTCCTTGACGTGCAGGTTGGGCACAGCACGATTCAGCAGGAGTTGCCGCGACTTGAGCCGTTTCTGTCCCGACCCGACGTGCATTTCGGTATGGACCCGGAGTTCTCCATGAAAGACGGGTCGAAGCCTGGTAAAAAAATCGGGTCCATCGACGCGACCGATGTGAACTTCGCGATCGACTGGCTGGCCAAACTCGTCACGGCCAAGAACCTGCCGCCGAAGATTCTGGTCGTGCACCGGTTCACGCGACCGATGTTGACCAACGCCAATCTGATCCGGCTGGACCCGCGCGTGCAGGTGGTCGTTCACATGGACGGATGGGGACCACAGAGTCTCAAGCGTGACTCATACGCCGCGTACGTCTACGCCGAACCGGTACAGTTCGCCGGATTCAAGCTGTTCTACAAGAATGACACGCGCGGCGGATCACGGATGCTGACGCCACTGCAGCTCCTGGGCCTGACGCCGAAGCCGCTGTACATCCAGTATCAGTAGATCAGCAGACCAGTCATCGGATACCGGTACGGAGCGAGACGTAGACACGACGACGCAGTGCCGGCTCGAAGTAGCGTAACCGTGTCGCATTGATCACGACCGCGCTGGCATAGTGCCGATCAAACACGTTGTCCACGCCGATCGACGGCTCGAAGAGCAGGTGTGACGCCACCGCCGGCGATGCGTAGCCCGCGCGCCAACCCCACGCCGTGTACCCCGCCGCAAACACCGTGGCCGCGTCGTCTGCACTGACGCGCGTTGCCGCGGTGGCTTCGACGCTGCTGAACCAGCCGCCACGGCGCAGTGTGACCCACGATTGCAGCTGTTGCACTGGTACGCCGGGGATCGGCTTCCCGGCGTAGCTCACCGTCCCCACGGTATACGAGTCAAACCGAAAGCGGGACCACGTGTACGCCGCACCCGCATCGCCGAATGGGAGTGACGCACGCACACTGCCTTCAATGCCGGCGCGCGACGTCTGGCCAGCGTTGCGAAAGGCACGACGACCGGGCGCATTCGGCACGTCGAACGGCACCAACTCCTCGCGCACGATGGCGCGAAAGCCAGCCACGTCAACCCGCACACGACTAGCAATCACTCCTTGCAGTCCGAGCTCAATCGTCCGCGTGCGCTGCGGCTCGAGCAACGTGTTCAGACCAGCGGCACCGTTGTCCTGATTCGTCAACTCGGTGACGGTTGGCGTCTCGAAGGCCGTCGCCATGTTCGCGTACACGGACCACAGTGGACGTATGTGCCACGCCAGCGCCGCCATCGGACTGACGGCGGCCAGTGGCCGATCACCGGAGTCATCGGCGTTGGTGGCCGTGATGAACCGATCGCGTACGTGAAAGTCCACCGCGTCACGACGCAGCGCGACACTGGCAAACACCTGATGCGGCGCTTCCACTTCGCCACGCGCGTACACACCGAGTCCAACGGCGCGCTCCTGCTGATCAAGTCGCAGTGCGCCACGTTCGGCGCCGAGCGTTGGACAACGTGTTGACGGGACCGCCGTCGCGGACACGTCTGCGCAGTTCTCGTAGTTCAGGCGATCGTCCGTCTGCCGCTGCACATCGGCGCCGGCCGTCAGTCGCACCGGCCAGCCTAGGCGCGCACTCCGAGCACCAATACGCACCGACGCACCAGCGACTCGACGGTCGACCGCCACAATCGCAAACGCGAGCGGATTGTCGAGTGAACGCGCACCGCTGAACGTCGACGCCGTCCAGTCAATGCCTCGATGATTGCCGGATGCGACCAACGCCACCTGCGAATGTCGCACGACCTTTCGCGAATGCTTGGTAATGTTGAGCGAATCCGGGAGCGAGGGATCCCGCGACAACTCGAGCGCCGTGAGCGCCCCCGGATTCTCGGCGCGCGGCGTGTCGTACCACGTGCCCTGCACCTCGAGCCGCGCGCCCGCCACCGTGGCAAGCGCGCGTGCGAAGGCACTCGTCGCGTCGAGCCGAGACCACGTCCGTACGCCGTTGCCGTTCGTCTTCGTGAACGAGGCGAGCCACCCCGCGTTGTTGCGTGCATTGTCCGCACGCGTCGCGGCCGACGCGTGGATCGAACCAGAGGCGAGTGCGGACAGCCGCCGCACGCCGCCACCGTCCCCCGCGCGCGCGTCGACCACCGCGCGGGTATCCGCCGGTGCCCGAGACCGGAAGTCCACCACGCCACCGGCCGCGTTGCCGTACAACGCGGCGGCCGTACCACGCACGAGTTCCACACTGCCGACACTTTCGAGATCAAGCCAATCCATGGGCGTTTGCCCATCGGGAAGTGTGAGCGGCACACCGTCACGCATGACGCGAACGCCACGAACGCCGAAGGCGGAACGAGCACCAAATCCGCGAATCGAGAGGCGTTGATCCTGTGACGGATTGGCGCGGTCCTGCACCTGCACCCCCGGCACCCCAAGCAACAGTTCACCGAACGACAGTCGGCGCAACCCTGGCCGCTCGATGTCCGCCACCAATCGTGTGGTGGCAAAGGGCAGCTCCAGCGTCGATCGCGCCGGGTCGCGAGTCACTGTCACACGCACGGCGCGTAGCAACGCCGCACGGGCGCTATCGCTCGAGACGGTCTGCGCGAGCGCGACGGGCGATGCTGTGAACAGCGCGACAACACTCGCCGCGCGCAGCACAACGACGCGTGCGAATGCGGGCGCAGTGAATGCGCGTACTCGAAGGTGCGAAGGGTTTTTGGGCACGATTCGAGATACACGGCCGTCGGCTCAAGCGCAAATGTGTCCCGCCCCCGCGCGAGGTTAGGTGCCCAGAGCGCGACAGACCGGAGGAGCTGGGCCTGACGTCCCTTCAATCAGCTCACCAGTCGAGTCGCAAATGACGCCGGCCTTGCGGTCGATGATCGAGAGAAACCAGTGCGACGCATCCGCGCTGGACCTCCGAACCGTTTGCGAGATCGGCAAGGCCGCGCCTCGCGATGCCAATTCTGGCCAGGTCGCAAACCGGCTGTTGAGCATCCGGAACTCGCTTTGCTGCGCGCGGAGCTTGCCAAACGAGCCGACGATCGCCGATGTCGCTGCACTACTTCTCACCATCGTCGACAGGCCGACCACGAGCAAAAGCAGCGCAATGCCCACAACCGACGCCAAGAGCGCACTGGCGATGTTGCGCTCATGCTCCGCCTTCTCTTGCAACTTCCGGATCATCGCTGCCGACACGGCCTGCTTGCCGACGGGGACGGGTGTTCGTGCAAGCATTGGTATGGAGTCGTGACGCGCCAACGATGATGGCGTGGTGAAGGGTGTGCGGCCGCTAATGCCGAGCAGTGGTAGCAAGACGAGGCAGGCAGCCACCGCGTTTCGCGCGGACTATCACACGACGGGCACACAGCGTGCTGCCGGAGCCGACGACTTCGGTTGGCTATATTTCCGTATGTTCTTCCGCCAGTTCTACGACGACGCACTCGCACAGGCGAGCTATCTCATTGGTTGTCAGGCGACTGGTGAGGCGGTGGTGGTTGACCCCATCCGCGACATCGAGCCGTACATCGACGTGGCGACGGCCGAGGGACTGCGAATCACGCATGTGACGGAGACGCATATTCACGCGGACTTCGTCTCCGGCGCCCGCGAACTGGTTGCCAGGACAGGCGCCGCCCTGTTCCTGTCGGCAGAGGGTGGAACCGACTGGCAGTATGCGTATGCGACGACCGATGCGGCCACGCTGCTGCGCGACGCTAGTCAAATCCGTGTCGGGAATGTGTATCTCGATGTCATGCACACGCCCGGACACACGCCCGAGCACCTGTCGTTTATTGTCACCGACACGCCACGCGGCGTTGGCGCGATGGGTATCCTCTCGGGCGACTTTGTGTTTGTTGGTGATGTTGGACGACCGGATCTGCTGGAGAAAGCGGCGCACGTTGCCAACACCATGGACGCGGCGGCGCGAACGTTGTTTCACTCGTTGCAACGCTTCCGTGCCCTTCCGGACTACCTGCAAGTGTGGCCGGGTCACGGCGCCGGTTCGGCATGCGGCAAGGCGCTTGGCGCTGTGCCGTCCACCACGGTTGGCTACGAAAAGCGCGTCAACTGGGGCGTGAGCTGTACCGACGAAGAAACGTTTGTACGATCCGTGCTAGACGGCCAACCAGAACCACCGCGCTACTTCGCCGAGATGAAACGCATCAATCGCGACGGCCCAGCAGTGCTCGGGGCGCTCCCGATGCCAACGCGTTGCAATGCGAGTGAGATCGTGCGGCTCGCGGATCGCCATGCCTGGATCATCGACCTGCGTGCTGCCGCTGACTTTGCCAAGGCACACGTGCCTGGCGCACTGTCGATTCCTTACGCGCGAAGTTTTTCCACGTGGTGTGGTTGGCTCGTCCCCTACGATGCAGACGTCACACTGCTGGTGCCCAGTGGTCATGACGATGACGCGGAAGCCGTTGTGCATCGCGCATCGCGAGACCTGGCGCTCATTGGTCTCGACCGTGTGACGGGATGGATGCATGCCGACGACGCGATCACGGCCTGGACGACGGCCGGACGTCACACCGGAAGCGTTGCACAGGTTGACGTGCACGCCGTCGGCTCCGCGATGCCGGACACGCCCCTGCCAGTGATCGACGTCCGTGGTCACGCCGAGTGGGAAGCCGGGCATTTACCTGGCGTTCGCAATGTCCCGGTCGGGCTGCTCACGGCAGCGTTGGATACCCTGCCGACGGCACCGTTCGTCGTGCAATGCCAGTCTGGCGCGCGTTCGATGATCGCCGCCAGTGTGCTACATCGCCTGGGTCGGACCGACGTCCGCAATCTGGTTGGCGGGTTCGCGTCTTGGAATGCAAACGGTTTTCCGATCGAGCACTGAGCACCGCGCAAATGGCGCCTATCCGAGATGATCCAGCGCGGCGCGCACTCGTGTCGACAGTGAGGTGTCAGAGAACGGCTTTTCAAGCATCACGTGGCCCTGCGCCAGGATGTGTTGATCGAGAATGACGTCCGCCGAATAGCCCGACATAAACAACACTTTGAGTCGCGGTCGCCCAAGGAGCAAGCGTTCCGCGACGTATTGCCCGCTGCGTCGTGGCAGGACAACATCGCAGAGTAGCAGGTCAATGACGCCCGCATGTTCCTTCGACACGCGTTCAGCCGCGTCAGCGTCGCGCGCCACAAGCACCGTGTAGCCCCTCCGCTCCAGCATAACGCGGGTGACCTGGCGCACCGCCGTGTCATCTTCCACGACAAGGATCGTCTCCGACCCGCCCACAATATCGGCGTGCTCGCCTTCGGTGATGACGTCCGGCGTGTCGCCCGTCGCCGACAGGAGCACGCGGAAGCACGAGCCGCTGCCGAACTCCGTGTCGACGAGCACGTGTCCACCATTCCGGCGGACGATGCCCTGCACCACACTCAGCCCCAGACCACTGCCGCTCGGCTTGGTGGTGAAGAACGGTGCAAACATCCGCTCGAGCGTGTCTGCCGTCATACCGACGCCGCGATCCGTCACCGACAAGACGACGTAACGGCCGGGATACACCTCGGCGAATTCCGCCGTTCTCGTCGCATCGACATCAATCGTGCGCGTCTCGATCGTGACCGTCCCGCCCTCGGGCATCGCCTCACTCGCATTCATCACCAGATTCAGCAACACCTGTTCGATGTGATTGCGATCCGCAAACACCGTTGGCAGCGGTGTGGTGAGCACCGTGTGAATACTGACCCGCTCACTGATCACGCGACGCAGCAACCGTTCCACGTCCGTGATGACGCGATTCAGGTCGATGTGGGCGGGGCGCGCCGTCTCCTCTCGACTGAAGACCAGCAGTTGGCGCGTGAGCGCGACGGCACGATCGGCGCCGAGTTTGATCTGGAGCGCCTCCTCATGCTGACTGCTCGCGCGCGGCAACTCCTCCAACAGTAGATCGGCAAAGCCCCCGATCACGGTCAGCACGTTGTTGAAATCGTGTGCGACGCCGCTGGCCAGTCTGCCCACCGCGTCCAATTTCTGCGTGCGGAAAATCTGCTCCTCAAGCCGACGGCGCGCCGTGACGTCACGATGGTTGATAATCCAATGACTGATCCGCGTGTCGTCGCCCCGAATCGGGATGGCGTCGATCTCTGACCAGAACGTGGTCCGATCGCGACGGTATAACTGCAACTCCGTGCGCACAGGCTCACCGGCCGCAATGGCACCACGGACACGCCGGACGGTGTCCATCGACGTCTCCGGTCCGTAGAGCACATCGAACGGTGCGGCGACAAACTCGTCGTTCGTCCAGCCCGTCAATGTCTCGAACGCCGGGTTCACGAACACGCAGCCCAATTTGGGATTCGTCTCGTTCAATGCGCGCGCCACTACGATGGCTTCGTGCAGATCCTTGATGCCCTCTCGCAGACCCTCCAGCCCATCAGCGGCCACACCCTCGCGCGATAGGTCGCGTAGCGCAAAGACCCACTCATTGCGGTTTCGCGAATCGTGTCGGGCAATGAGGACTTCCGTGAACGCCACGCTGCCATCGGGTCGTTGCAACAGCCATTGCTGTGGCGGTCGACTGCCCGTGTTGGTGGCATCGAGCAGACGCGCCAATTCCAGTGGACTGACGCGCGGAAAGATGGAGAGCAGGGAGAGCCCATCTTGCACGGCACTGTCAGATCCGATCGCTGAGGACGCGGCGCGATTGATCGATCGAATCCCCGCGTCGCCTCCGTCTACGAGCAGCAGCGGGACCGGCGAGGTCCGGATGGAAATCGTGTCTGACGCGTCAGGACTCATCATGGGACGACGCGTTTCGCGCCCCAGGCATTATTGCTGCGATCGATATCGAGCAATCGTTGCTCCGGGTCCAGTTCCACGCGCACCAGCTCTTTGCCGACGAACGTGTACTCGCGCAAATACTGGCGACTGTTCGTACTCCACACTTCGGCCGGATAGGTGTAGTCGCGCGTGCTGCCGTCGGCGAACGTCAACCGCGCGCGCAGCGGCAGCACTCCCCGCTCTTGATTGCCATAGAGGACGGCCACTTTGGACGTATCGCCACTATGGCGGATGACCACCGTGTCGACGCTCTGGTCAAAGCGCGCATTCTCCACGAACCACTGTCGCCAAAACCAATCGAGTCGACGTCCGCCCACATCTTCCATCGTGCGATAGAAGTCCGCCGGCGTGGGATGCTTGAATGCCCATCGCGCCGTGTAACTGCGAAACGCATCGTCAAACGCGGCCGGTCCGAGAATTTCCTGCCGCAACAATTGCAGGCCGACACTCGGCTTCACATAAGCGGCCTCGCCAAGCAGTCGTGGGTCAATCCGGTCGGGATTCATGTCGACCGGTTTGTCGACACCCTGCGCCATGTACCCTTCCACGAGACGCCGCTCTTCTGCTGCACGCGCCAACTGGTCGCCTTTCTCTGGATAGCGGAGCGCTTCGGAGAACGTGTTGATGAAGGTGTTGAAGCCTTCGTCCTGCCACATGTAGACCCGTTCATTGCTCCCGACAATCATCGGAAACCACATGTGTCCGATTTCGTGCGTGACCACGTTGTATAGGTCGTACACGTCATCGCTCTTGTTTTCCATGGCGATCATGGGGTACTCCATGCCACTAATCGGACCTTCGATCGCCGAGATGTGCGGCCACGGATACATGAACCAGCGCTCCGAATACTCCTGAATGGACATGCGTGCCTGACTTGCTGCGTCATGCCAGTTGACCGCCGAGCTGGGTCGGTAGTAGGCGTAGGCCATAATACCCTTCCAACTGGTCGCGTCCCACTGAAAGTCCGGTGACGCTGCCCAGACTGCGTCACGCACGTTTCGGGCGTTGAAGCGCCATGTCATCGTGCCCGTGGTGCGTGGCCGCGCCGCGCCGCTCGTGAGCTCGGCTTCCGTAATGAGGCGCACCACCGTGTCTGCTTTCGCCGCGATCGCGTGTCGGGCAATTTGCTCGGGCGTCAGCACCTCCTTCGCGTTCTGCAACGCGCCAGTCGCCGCGACGATGTAGCCGGCGGGCACGGTGATGGCCAACGAATAGTCACCGTACTCGAGGTAGAACTCGCCCTGCCCCAAGTACGGCTCGATGTTCCAGCCGCGGACGTCGTCGTACACCGCCACACGCGGATACCACTGGGCGATTTCGTACAGTGCACCGTCGCGACCCATTCGGTCCGCGCCATGCTCCGGCACGAGAAAACTCCATGCCGCATCAATCGTGGCGGTCTTGCCCGGCGCGAGTGGTTCGGCCAGATCTACCTTCATCATGGTTTCGTTCGGGCGCTGCACGAGCGTCACGCGCGTTGGCGCATTGGCCGACCTCGCCGATTTCGCCGGTTTGGACTTCGCCGCTCGCGCTTCGGCGCCCGCGCCGAGCACTTGCTCAAGGCGTGTAAACTTGTCTCCCCCTTCGAAGCCGCGTGCGCCGAAGCGTGACGCTTCTGGGAAAATGAATGAATTGAGTGAGTTGCTCCGAAAGGCATTCTGCTCAACCTGTAGCCACAGGAAACGCAACGTGTCCGGAGACAAATTGGTGTAGCGCAGCGTCATCTCGCTCCGCACCGACATGGCTGCGGTGTCGAGCGCCGCCGCGATGGTGTAGTCGGCGCGGTTCTGCCAGTAGTGCGCACCGGGGGCGCCGCTGCCGGCGCGCATCTCGTTCGCGGTAGGCAAGACCAGCGGTGCGAAGATGGACGTGTCACCGACGGCGCGTGGACGCATGGATCCACCCGGCTGGGCAACAACGGTCGATGAGCACAGGGCGAGGAGAACAAGCGCCGGTGCGGCGCGATGGATGCCGCGACGAGCGGCACCAGAAGCGAAGTGACGCGACATAGCCTGCGTTCCCTTGGAGCGGACTGAGTGGAAAAAACGGGAGTGGATGAACAGTAGTGCCCCGACAGCGCCTTCGCCCTTCACTGGCGCGTCACGCCGCCACTCCTCAGCTTTGAGAATGTCGCAATCAGCCGTAACATCGTTTCACGAGACCGCGCGATTCCCCCGCGGTTTTCATTGTGCCAGCCGCAACGTCGGTCTCAAGCCGTCCGCCCGCGACCTGACGCTGTTCGTCAGCGACGTCGATGCCGTCGCGGCGGCGGTGTTTACGCGCAACCACTTTCCAGGCGCACCAATCGTGCTCGGCCGCGAGACACTGCGCGGCGGTGTGCTGCGCGGCATTGTGGCCAACAGCAAGGTGAGCAATGTCGCAACGGGCGCGACTGGCCTCGCGAACGCGCGACGCATGGCGGCAGCAGCAGCGGCGGAACTCGGCACAACGCCAGACCGTGTACTGGTCAGTTCGACTGGGGTGATCGGCGTGCCGCTGCCCATCGACAAGATCGAGCGCGGCATTGCCGGCATGTCACACGATCTGCAGGACGACCCGATGGTCGGTGCTGAGGGTATCATGACGACCGACACGTATCCCAAAGCCTTCTCGGCGTCGGTTGGCACGGCGACCATTACGTGGGTCGCCAAAGGCTCGGGGATGATCGAGCCCAACATGGCGACGATGCTGGCGTACATCTTTACCGATGCAGCGTTCGACGCACCAACATTGGACGCGATGCTGCGGCGCGCTGTCGCGACGTCGTTCAACATGCTCTCGGTTGACACCGATACCAGTACGTCGGACACCTGTGCGATTCTCGCCAACGGCTTGGACGGCGTGGTGGACTCGACCGCGTTTTACGAGACGCTGGCCGCCGGCTGCGTGCGCATGACGGAGACG
>JANMKU010000457.1:0-1379 GCA_031372205.1 Gemmatimonadaceae bacterium | reverse complement strand
GCGTCCGTCGGCAGCGAACAGCTTGGACGTCTGCCGTGGCACATATCGCTCGAGCGACGCAATCGACGGGCAGCGGCCTTGGCGACAGACGACCATCCACGCACCGGCCAGCGCGCCTGCGCCGAGCGCTCCGCCAAACAGCACGAGCACAGCAAGCCAGCCGAGCACGGGAAAGCGTGCCAGCGTACGAGAGAAAAACGCACCGACCGCGCTGATGATGCCGCCGCGCGGTCGCGCCCGGGCTGTCGAAGGATTTGGTGGAAGCGTCATAGTCCCCGAGAACGCTACCGAGGCACGCGGGGGCGCGCCATCGGCTTGGAACGCGATATCTTACGGGTATGACCGATCACCCTGCGCCCATCCCCGAGCTCGCGTGGCGCGAGCTGTTGTTTCAACACACGGACGGTCTCGCCGAGGCCCTGCGTGCTGGCACGCTCAGCGGCTATTGCGGGTTCGATCCGACCGCCTCCAGTCTGCACGTCGGCAACCTGATCCCGGTGATGGGGCTCGTGCATCTCCAGCGTGCTGGTCACCGTCCGATTGCGGTTGTCGGTGGCGGCACGGGCATGATCGGCGATCCCAGTGGGAAGTCGTCTGAGCGTGTGTTGCAGAGTCTGGAAACGATCAACGCCAACGCCGAAGCGATTCGCGAGCAGCTGTCGCGCTTTCTCGACTTTGACGGGCCCAACGCGGCCAAGCTGGTGAACAACCTGGATTGGCTGGCACCGCTCTCGATGCTCGAATTTTTGCGCGACACGGGGAAGCATTTTTCCGTCAACACGATGTTGGCCAAGGATTCGGTTAAGTCGCGTTTGGAGACGGGTATTTCATTTACCGAATTCTCGTACATGCTGTTGCAGGCGCACGACTACCTGGAGTTGCATCGTCGCGAGGGCGTGACGTTGCAGATTGGCGGCAGTGATCAGTGGGGTAACATCACCGCTGGGTTGGAACTAATTCGTCGTGCGACGGGGCATGAAGCGCACGCACTCACGTTTCCGCTTATCACCAACGCCAACGGCACCAAGTTCGGGAAGAGTGAAGCCGGCGCGGTGTGGCTCGACGCCGCGCGCACGTCACCCTACCAGTTCTACCAGTTCTGGATGAGTGCGGATGATCGCGACGTGTCGCGTTTCTTGCGCTTTTTCACGCTGCTGTCGCTCGAAGAGATCGAAGCGCTCGATGCGGCCGTTCGCTCACATCCCGAGCGACGCGAGGCGCAGCGCGCCCTTGCTGCGGACGTCACGGCACGTGTGCACGGATCCGGCGCGGCGCTCGTTGCCCGCGAAGTGTCAGCACTTCTCTTTGAAAAGGCTGATCCACTGACGCTGTCACTGGACGCGCTGGACGCGTTGCGTGGCGAAATTCCGTTTGGCACG
>JANMKU010000426.1:0-1821 GCA_031372205.1 Gemmatimonadaceae bacterium | reverse complement strand
CATTGATCGGCTGGGCGCGGTCGTTGGATCACGTATGCCAGGGGGGGATATGCGCAGCCTCGTGGTCGACGGTGTGTTCGCGGGTGTCGGCTCGGTGCTGGTGTTCCTCCCGCAGATCGCGATCCTCTTTGCGTTCATTGGCGTGCTGGAACACTCGGGATATATGGCGCGCGCGGCGTACCTGATGGACCGCATCATGCGCCGAGTGGGTTTGCACGGGAAGAGCTTCATTCCAATGCTGTCGGGTTATGCGTGCGCCGTACCTGGCATCATGGCCACGCGCACCATTGAAGATCCGAAAGACCGGTTGGCGACGATCATGGTGGTGCCGCTCATGAGTTGCTCGGCGCGACTGCCCGTGTATGCCCTATTGATCGGCGCATTTGTTCCGCCGGTCGCGGTGTTTGCGGGGATCACGTTGCAGGGTGTGACCATGCTGATCATGTATCTGCTCGGCACGGTGGTTGCGTTGGGTGTCGCAGCAATTTTCAAACGCACGTTGCTCAAGGGTCCGGTCCGTCCGATGATTCTGGAGTTGCCGCCGTATCGATGGCCCAGTGTGCGCTCGCTTGGCGTGTCGGTGGTGCAGCGGTGTCAGTTGTTTGTGCGGCGCGCCGGCACCGTGATTCTCTCGCTATCTGTGGTGTTGTGGGCGTTGGCCACGTACCCGCATCTGTCGGCGGACGCGTCACTCCCCGTGGCAGCACAGCACGAGGCACAGCTGGCGCACTCGGTGCTCGGCCGTATCGGCCATGCCATGGAACCGGTCGTGCGTCCACTGGGGTACGACTGGAAGATCGGCGTGTCTATCGCAGCCAGTTTCGCGGCGCGCGAAGTGTTTGTCTCAACGATGGGCACCATCTATGGCGTCGGTGATACGAGCGACGGCGCGACCGCGCTGCAAACGCGCTTGGTGCAGGAGCGGGGCGTCAATGGCCAACTGGTGTACACGCCGCTGATAGCGATCGGCTTGATGGTGTTCTACGTGTTCGCGTTGATGTGCATCAGCACCGTGGCAGTTACGGTGCGTGAAGCGGGGGGCGGTCGCAGTGGTTGGAGTTGGGCCGTGCTACAGTTTGGGTACATGCTCGGACTGGCCTACGGCGCGGCGTGGATCGTGTATGCTGGTGGACGAGCCCTCGGATTCGGAGGTTAGCGATGGACAAGATTATCGTCGCCGTCGTGGTGCTGGTAGCGCTCGGGTTTATCGTGCGCCGAGTGTCGCGCGCGATTGCATCGGCGCGGGCCCCGAAGGGCGGGTGCAGCGACTGTGGCAGTAACAGCGCTGGCACGAGCAACGACTGGGTTGCGCCGCTATAGAGAGCGTCCTCGTACCACGATCGAATACTCCGTGCAATGCCAGCTTGAACGCGCCGGGTGAATTCTGGGGGACGCTACCTCATTTGCTCTCGCGGCAAGTCAGCTTGTATCGGTCAACGCTCTGGATGCCGTCTTCGTCCTCTTGAATCAGCCACAGGTGAGTCACGTTCGCTGCCAGTATTCTTGAGCGCGGTGGCAACTTGAATTGGGCAAACGGCACTCCTTTGCGATTGAGGGCGAGCGCACCGAATTGCGTCTCCGATTCTCGCATCGTGAGCCACGTTGATCCGTTCGGCTCTACGTATACGTTCGTCACCGGCGCAAGCACGTCTGGGATTAGGTTGGACGACGCGACGTGCACGCGATCCACAGATACCGCGCGCAAGAACGCTGTCGAGGTGCCGTTTTGACAACGGTATGCCCCGGTAGGGCAAGCGTGTCGAGTAGGTCGTATCGCCCGTGAAAGCTTGAATACGAGTCACCAAGAACTGCTCGCCAGAC
>JANMKU010000396.1:0-9250 GCA_031372205.1 Gemmatimonadaceae bacterium | reverse complement strand
GGCGCGGCGACATTCACCGGCGTGCCGTAGTGCGCATTCTCGCCCGAGAGACTGAACGCCATCTCTTCCGTATGCGTCTTACCGACGAGTGTCGCGCCGGACTCGAGCATCCGCTGCGTGACAAACGCATGGGCCACCGCGGCGTCGTGCGTCCGCAGCCAATCAGGACTGCCGAATCCCGTTTTGTGTCCCGCCACGTCGTACAAATCTTTCAGTCCGAACGTGAGACCAGACAACGGTCCGCCTGCGGCGCCTGGCAGCGCGACGTGGGTGTGGCGGCAGAACGCGCCGAGTGTATCGCGGTCGAGAATATTCATGCGACAATGTACTAAAATGGCAAAGAAATGCATTGAAGCGGAGGCGGCTGGTCCGCTGTCGAACAGCGCCGCGGATCGAGTGTCGAGTCTGCTTGGCGTGCGCCATGGAAAACGCTGTCATGGCGTTGTCGGTCCGCCACCACGCCGACTCATCGCCGATCGAGGAGCACATATGCCTGCCACGTCGCGCGCGCGATTGCTCGCCGTGGGGGTGCTCTGCCTGGTTGGCGTCGTTCGAAAGTCGCGTAATTAGCGCGGCACGGTCCCAACGCGGTGCTATGAACGGCTGTAGATTCGTCGATCCGCCCACCATCGACCATTCTCGCCAACCATATCACGCGACCATGCCGCTCAAGGACTTCCCAGACCATCACGATGCCGAACTCGTGCTCAAGCTGTACGAGCTTCGTCGCGAGCCGGTCATGCGCGAGTCACGCAACCTCATCAACGCGAAATTTCTGCCGACGTCGTTCGACGAGCTGCTCGCCGTGACCAAGTCTGATCACCCGCTCAATGCCGCGTTTCGGCAGTGCGCATCGTTCTGGGAGATGACGTACGCGATGGCCCGTCACGGTGTCGTGCATTCGGACTTCTTGCTTGAGAGCAATGGGGAAGGATTGGTGCTGTACTCGCGCGTTGAGCCGTGGCTCGCTGAGTACCGCGCGCAGGTCAATCCGACGGCCTTTCGCAACGCCGAATGGGTGGTGACAAAAACTGAAGTTGGTGCCGCCCTTGCCGATCGATTCCGCAAGCGTACGCAAGCCATGCTCGAGGCGAAGCGTTAGGCCACACATGTCGCATACATATACCGCAGGGCATTCGCCACGATGAGCGACCTACTCACCTCTCTCAACGCGCAACTGTCCGCCACCATGGTGGAGCAGTTGGGCATCACACTCGGCGAGAATCCCAGCCATATCAACAAAGCCATGGGTGGCCTGTTGCCGACCGTCCTCGGTGGCCTGATCAACAAGAGCGGTGACAGCGGTGTCATGAGCACCGTGATGGGCATGCTCGGCAACACAAGCAATCAGGGTCTACTCGATAGCGTCGGCAGCATGATTGGTGGAAATACGATGCGTCACAACCATGCGGAGAATCCCGCGGCGGGCATGATCACCGCACTGTTCGACAACAAGATGGACAGCGTGCTCGGCGCCATCAGCGCGTTCTCCGGCATCAAGCAGTCCAGCGCGTCGTCGTTAATGGGCCTCGCGTCGAACCTGGTGTTAGGAGTGCTCGGAAAGAAAGTGGCCGGCGGTATGGAATTGAGCGGGCTCACCCACATGCTGACCAAGCAAGCGCCTGGCATCATGGCCGCGTTGCCCGGCGGCCTCGGCAACATGCTGGGATTCAAAGTGCCGACGATCCCGAATCTGCCCAATGTCCCGCACGCGAACGCGCGATCGAATGTACTGCCGTGGATCGCGGTGCTCGGCGCACTCGGGATGCTGTTGTTCTGGTGGCAATGGCGGAACGCACCGGCCGTGTCCGTGACAACCACTTCCGCAGCGCCGATACCAGATTCACTTGCCGGTGCAGCGCCTGCCGCGGCACGCGGTGCGGCGCCGAAGGTGATTGGTTTCGTGCGCAAATTGGGCAACGGTTTCGAACTGCGCGGCGACACCACGGGCATCGAACGCGGGCTGTTTGAATTTGTCGACAGCGAACATGTAGTGGACAAGACCACATGGTTCAACTTCGATCACCTCAATTTCAAATCCGGCAGCGCAGCGCTTGACATCGACACAAGCACGGACCAGCTCAACAACATCTCGGAGATTCTCAAGGCATATCCGAACGTACATCTCAAGATCGGTGGCTACACGGACAACACCGGAAGTGCGGCCGCGAATGTCACGCTCAGTCAGCAGCGCGCCGACAATGTCATGCGCGCACTAATTGGCATTGGCATCGACAAGACGCGGTTGGCCGCCGAGGGGTACGGCCCGCAATTCCCGGCGTGCGCCGCGAACGACACTGACCCGTGCAAGGCGCAGAATCGTCGCATCGCGGTCCGTGTGACGAAAAAATAGCGCGCCGCCGCACGTACCAAGGCGTCGTACACCCCCCAATCGCCACCGCATCGCGGGAGTCTACACCCGCGCCGATTCCGCGACGGCGAGTTGTCCGCATCCGGCGGCAATGTCGATTCCGCGACGTTGTCGCACCGTACTGGGCATCCCGAATTCATCAGCAAGTATCCGCTGAAAGGCGCGTGCGGGTGCGCTGTGCGTGGGGGCCCCCGCGTATCCCGCGGTCGGGTTGAGCGGAATGAGATTCACTTGCGCCGGCATGCCGCGCAACAAGTTTCCCACCGCGCGGGCGTGCGCGGGCGTGTCGTTCATGTCTTCAATCAGCGTCCATTCGAAAAAGATCTTGCGCCCGGTTTGCTGTGTGTACGTCCGGCAGGCCGCGATGAGTTCGTCCAGTGGCCACTTTCGCGCGACGGGAACGAGCGCCGCCCGTTCATCCTGCGTGGCCGCATGCAACGACACCGCCAGGCTGAGTGGACGATGCTCACGCGCGAGCCGCAGGATGCCCGGCACGACGCCAACCGTGCTTACCGTGATCCGATCGGCACCGCAGGCGAGCCCCGCGTCATCCCGCAGGATGTCCACCGCGTGCATGACGGCGTCGTAATTGTGCAGGGGTTCACCCATCCCCATAAACACGACGTTGCGCAGTCGCGCGACGGGCGCGGCGTCCGTGCTCGCCTGCGCAAGGCGCTTGAGTTCGCGCGCGACATGCACCGCTTGCGCCACGATCTCACCAGCCGTCAGGTGGCGCGTGTACCCCATCTGTCCGGTTGCGCAAAACACACAGCCCATGGCACAGCCCACCTGCGAGCTCACGCACGCCGTCACACGCCCCGTGAAGCGCATCAACACCGTCTCAATGCGTTCGCTGTCCGTGAGCTGTAGCAGAAACTTACGCGTGAAGCCGTCGGACGAATCGGTCGCCAGCGCGGTCTCCAAGACTCCCACGCGCGCATCGGCTGCAAGACGCGCGCGCAGTTTCGGCGGCAGCGCCGTCATCGCGCTGACTGACGACACACACTCAATGTAGAGGTAATTCCACAGCCGAGCGACATGCGTGGGGTTGAGCTCCCAGTGCACAAGCTGCGCGCGAAGTTGCTCGCGTGTGAAATCGTAGAGATTGATGCGCTGGTCAGACATGAGTGCGGTGATGGATTGCCCTGCAATAAGATAGCGGGCGGTGCCGTCACGCCGGACCACGCGCATGCTTCGCTTTCGATTTCGAAATCGCGGCGCCACATTATGACGAGCATTCCACCATTGTCCTGTTCTGTTGGCCAGGTCGAATAGCCCCCACACACGTATCGACTATGCGAAGTCTCGCTGGACTGCTCTGGGCCTTGGGAGGTGGCGTTGCCGGTCTCATCGTAGGGCTGATCGCCGGCGTGGCGATCGCGAAGTTCACGAACACACCAAGCCGCGAAGGTGCTGCCGGCTACGTGATGATCGCGGTCGGGCTCATCGGTGCGCTGGCCGGAGTGGTCGCGGGCATTGTCCTCTACGGACGCTCCGCACCCACGGGACAGGGCACTGCATACGCCGGTTCATCAGCGCTCGGCGTCGTTGGACTCGTTGCCGCAATCGCGCTCGGGTTGTGGGCCTTCGTGAACCTCCGTGAGGCTCCCGCCACGTACGGCGGATCGATGGCCGATCTGCTCCTCGAGCTGCGTGTGAAGGCGGCCGACGCGCCACCCGCCGATTCCACCGGCTGGCTGGAGATCGAAGTGCAAACGGCGAACACACGCCCCGAAGGGTCAGTGAGTTGGTCGGAAGCGAGGACCGAAGGCGGCTATCGCATCATCCCGGTCACACAGGGACCGCTCTCGCGCGCCACGGGCCGTGTCATCGTTGTGCGGATTGCTGACCGACAAGTTGAACTGTTTACGCCGCCGATGAAACGCTTGCCCAACCCGAAAGCGGATTGGAGCGACTGGTACCGCCCGAGTGCCGTCGAACCACCGTACGGTGTCGTGCCCGCATCGCCGCTCCATGCGATTCTGGAGCTTCGCTATCGCATCCGCGTGTACGGCGAGTAGCGCGGCATCGCGGTCTTCCACAAGAAAAAACGAACAGCCCCCATTCTGTTTCGATACCTGTTTCTATTCACCAACCCGCCTCGCGCACCAAAGCAACTAGCGGCGCACCGCAAACAGTCGATCAGCAAATACCTCGGCTTCACGCGGCCTGTGCATGGCCACACGCAAACGCCACGCTCCCGCCTGCAACGTGCTGACATCGAGCGTGATGTGACGCGCCAATACAGGAATCGAACCAGAAATGCGCACCGCGCTGCGTCCAGGCTGCGGTTCGGTCCAACTCGCGGTAACGGCGCCATTCGGATCGGCGGCAACGCGCATCGCCATACCTATTCTGCGGAATCGACCAACAGGCGTGACCCGTTCGAGTCGCACGGTCACCGTCACGGAGTCGCCGGGCACAAAACCGTAGCTCTCCCAGAACACGCCGAGCCGCTGCGGATTTGCGAACTGCAGTCCGTAGTACATGAAGTCGAACGGACTCGCCAAGTCTGATTGGGCAACGAGGTCGAGCCCTTGCGGATCGAACAGGATCGGCTCGGACACCGCGGTCTCATGCGCCTTCATGTCCGTCAGTGCACCGGGCGCAACGACACCGAATCGTGAACGCGCCGCAATGGGTGTACCACGCGTGGTCTGCACTTCAACACCGGCGAGCGTGGGGCCTTTGGCAACGATGGCGCGCAGTAACACACCACCGCCAAGCGTCGCCAATTGCGTGCTGACGATGGACACGGAGTCCGGACGCGGTGAGAGCACCAACGTCGCCGTCACGGGCTGTCCGTACTGCGACTCCAGCTCTGGTGCGGAGAGTTTGGTCGCCACGGCGAACAACGCGCCGCCATCGCGTCGGAGCAGCGCCGTCTGTCCTTGCGCGAGCGACGTGACAGTGCCGCGTTTGCGACGGAAGTGCTCCGTGGGCCACCATGCCATGATGTTGCCACGCGGTGCCGTGAGCACAAAGTCGCTGTCCTGCACCGTCATGGGGTCGAGCATTGCGTCGTACGCGGGCAAGGTGGAGATGCGGTCGCGCGAGTATTCAGGTGCCGAGTACGGCGGAGTGGCGTAGGGACCAAGCCAGGCGTCGTGCGACAGATCCGTCCCCTTGCCTCCGTACGCCGTGACCGTGGGCCAGCCGTAACGCAGGAACATGACGCGGATGGCATCGCCGCCATTCTTGTCGCGCAGGTCCCAGCGCTCGTTGCGTGGCAAATCAAATGTCAGCGCCGAACGCACCACGCGCGCCAGCTGTTCGGCGCGGCGTTCGTTGCCGGGCTCTGACCACATCGCGTCGCCAAGCCAGAACGCCATGCGATTGACAGAGTCGCGTTGTGCGCACGACAGCAATTCGTACTTGTCGTAGGCGTCGCGGGGCAGCAGCGGTTGCACCGAACTCCACGCGCACCGCACGCTGTCCGGCATCGCGGCGAGCGCACGCACAAATATCGAGTCGGCCTGCGGCACATTGCCCGACACGTGCGCCACGTACCCCGCGAGTGTCGCGCACCAGACGGCGTCAAATGTGCATGACGACGCGACGGTCATGGCGGCGTCCAGCTGTCCCGCATCGACGCGAAAGCGCACCCGCTGCCCGGTGATCCAACTGTCACGCGGGAACAGGTGTGCGGCCGAGTCGAGTTTGGCGAGGAGCGCCCCGCGCGCCTCAACGACGCGATCATACCTCGGCGCCGCGAGCGCAGCATCCGGGCGCTGCGTTTCGTCGATGCTCGCGTTTCGCGCAGAAGACAGCCAGTCCGGACAGATGCTGAACCGTGTGTAGGCACTGGTCAGAATGCCGGACGGCTTGCCTTGCGAATTGCGCACAACTTCCCGTCCGCCGCTAAAACTGCCATCGAAGTGGCAGTGCAGGTTGGCCAAGGGACGACCGGGGCCGACGCGAACCGCGCTCTCCATCCACGCATTGCGCGACATGATCAGGAACAACTCGGCGGCACGTTCCACGTCACGGCGTGTGGCCAGTGAGTCCGGCGCTGGCGCCGTCGCTCCATGGTGCGGCACACCACCAGTGGCGGCCGCCATGGTTGACGCGAGCAGCAAGACACACGCGAGAGTGATTCGTTGCATAATGGCCGCGTGAAAACGGGGTGGCGCTGCGCGCGCCGGATCGATAATCTAAGCTCTGAGAGACTCATCACGGCGCCATAACCACAAGGACATCTACCATGTCGGACAAGAAGATCATCGCCGTGTTTGGGGCGACCGGTGCACAGGGTGGCGGGCTCGCGCGAGCCATCGCTGCGGATCGAAATGGACCGTTCGTTGCCCGCGCGATCACGCACAACCCGCAGTCGGAAAAGGGGCAGGCACTTGCCGCGCTCGGCATTGACGTTGTCGCGGCGGACACCGACAACGCCGCCAGTCTCGAGCACGCCTTGGCCGGAGCCCATGGCGCATTTTGCGTGACGAACTTTTGGGAGCACTTTTCCGTCGATCGTGAAGGCGCGCAAGCCAGCGCGATGGCCCGGGCCACGCGCGCGGCGAATGTGCAGCACGTGATCTGGTCGACGCTCGAAGACACCCGCACCTCGGTACCGCTTGAGGATACGCGCATGCCGACGTTGTCCGGGCAATACAATGTGCCACACTTCGACGCGAAGGGCGCGATGGACAGTCTGTTTGCCAGCGAAGGCGCACCCACCACGTATCTGATTGCCGCATTCTATTGGGAGAACTTCATCTACTTCGGCATGGGCCCGCGCGCCAACGAGCAAGGTGATCTTGTGCTCGCCATGCCACTCGGTGGTGTCAACCTCCCGGGCATCGGTGCCGAAGACATCGGGCGCACGGCGTACGGCGTCTTTCTGCGTGGAACGAGCACGGTTGGGCAGCGCATCGGTATCGCTGGTGAATCGCTCTCCGGCGCAGAGATGGCGGCCAAGATGGGGCGTGCGATGGGACGCACCATCACGTTCGTCGACGTTCCATTCGACGTGTATCGCGGATTGGGCTTCCCCGGTGCGGAAGATCTGGGCAACATGTTCCAGTTTCAGGCAATTCTGGGCGACGAATTTCAGCGCAACCGTGACGCTGCGGCAACGCGGGCGCTCAACCCAGCACTGCTCGACTTCGATGCATGGTTGGCAGCCAACGTGGCACGGATCCCCATCGGCTGAGCGTGAATCACCAGCACTAAGCAGGCGTTCGGAGCGACACGCCGAGTCGGCGGAGCGCGTGCGTATCGGTGACGTTGTCTGGTGTCACCGGTACCACGGCACCGTACGCACCCACCAACACGCGCAAGTCGCCAATATCCGCGCTCCGCGTGATCAATCGCGCATTCAGCGCATCGGCGAACGTCGCATCGCCAACGGCCGCAGCTGGTCGAATGAGATCCGCAACAAAGAGCGCATCAGCCGCGTGCAGCAATGCGGTCGCATCGATGCCCTTCACCGAGCGCAGCGACGCGGGGCCGTTCTCCAACTGTCGCAAAATGGCGTGCGCGGCATCGGTGTCAAAAAAGATGCGGCCACCGGACGTGCGGTAGTGATAGATCGCCGCGCTTTCCGACTGCATGGCCATCCAGTGCGCGTCAAGTCGTCGCGCAGTACGCGCCCGCTGCGTTAGTCGTGGTACCGGCGACTTCACGAACTGGTCAACGCGAAATTTAGTATTCAGCAACGCGTCGGCGGCGATCGCGCGTGCCGGCACATCGGTGATGTGCGCGAGTCGTGCGCGTTGGTCGGCGTTGAATGCGAACTCATCACGCGCCTGTGATGCGAACGCACTGCCGGCGAACTGCAAACCGTGTGTGGCCAATGTGCGAATCACGTCTCCCGACCACAGCACGTCCCAGTGCTCGTTGAGATATTCGTGGGCGAAATAGTTCGGCGTGGATGTGCGCACCCACCCGTCCACGGTGCGCAACGTGCGCGGGTCAATCGCGCCACTCGCCCGCACCAATTCCACGGCGGCCGCGAATCGCGTTGGCGAGTTGCCGCGTACCGTGGCCGCCATAGCGCGAACGAGACGTTGAAACGGCGCGAACTGCGCCCAACCAGGCTGCGCGTTGTACCCCACCGTGAATACGCCGCCGGGCTTGAGAAGCCGAGCAACAAGTTGCAAGCACGCGGTCCGATTGGCCGGACTCACCCAGCTCAGCACGCCCTGCGCGGTCACATAATCCGCGCGTGTGCGCACGCGTGATTCGGCAAACGTTTGTGTGCGCAGTTCGACATTGCCAATCTTGAGCTCGCGGATGAGCGTCGTGCCGCGCGCAACATGCTCGGCGGATGCATCAATGCCAATAAATCGCCCTTCGGGATGCGCTGCCGCCATGACAATCAACCCGTAGCCATCGCCGCACCCGAGGTCGATCATCGTGAACGGTGCACGCTCGGCGCGCGGTGGCATAACGCCGCGATGCAACAGCATGGCGTCGGTCCATGGCGGTGCGAAGCGATGTTGAAACGCACTCGGATACGGCACGTCGGTGATGTAGCCATCGACCGTCCGCAGCGGCGCAATCGCGCGCGCACGGCGAACCGGCGTTGTCGCTGCTGTTCGCGGCTTGCGCACAGCACGCTTCGGCACGTCCACCACGCGCCCCAGGTGCGGAATTGCATCCCAACTTTTCGGTACCGCATCCAACCCCGAGGCGAGGTACGGCGCAATGATCGCCTGCTCGAGATACGCTGCAATCGCGGCCGTCGCTTCATCCTGCGCCTCACTCGAAATCCGCCGTCGAAATTCCGCACCACGTGTGGGATCGGCCGCGGCGCGTGCTTCAGCGCCGAGGGGTGTACCTTTCGCAAATTCAGAGAGAAATACGTCCCAGTTGAAGAGCGACGGGGGCGCGTCACCATCTGGCAGTAACGGAAAATGGGTAGCGAGTGGCACG
>JANMKU010000353.1:0-4182 GCA_031372205.1 Gemmatimonadaceae bacterium | reverse complement strand
GTTCACGGGCTGCACCGGCACATCCGTGAGATACGGCAGGAGCGCGTTGGACGCGTCGTCCGAACCGCCGCCGTTGTCGCGCAGGTCGATCACCAGGTGTTTGACGTGCCGTGTGCGCAGCTGAGCAAACAGCGAGCGATAGAGCGAGTCTGCATTCACTGGCGTGCGATAGTTCACGAAGCTCCGAATCGTCAGCACAGCGCTCGCATCACGACGCACCGTGAGGTGTGTTCCGTTGGCAAAATCGAGTGGTGCGGTATCACCGTCGAGCGATTTCCACGCCGTGTAGCTGATTGGTGCGAGCGTACTGGTGCTATGCTTTCCCGACGTGTCGATCGTCTCCACGTTCCACGTTTTGGCAAAACCAAGTTCAATAGGCCAATAGTGATCTAAATCTGAGCCTGTCAAATCGCTGTCACGCTCGAGCAGCGTGGTGCGCGCAAAGTCCGTGAAACCGTCGACCGCCGCAAAACGCGATAGCTTCACGATGATCGAGTCGGCAGTCACGCCGTTGATGCTGACGATCTCTGTGCCGTGCGCCATTGTCGTGGATGCACTCGTATCGACGAAGATGCGCTTGCCAAAAATGCGCACACGAAACGGTAGATGCGTATCATGCGTTTCTCGATACTGCTGCAATGCAGCGGGGTATTCGGCTTTGGTGTGATTGCAGCGAATCTTCGCCAACAGCAGCGCGACTTCTCGGTAGAACGCGATATCGGTCATTGGCGTCGTCGCCCGCCGTTCGAGTCGAGCGAACGCCGTATCCATTACGCGTCGTGGCACGTAGCGATCGTATCCTGCATGCACTTGCTCGAGCGACTGGCGCAGCAACGCGAGATCGTGCGCCAAGTCCGCCGAGCCGAGCGTGCGCGGTTGGTACAGGCTCGTATCGGGAGCAGGCCGCTGGGCATGCGGCATCGCGCGTCCGGAAGCGATGCTCAAGGGCAACAACAGTGCGGTGACCAACAGGGCGGACGAGCGAAACGACACAGACAACTCCGGAATAAGGGCAACCAGATCGCGAATTCGTATTTGACAGGCGATGACACGCAGGTGTTTGAATTGCCTGTGCGCGTGGCCGTATCAGAGTCGTTGGGGTAAGGGCCCTTCGCCGCCAATTGTTCCAACCCCGCTCGGCGCTCGAACACCGCGAAGAGTGGCGCCAACTCCGTCGTCAACGTCGGCGACAGGTCGAGTGTCGCGATCCATGTCGGCACCCACGCACTCGCACTCCTCGGCACGCGTAGCCGTTCGCGTCGCACCAGCACATTGGCGCGCGCGGTGTACCGCGTGCGGGCGCGAGCGATTGGCGTTCAACGAAGAACGTGTCGTCCCATCACCCCTGTCGTGCCCGCGCGTTACTGTTGAGCGACCAATGGTCCGCCCTCCAGCCCGCTCGCGCCACCAATGAGCAGTCCGCTGTCGTCGCTCCTCCCCGTCACGCTCGCCGAACTCGAGTCGCATCTCTGGGAAGCCGCCAACATCCTCCGCGGTAGTCCTGTCGATCGCGCCGATTGGAAGTCGTACATCCTGCCGCTGCTCTTCTTCAAGCGCATCTGCGATGTCTGGGATGAAGAGCACGCAGCCATGCTGGCGGAGTACGGGGCCGACTACGCCGACGAGCACCGATTCCAGGTGCCGGATGGCTGCCACTGGCGCGCTGTGCGCGGCGCACCAAAGAACGTCGGCACAGCGCTCGCCAACGCGATGCGTGGCGTGGAGGCGGCCAACCAGGCGCACCTCTTCGGCGTCTTCGGCGACGCGCAGTGGACCAACAAGGAGCGCCTCCCCGACGAATTGCTCAAGGACCTGATCGAGCATTTCTCCGCGCTCCCACTGGGCAACGAGCGCGTTGCGTCCGACGTCATGGGCGACGCGTACGAGTACCTCATCAAGCAGTTCGCCGACTCCACCAACAAGAAGGCCGGTGAGTTCTACACGCCGCGCAGCGTCGTGCGGCTCATGGTCGACATTCTCGACCCCAAGGAAGGCGAGACCATCTACGACCCGGCGTGCGGCACCGGCGGCATGCTGCTGGCCGCGGTAGCGCACTGCCGAGACAACGGCGGCGACCCGCGCGCATTCTTCGGCAAGCTGCACGGACAGGAGAAGAATCTCACCACGGCCGCCGTCGCGCGGATGAATCTCTTCCTGCACGGCATCGAAGACTTCGTCGTCGAGCGCGGTGACACGCTGCGCAACCCGGTCTTCACTGATCCGAGCACTGGCGGACTGGCCACGTTCGACGTCGTGATTGCCAACCCTCCGTTCTCCCTCGAGCAATGGGGCCGCGAACTCTGGGAGAACGATCCGTGGGGGCGCGCTTTCGCAGGTCTGCCCACCGACAGCAACGCAGACATGGCGTGGGTGCAGCACATGGTGAAATCCATGGCGGCCGGCACGGGACGTATGGCGGTGGTACTGCCGCAGGGCGCGCTCTTTCGTGGCGGCATCGAAGGGAAGATCCGACAGTACTTGCTGCAGCACGATCTCATCGAAGCGGTAATCGGCCTTGCACCCAACCTGTTCTACGGCACGGGTCTGGCCGCGTGCGTGCTAGTGCTGCGGCAGAAGAAGCCCGTGAAGCGACGCAAAAGTGTGCTGGTGATCGATGCGTCGAGTCTGTTTCGCAAAGGGCGCGCGCAGAACTTTCTCGAACGTGAGCACGGCCAGCAGATCCTCGGCTGGGTGCAGCAGTACGGCGAGGTGCAGGACCGCGCGCGCGTCGTGACCATCAAGGAGATCGAACAAGAAGGATGGACGCTCAACATCTCGCGCTACGTGCTGCCGCCCATTGGCGCCGACATTCCGCCGCTTCCTGAAGCCATCGCGTCATTCAAGGACGCGCTCGCGAAATGCCGTGAAGCGGAAGACGAGCTCCGTCGCGTCATGCACGATGGCGGGTGGCTGTCGTGAGGAGCGCCGACGATCTGCTCGAAGAGCTCCGCGCGGTGGACGAGTCATCCACCATCGAAGCCAAGACGGCCACGAAGATCGACCGCTCGATTCTCGAAACCGTCTGCGCATTTGCCAACGAGCCAGCGTTTGGTGGCGGCTATCTGTTGCTCGGCGTCTCCGCATCCACACAGCTCGGCCTGTTCACGCGCGTCTACGATGTGACCGGCGTCGTGAATCCCGACCAATTGCAGGCCGACCTCGCGACGCAGTGCGCTACGGTGTTCAACAAGCCGATTCGCCCGCAACTGCAGGTCGAGGTGGTGGACGGGCGCACGGTCGTCGTCGCGTACATCGCCGAACTCGCGCCCACCGAGAAGCCGCTCTTTCTCAAGTCGCTTGGGCTGCCGCGTGGCGCGTTTCGTCGCGTCGGCTCCACCGATCAGGAAGGCACCGAAGACGACCTCATCGCTCTCTATCAGGGCCACCAGGGAGACAGTTACGACGGTTCAGTGGTGCGCGATGGCGAACTGCGCGACATCGATCCAGACGCCGTGCGCGCATACCGCGAACTGCGCGCGGCAGCAAATCCCGTCGCCGAAGAGCTGACGTGGAGCGACACCGATCTGCTCCGAGCGCTCGGTGCCGTGGTCGCCGATCGAGAGGCGAACGGTAATTCTGTAGACCGACCAACGGTCGCCGGCTTGTTGCTGTTCGGCACATCGATGGCACTGCGTCGCTGCTTTCCGATGATGCGGATCGACTACGTGCGCATCCCGGGCCGTGAGTGGGTAGCCGACCCCGATCGGCGGTTCGACACGATCGAGATTCGCGCCCCATTGCTGCTCGCCACACGTCGCGCCATCGCCGCCGTGCGAGACGATCTGCCGTCATCGTTCTACCTGCCTGAGGGCGAGATCACCCGCAAGAACGAAACGGTGCTCCCGGTCCGCGTGTTGCGCGAAGCCATCGTCAACGCGGTCATGCATCGCAGCTATCGCATCCACGGCGCGATTCAGATGCTGCGCTATGCGAATCGTCTTGAAGTGCGGAACCCGGGCCATTCACTCAAGGCCGAAGAGCTGCTGGGAGAGCCTGGCTCGCAGGCGAGAAACCCGCGTATCGCCGCCGTGCTGCACGAGGTGCATCTCGCGGAAACGAAGGGCAGCGGCATCCGGACCATGCGCGATCTCATGCATGAGAACAACATGCTGCCGCCCACGTTCGAGTCGAGTCGCCGTCCCGATCAGTTCGTGGCCACCTTCCTCTTCCATCACTTCCTCG
>JANMKU010000331.1:0-5243 GCA_031372205.1 Gemmatimonadaceae bacterium | reverse complement strand
GCCGGTTGGTATCAACTACGATCGCGTCATCGAAGACCGGTCGCTATTGCGCGAACTGGAAACGCGCGCCGAACGTCCCGTGGGGTCGCGTTGGACGCAGTTGCGCGAAGTGAGTCGGTTTCTGTTGTGGAATGCGGGGCGTATGGTGACGGGACGCTGGAAGCGCTATGGTCGCGCCGCGGTCACCATCGGCACGCCGATCTCCGTTGACGCGTGGCTGTCGCGCCTCGACAGTGAGGGTGTGCATCTGTTCGAAATGTCGCGCGCCGAACGGTTGCCGCGCGTGCAGGCATTCTGCGACGACGTGTTGGACCGCATTGGGGCGATCATTCCCGTGACGCCGGTGCCGCTCGCCTGCGCCGCATTGCAGTCCTTCGACGCCGACTTCATCACGCGGGCGCAATTGCTCGAACGCATGGGGGCGATGCGCGATGTGCTGCTGGAGCTCAATGGACGCGTGCTGCGCGCCGACCGCGACATCGCCGATACCTTCGAGCGCGCCTATCGTATGCTCCGGATGCGTCGCATGGTCGCCAGGGCCGGCGACGGCTACGTAGTCCTGCCCAAAGGCCGCGCCCTCATCGCGTACTACTCGAACAGTATCGTCCACCTGCTCGGCCCCTTCGCCGATGGTGTCCGCGCGCGCGACGCCCTGCCTATGCACGACTGGGAACGCGCACAAAGCCGAGCCCGAAGTCCGTCCCCCCTTGGCGGTCCGCGGGAGCACTCGTAGCTTCAGGCGGCAGCGCGTCTGGTGGCCATTCGTATAACGGCTATTACCTCGGCCTTTGAAGCCGATGACGATGGTTCGACTCCATCATGGCCTATTCGCGCCTGGTCGCTGGCTTCCGCGTAGAAGCCCGGCCGCTTATGTTCAAAGGCTGTCGCCTTTCGTAAAGGCGCAGTTTACCTCACATGTTGGGACGGAGCCGCCGCGCCCTTGGGTACCGGTGACACTCCGCCCCTTTCCGACTCGCCCCAGGGGATTGTTCGAAATGGACGGCTTGCCCAACATGCGCGGATTCAAGATTCTGTCGGGCACGTCCAACCAGCCGCTGGTCGACGAGATCGCCCGGCACCTGGGGATCGACGTCTGCAAGGTCACCTGTAGTCGGTTCGCGGACGGTGAAATCTTCGTCCGTATCGACGAGAACATTCGTGGCGCCGACGTGTTTGTCGTGCAGTCCACGAACCCGCCAGCCGAGAACATGCTCGAGATGTTGCTGCTGGTTGACGCCGCGCGCCGAGCGTCCGCGTCGCGCGTCACGTGTGTGCTGCCGTACTTCGGCTACGCACGTCAGGATCGTAAAGACCAGCCGCGCGTCGCGATTGGGGCCAAACTGATTGCCAACATGATCGAGAAGGCCGGCGCCGATCGTGTCCTCGGACTTGATCTGCACGCCCATCAGCTGCAAGGGTTCTTCGACGTCCCGGTCGATCACCTCTACGCGGCGCCGGTGTTCACCAATTACTTCCGCCGCAAAGGCCTCAGCAATCTCTGCGTCGTCGCACCTGATGTCGGCTCGGCCAAGATGGCGCGCGGCTTTGCAAAACGACTCGACGCGACGTTCGCCATCATCGACAAGCGACGACCGAAGGCCAACGTGGCGGAAGTGGTCAACGTCGTCGGCGAAGTGGAAGGCCGCGACTGCTTGATCCCGGATGACATGATCGACACCGCCGGGACCGTGTCCGAAGCGGCACGCGCGCTTAAGAAGTTAGGAGCCAACGACATTTACGTGTGCGCGACGCACGCGCTGCTGAGTGGCCCGGCGGTGCAGCGGCTAACCGACGCGCCCATCACCGAAGTCGTCGTGACAGACTCCGTCAGTATTCCAACCGCGCGCCAGTTTCCGACGCTGCGCGTGCTATCCGTGGGCGAGTTGCTGGCCAAAGCCATTCGGTTCACCCACGCGGATCAGTCGGTGAGTGTGTTGTTCGAGTAACCCGCAGGACACGCTAGGACACGCTAGGACACGCAACTGGACGTGCAACAGGCAGTTCCCGGTCGGGCCGGCAAGGCATCGCTACTCCCGCGCCACCTTTTCACACACAGGGTACCTCCATGTCTTCCGCATCACTCAGCGCCACCGCTCGCAGCGAAAGCGGCAAGGGCGCATCGCGCAAAATCCGTCAGGCCGGCAACATTCCGAGCGTCATCTACGGGCACGGCCGCGAGCCGATGTCCCTCACAGTGAACGCGCGCGAAGCCGATCGCTTGCTGCAGCGCATTTCCACCGGCTCCACGGTCATTGAACTCGACATCGACGGCAAAGTGAGCCGCACGCTCATCCGCGAGATTCAACGCCATCCGTACAAGAAGCAGATCATGCATATCGATTTCCAGGAATTGGTTGTCGGCGAAACGATCAGCATGTACTGCCCCATCATGATCATTGGCATCCCCGACGGCGTTCGCAATGAAGGCGGCATTCTCGATCAGGTCATGCACCAGCTACACATCGCCGTCGACCCGTCGAGCATCCCCAATCACATTGATGTGGATGTCGCGCATCTCAAGGTCGGCAAATCCATTCACGTCGCTGATTTGGTGCTGCCAACGGGCGTCAAAGTATTGGACGATGCCGGTTCAACGATTTGCGTGGTCGGCCAGTCACGTGCCAGCATCGAAGCGGCCACCACGGAAAGCAGCATCGCCGAACCAGCGCTGATCCGAAAGGTCAAGCCGGACGACGAGAAGTAAACAACTCGTCATGCTCATTTCGGGGCGCGGTGCGCACCAACCATGGTCACTCCACGTTGGCGCGTGCCGCGCCCCGCTCGTCTTCCCCGCATGAAGGTCATTGTCGGACTCGGCAACCCTGGTCGCGAGTACGAGCACACGCGGCACAACGTCGGTTGGTGGTTGGTCGAGCACCTGGCGCGGCAGTGGCGCTTCGACGCGTGGCGCAAAGACGGGGACAGCATCACCGCGTCAGGCGTCGTCGGACTCAAGAAGGTGCGCCTCGTCAAGCCACAAACCTTCATGAACCTCAGTGGTGCCGCGCTGCGACCATTTCTCAAGCGTGAAGGCTTCACGGCAGCGCAAGACCTGTTGGTTGTCGTGGATGAAGTGGCGGTTCCAATCGGCGAGTTTCGGTTGCGCGCCGCGGGTAGCGCCGGCGGGCACAACGGACTCAAAAGTGTTGAAGCGCAACTCAACTCGCCGGTCTATCCGCGTCTCCGCATTGGCATCAAGCCGATCGACGAACGTCGCCAGATCGGTGACCTCGCAGACTTTGTGCTGCATCACATGCCGCGTGACGAACGCGACGTGGTGGAGGCCTTATTCGCACGGCTGACGGCGGCGGCAGAGCTGTGGCTGACGGATGGCACAGAGAAAGCGGTGAGCACGATGGGCCGCTGAAACGATAAGCCGCGCGCCCCGGTAGTTTCTTGTGGCGTTTGTGCTGCCGCGTTGCTCGCACGGCAGTGTGTCGGTACACCCATTCTCCATAGCTCTTATGAAGCGACTGTCATGCTCCGCCCTGGCCTTCGTGTTTCCGGCCCTGCTGCTCGCGCAGGACGCGCCGAAGCCCACCGCGATTGCCATCGTTCCTGTGCCGGCGACCGTATTGCCCCTCAAGCGCGAGGCCAAGCCGACCAAGAGTGCGATTACGGCCGACGATCTCATGAGTCGCCTGTACGTATTTGCGGACGATTCCATGATGGGGCGTGAAGCTGGTACGAAGGGCAACACCATGGGCACCGACTATATCGCCGCCCAAGTGCAACGCATGGGACTACAGCCAGCCGGCGAGAACGGGACGTTTTTCCAGACGCTGCCGCTCAAGTCTCGCACGCTTGATCCGATGTCGTCCTTCATTGCTGGTGGCGCTTCGCTGGCCTTCGGCACTGAGTGGCTGCCCAACGGCACGGCCTCCGTCAACAAGGAAAATCTCGAGGTCGTCTACGGCGGCATGCTCGGGGACTCGACGCAACTCTCGGCGGAGCAAGCAGCGGGCAAGCTGGTCGTGCTTGGCATTCCATTGTCGAACCCGGCGATCAATCGCGCGCTCAGTCCCGGCGACGTTGCGCCGAAGACGGCGGCCGCGGTGGCACTGATCGTGCCGGCACCAGTCGTACCGGGGCTGATGGGCTTTCTGCGCAGCCAGGCGATGTTCCGAGACCTCGGTGAGGCGAGCCCGACGCGATTGTTTGTCGCAGCAGGCGCGGCCAACAAACTGTTCGCCAAACCGGTGAGTGAACTCACGGTCGGCGCCGTGGGCACGACGGTGTCGGTGAACGCAATCATCTCAGTCGCACCAATTCAGTATCCGGCGCGGAACGTAGTCGCGCTGCTGCCCGGAAGTGATCCGACGCTCAAAACACAGTACGTCGCCATCGGCGCGCATAACGATCACATCGGCATGAGTGCCAAGCCCGCCGATCACGATTCGATCCGCATCCTCACGCATCTTGTGCGCCCGGGTGGCGCGGAGGACGGTGCCAAGCGCGCCAACGCGGAGCAACAAGCGCTCATCAACGCGGAGCTTGCGGAGTGGCGCAAAACGCACATTGCGCGTCTCGACTCGATCAACAATGGTGCGGACGACGACGGGTCGGGATCAGTGTCCGTGCTCGAGATCGCCGAATACATGTCCTCGATGAAAAAGAAGCCGAAGCGTTCCACGCTCTTCGTCTGGCACGTTGGTGAAGAGAAAGGATTGTGGGGCTCCGAATATTTCACCGACAACCCGACCGTGCCGCGCGACTCCATCGTGGCGCAGTTGAACATGGACATGGTGGGGCGTGGCGATGCATGGGATGTGACCGGCGCCACCAAGGACGGTGCGGTGCTCCGTGGCGATCCGGACTACGTGCAGATCGTCGGCTCGCGCCGACTGTCAACGGGCCTCGGTGACCTGCTGGAAAAAGTCAACAAGAACGGGCGGCATGGACTCAACTTCGACTACGCGCTCGATGCCAATGGTCACCCCATGAACATCTATTGCCGGAGCGACCACTACGAGTACGCGCGGTACGGCATTCCGGTCGCCTTCTTTACCACCGGCGGGCATTCGGACTATCACCAGCTGACCGACGAACCGCAGTACATCGACTACCCGCACATGGCGCGCATTGCGAAGTTCGTGGCCGATGCCGCGCTGAACATTGCGAACGGACCGCGGCTTGTGGTGGACAAAGTCAAGCCAGATCCGAAGGGTAGCTGTCAGCAGTAACTGCTATTGAAGCGGCTCAATAGCCGCTCGAAAGCAGTTCGACTCTGCTCGCCCGCTACG
>JANMKU010000290.1:0-3031 GCA_031372205.1 Gemmatimonadaceae bacterium | reverse complement strand
GCGCCGACACGATCGGTGTGCAAGGGAGTATCTACCGGCGCCCATTCATCGGGGGCGCGGGTCAAACGTCGATCGGCGGATACGTCGAAGGCAACACCAACTACATCGTCGCGGATGGCGTGACCGACGGATTCTCCATGGAGCTTCGTCGCTTCAATATTTTTCTCTTCTCCGCCATCGGGCCACGATTGCGTTTCATTTCGGAACTCGAGTTTGAACACGGTACGGAAGAAATTGCGCTGGAAACGGCGCTGTTAGACTTTCAGATTGATCCGGCGTTCGTCGTGCGTGCCGGAATACTGCTGCCACCCATCGGTGGCTTCAACCAGAATCACGACTCGCCGCGGTGGGAGTTTATCGACCGACCGCTGGTATCCACGCGCATCATTCCGTCGACGCTCTCTGAAGTGGGCTTTGGCGGCTATGGTCGCGTGCCGTTGCGCATCGGCACGCTCACCTACGACGCCTACCTGACGAACGGTTTGGGCGACGGCGTCGTGCAGAACAACGAAGGGCGCACCTTGCTTGCGGCCGGCAAGCGCGCGGACCAGTTCGAAGAGGACAACAACGGATTGCCGGCGGCGTCCGGGCGGCTGGCACTGCAACGTCGAGGGATTGGGGAGATCGGTGTGTCAGTCTACAGCGCCGTCTACAACTCCTTCCGCGTTGAAGGCGTGGCGGTCGATGCGCGTCGTCGGCTCACGTTGTCTGCAGTCGATGCAAACATCTCCGTCGGCGCGCTTTCGCTGCGTGGCGAGATTGCCGCAGCGCGTGTTGACGTACCGGAGTCGCTCGCCGAAGTGTTTGGCAGTCGACAGTGGGGCACGCATCTGGATGCCGCGATCCCCGTGTGGCGTCCGCGAGTCTTGGGGCTGCGTAGCGCCGTGGTGAACGCGGCGTTGCGCGCGGAGTATGTGGACTACAACGTGGGAACGTTTCGTACAACGGCGCGCCCTATTCGCGATGACGTGTTCGCGCTGGTGCCGGGTTTATCCTTTCGCCCGGTGGCGGGCACCGTGTTCAAAGTGAACTATCGTCGCCAGTGGACGCGTGACTTGCTGGGCAACGCGACGTCGCGACTGGGCGGCTACCAGGTGGGGATGGCGACGTATTTCTGAGCGAGAACATTGCGCGACGGACGGTGCGCTGGTCACCGTACAATCGCGACTATAGCTTAGGCGTATGGACGCGGAGCCCTTGCTCGTGGTGATCGCACACACCCTCGCCATCCGGCGCCTGGAGGTGGTGCTGATCGGGAACGCCGCCGCAGCAATGCAGGGGTCGCCCGTGACCACCATGGCCTTCGACTTCTACTTTCGAAAGACGCCCGCGAACCTCGCGAAACTCAAGCGCGTGGCTGACGACCTCGATGCAATGGTGCTACGGCCGTACTATCCGGTATCGCAACTGTATCGGATGACACGCGACCGCGACGGCCTGCAGCTCGATTTCATGGCCAAGATCGACGGTATTCGATCGTTTGAGTCGCTGCGCGCTCGCGCGACCGCTGTACCCTTTGGGGCTCACACTCTGCTCGTGGCATCGCTCACCGATATCATCAAGAGCAAGGAGCGCGCCGGACGGGAACAGGATCTGGCCGTGCTTCCCATTCTCCGGCGCACCCTCCGTGAAAAAGAAAAAACGTCAGGTTGAACCGCGCGATGCCTTGAGGAAGGAGAGCGAGCGCGCGCTCGTCGAGCAAATTCGCCGTCAACTTGCGCTGCCACCTGAAAAGCGCACGCACTTCCTGCGCGTCCGGCTTCCCAATGGTGGCACCGCGTTGTAAGGCGGCGACCGCGCGGCAGATTCTGGTGTCGCTACTGCACGACGAACGGCTTCACCATGCCATGCTCGATGTGCAGCTTGCCGTCCTTGGCGTCTGGCAGGAAGCAGAGGAGCGCGTAGTTCCCGGCGGGTAGATCGATCGGCACATACGCCACACCGCCAGACGCTATTCCGGACGTGCCACCCATTGGCGTCGCCGGCGGCGGACCTTGTTGCGTGTCGATCCACTGCAGGAAATCCGCGGCCGTTTTGCCGGCGGCGAGTTGGATGATGAACATCTCATGTGGTTGCGCGGCTGCGTTGACCAGCTTGATGGTGTGCTTGCCAGCAGCAATCGCGGGCGTGACGTCCCACGCGTAATCGGTCATGGTCACTGTCACATCCGATGCTGGCGCCGCCGCAACCGTACCAGTTGCCGGAATGACCGTCAGCGAGCGCACCATCCCCTTGGCGAAGTGTGGGATTTTATCCGCGCTCGGGATCATACACACGAGGGCATACGCGCCAGGCGTGAGCTCTTCGGTGATGAGTTGTTCGCCACCTGGCGCCGGTGAGTTCGGACCACCCACCACTTCAATCCACGGCGGCATTGGTGCATCGGCTTTCATCACCTTCATGCCTGCCGCCAAATCCGCGTATGTCTTGCCACCAGTGATCCGCAGCAGCTGGATGTGATGCAGCTCCGGACCTTGGTTCACCAATTTGAGCGATACCATACCCGCGGTGATCGTATCGGGTGCTGCATACGAGTAGTTCTTCGCGGTAATCGTGACCACGTTCGGCGTCGCCGAAACGGCCGCCGTGGCCGTTTGTGCGGCGTCGGATGCCTTGGATTTGTCGCCGCTCGCGCAGGCGAGTGTGCTGCAGAGTGCGGCCAACAGCACGAAGCGCATATCATGGTGAGGAGAATGCATGGTGGGTCTCCGTTAGGGTAACGAGCTATCGATCACACGGGCGAGCAGCCGGCGTCCAGGCACACACGCGCGTCGTACGCCGTCACACGACGTGTATGACACCGAGCCACGCGATGGTCACCAGCATCAGACGCAGATAGTTCAGCACAATCCAGCGTCGCACGGCGGGGACAAGCGTTGCTGTGGGTATGTTCGCAAAGTCCGTCATGAACTTTGTGACGGTTGGGCGGAAATACACCAGCGTCCATACCACCGCCGTGGTCGCCGCCGCCACGGAGACGACGAGCAGCCGCGTCTCGCGCTCCGCGACGATCGCCATACCAATGGCGCCG
>JANMKU010000254.1:0-17605 GCA_031372205.1 Gemmatimonadaceae bacterium | reverse complement strand
GATCATCGACATCAACATGGACGAAGGGCTGCTCGACGCCGAGCACGCGATGGTCACGTTTCTGAATCTGGTGGCGACGGAACCGGATATTGCGCGTGTGCCGATCATGGTGGACTCGAGCAAGTGGAAGGTGATCGAGGCGGGGCTCAAGTGTCTGCAAGGCAAGGGCGTCGTGAACTCCATTTCGCTCAAGGAAGGCGAAGCGGAGTTTCTGCGACAGGCGCGGCTGGTGCGCGCATACGGCGCGGCCGTGATCGTCATGGCGTTCGACGAGCAGGGGCAAGCGGACACGTCGGCCCGCAAGGTGGAGATCTGTTCGCGCGCGTACCAACTCTTGACGACGCGTGTGGGCTTCCCACCGCAGGACATCATCTTCGATCCGAACATCTTTGCCATTGGCACGGGAATCGAAGAGCACGCGCGATATGCGATTGACTACTTCGAGGCCACGAAAGAAATCAAGCGCACGCTGCCGCACGTCAAGATCTCCGGTGGTGTGAGCAACATGTCGTTTTCGTTTCGCGGGAACAATCCGCTGCGCGAAGCGATGCACGCGGTGTTCCTGTACCACGCGGTGCATGCCGGGATGGACATGGGCATCGTCAATGCCGGTCAGCTTATTCCGTACAGCGACATTCCGGCCGATCTGCTTGAGCGGAGGGAGGCTGTGGTGGTGGCCCGACGCGACGATGCGGCGGAGCGACTAGTGGATGTGGCCGACACGGCGAAGGGTCGGGCGGCAAAGATCAACGACGACCTGGCGTGGCGCCAATTGCCGGTTGAAGAACGGTTGTCGCACGCGCTGGTGCGCGGTGTCGATGCATTCGTGGTCGAAGACACGGAGGAAGCGCGTCTGGCGGCTGTGAAGCCGATTGACGTGATCGAAGGGCCGCTCATGCGCGGCATGAACGTCGTGGGTGATCTGTTCGGCGCGGGCAAACTGTTTCTGCCGCAGGTGGTAAAGAGCGCACGCGTGATGAAAAAAGCCGTGGCGCATCTCATTCCGTTCATCGAGGCCCAGAAGACCGCAGCCAGCAAAGCGGCTGGTCGCGTGCTGATGGCGACGGTCAAGGGCGATGTCCACGATATCGGCAAGAACATTGTCGGCGTGGTGTTGCAGTGCAACGGCTACGACGTGGTCGACATGGGCGTGATGGTGTCGTGCGCGAACATTCTGGAGAAGGCGCGCGAGGTGGGGGCGGACGTGATTGGATTGTCAGGACTGATCACACCGTCGCTCGACGAGATGACGTTTGTCGCGAGTGAGATGGAGCGACTGGGATTCACTATCCCGCTGTTGATTGGTGGTGCCACCACCAGCAAAGCGCACACCGCACTGCGCATCGAGCCCGCCTATTCCGGCCCGGTGGTGCATGTGCTTGATGCGTCACGCGCCGTCGGTGTGACGAGTTCGCTGCTGAGCGACGAGCGACGTGACGACTACATGGCCGATGTCCGGAAAGAGTACGAGAACATTCGTGTGGCACGCGCTGCTCGAGGTGGTGCAGAACGACTGATTTCGCTGGGCGCGGCACGCGCGAACAAGGCGGCGATCGACCTCGCTGTGCCGGTGACGATCCCGACGTTCACGGGTCCGCGTACCTTGGCGCCGTATCCACTTGCCGATCTCGTGCCCTTCATTGACTGGACACCATTCTTTCAGACGTGGGAGCTGGCGGGGCACTACCCGGCCATTTTGCAAGATCCGGTGGTCGGCGAGGCTGCGCGCACGCTCTATGCCGATGCGCGCGCACTGCTCGATCGCATCGTGCGCGAGGATCGCGTGGAGGCACGGGCATCGTTCGGTTTCTGGCCTGCGAATTCGGTCGGCGACGACATCGAGGTTTACGCGGACGAATCGCGCGACACAGTGATTGCCACGTTGCATATGTTGCGTCAGCAACTCGACAAGAAGGGCGACGGACGCCCCAATCACTGTCTGTCGGACTTCGTGGCGTCAAAGGCGAGTGGTGTTGCCGACTACATCGGTGCGTTCGCGGTCACAACCGGCCACGGCATCGAGACCTTGCTCGCCGAGTTTGAGGCCGACCATGACGACTATAGCTCGATCATGACCAAGGCCCTCGCCGACCGGCTGGCCGAAGCGTTTGCCGAACGGCTGCACCAGCGCGTGCGCACCGAGTTTTGGGGCTACGCGGCCAGCGAAGCGCTTGGCAGCGACGGTCTCATCAATGAGCAGTATCAGGGGATTCGACCCGCGCCAGGCTACCCGGCGTGCCCCGACCATAGCGAAAAAGGCACACTGTTCGGTCTGCTCGAAGCCACCGAGCGCGCCGGCATGGTGCTGACCGAGAGTTTTTCAATGATGCCGGCGTCGTCGGTGAGCGGATGGTACTTCTGGCGGCCGGAGTCGACATATTTCGGGGTCGGCAAAATTCTGCCAGATCAGATCGAGGACTATACGCGCCGCGCCGATCATGCGGTGGGAACGCGCTGGCTCACCACGCTGGCGGCGAGCTGATGGTGCCGAGCGAGTGACACTAGGCGCCCGTAGCTCGTCCATCGCATAGCCTATACTCAACCAGACATGACCATACCGGCACCAAGCAGCCTCGCGTTTACACAGCGCAAGGCGATGGATTTTGTGAAAGGCGCCACGGCGCTCGATCTCGCCGCCTACGCGCTGACGGCCATGCTCTTCGTATTTCTATTTTCGAAGCCGGCTGTCCTGATGTTTGACGCGTGGTGGAATGACCCGAATTCGGGTCACGGCCTGTTGCTTGCACCGCTGTCACTGTGGTTCGCGTACCGCAGCGGCATCGTGGAAGGTGCAAAGCCACAGCCGGTACTGGGCCTGAGCATTCTGCTCTTCGCGGTGCTCTCTTGGTATGCCGCCGATCTCGCGGCTGAATTGTTCGTCATGCGCGGTTCAATGTTGGTGGCGGCGGCGGGGCTGGTGGTCTTTTACGCCGGCTGGCGTCAGTTGCTCCATTGGTGGCTGCCGTTCATACTCACGGCGCTGTCGATCCCGATTCCTGAAGTCATTCTGAACACGGTCGCGCTGCCGTTGCAGTTTACGGCGTCCAAGATTGGTGCGGCTTTACTGCGGTGGCGCGATATCCCGGTGCAGCTGTCCGGGAACGTTATTCGCATTCCGCGGCAGGAGTTGTTCGTCGCCGAAGCATGCAGCGGCCTCCGGTCACTGACGGCCCTTGTCAGTCTCGGTGTGCTGATCGGTGCGATGTTTTTGCGTGTCTGGCCATCGCGGGTGCTGTTGGTCGCGCTGACCATTCCTGTGGCCATCCTCGTGAACGGATTCCGCATCTTTCTGACCGGTTTTCTGGTACTCTACGTGAGTCCCAAAGCCGGCGAAGGCTTCATGCACGAAAGTGAGGGCATGTTGACGTTTGGCATGGCATTTCTCATCATCGGTCTCCTCGCGTGGGGACTCGCAACGATTGAAGGTCGGTTCACCGGACGACGCACACAGAGGGTGGCATGATTCGGTCCGCACAACTCTTCTTTCCCAGCATCGCGCTCTGCGCTGGTGTGCTGCTGGTATCGGGAATTCGGGAGCAGCATACGGTGAAATCACCGCAACCGATGTCCGCGGTCGCGGCGCGGTTCGAGGGGTTTGACGGCAAGAGTATGGTCATCGATACCGCGGAACAGCGCGTCGCCGGCATGTCGGATTATTCGCTGCGAAGCTTCGGGCCAGACTCGAATCCGCTGTTTACGGTGTACGTCGGCTACTACGAGCGCCAGGTGCAGGGCAAGACGATCCACTCGCCCAAGAACTGCTTGCCTGGTGCGGGTTGGGAGATTCTTTCGGCCAATCGCATCACCTCGCCGAGTGTGGCTCCGCAAGGCACCATCAATCGCGTACTGCTCTCGAATAGAGGGAATCAAGCGCTGGTGTATTACTGGTATCAGGGTAGAGGGCGACTCGAAGCGAGCGAGTACAAAGTCAAGTGGAATCTGCTGCGCGATGCAGCGCTGCTCGGACGCACCGAGGAAGCATTGGTGCGGATCGTGGTACCGATTCCGCGCGAAAGGAACGGGGATGTTGCGACGCGCGACGCGGCCATCAAGAATGCTGACGCGCTGGCGCTGCGTGTGGCGGCGCCGCTCACCGACGCGGTGACGGCCGTGCTGCCACTGGCGCCGGGAACGTAAGCTGATCCCTCGCCGTGGGTCGCGCGAACACCTCATCTCCGTTTCCTCCTAACAGCGCGACCCATGTGCGGAATTTGTGGTATCGTGGTTCCAACCACGTCGTCTCGAACCGTTTCGCAAGCTGCCGTCGAGCGCATGCGCGACACGCTCACGCATCGCGGCCCGGACGCTGCGGGTGTGTTTGTCGAGCAACACGTTGCGCTCGGGCACCGGCGCCTCAGTATCGTCGATGTGTCGCACGGGCATCAGCCGATGCACTCCGCCGACGGACGATACGTGCTGACGTACAACGGCGAGGTATTCAATCACCCGGCACTGAAAAGCGAACTGGAACAGACCGGTGTGCACTACGCCACTCGTTCCGACACCGAGACGATCCTGCATCTGTTCGAGCATGATGGCCCAGCAAGCGTGCGTCGGATGCGCGGGATGTTCGCCTTCGCCATCTGGGATCGCCAGACCAATTCGCTGACACTGGCGCGCGACCGATTTGGCGTGAAGCCGTTGTACTATGTGCTCGCAAGTGATGGCAGTCTCTTTTTTGCCTCCGAGATCAAGGCGTTGCTGGCCGCTGGTGCCGTCAAGCCAAAAATCCATCTCGGCGCGTTGCCGGACTATCTCGCGAACTTCGCCCCGTCGGGGCAGGAGACGTTGTTCTCCGAGGTGAAGCGGCTGCCGGCTGGCCACGTGTTGCATTGGCAAGATGGCCGGGTGCGCATCGAACAATATTGGGATTTGCCCGTCGGAGAACCGGTCCACACGGGTTCGGACGCCGACTTGGTGGAAGAGTTTCGCGAGCGGTTTACCGAAGCGGTCCGACTGCGACTGATGTCCGACGTACCGCTCGGCGTCTTTCTCTCCGGTGGCATTGATTCGGCGGCCATCACGTGCACGATGGCAAAACTGGTCAACGAACCAATTCGCTCGTTCTCGGTCGCGTTTGCAGAACGGGAAGCGAATGAGCTAGCCTATGCGCGCATCATTGCGCGCCACGTGCGCTCCGATCATCACGAAGTCACACTCGCACCCGACGATTTTTTCGCGGCCCTCCCGCGACTCGTGTGGCATGAAGATGAGCCAATTGCGCATCCGTCCAGCGTGGCGCTGTGGGCCGTCTCACAACTCGCGAGTGAGCATGTGAAAGTGGTGCTCACCGGCGAAGGCAGTGACGAACTGCTCGGCGGTTACAATCGATACCGCGTGACGATGATGAACGCCCGTATGGCGCAGTGGTGGTCGCGCCTCGCGCCCGCTGTGGCACGCTCGACGGCGCGTGACATCATCTGTGCAGGGAATGGCGCGCTGTTTTCGAAATTGAGCCGCACGTTCGTCGGTCGCACGGCTGACCTGGATTCGCTGTACCTCGACAACTTCGCTGTCTATGACCGCGCCGGTATCGCGGGGCTCCTGTCCTCCGACACGAAGCAGGCGATCGGTACGGTGGACCCGTACTTTCACATGCACGAGGCGCTGGATCGACGGCGTGGACGCCCGCTGCTCGAACAGCTGCTGTACGCGGACGCCAAGACGTTCCTGCACGAACTACTCATGAAGCAAGACCAGATGAGTATGGCCGCGTCCATCGAGAGTCGCGTTCCGTTTCTCGATCATCCGCTCGCAGAATGGGTAACGCGCCTTCCCGAGCATTTGCGCATTGATGGGGCGCAAACCAAGGTCATCCTCCGTCGGGCGATGGAGGGCATTCTGCCCCACGAGATTCTGCACCGCAAAAAGATGGGGTTCCCGGTACCGATCGGTGCGTGGTTCCGCGGTCGCTGGAAGTCTCAGGTGATCGACATCGTCGCCGGCGAGCGGGCCGCAGCGCGCGGGCTGTTCGACATGCAGGCGGTCAATCGATTGGTGGCCGAGCATATGAATGGACGCTCGCAGGCACAGAAGTTGTGGTCACTGCTCAATCTGGAGCTGTGGCAACGCGTGCATCTCGATGGTGACATGACGGCGGCCCTGCCGGATCTGCACCATCGGGCGGCGGCGTAGACTCGATGGGCATCGGTCGACTGAAAGGACGATCGTTTGGCGAACTGCGATTTCGGGCCGGACAGGCGTCCCGTTCCATTGCGGAGCGGGCAGGCGTGCCGATTGGCGCGCGCGATGCGCGCACGATGTCGGGCCTCACTCTGGCGCTGCCTTTTCCTCAAGCGCGAGTATCGGCGTCGTATCTCGCTACTCGTTGGCCGACGCATGCCGCTGCACGATTGCAGGCGGCAGAGTTGCTGCTCACGGGGCAGATGCCACTGCTCGGCTTCGATGTGACCATTGGTGAGGGACCCGATCGATGGCGCACCGATCCGCTCTCCGGACAGGTCGCGCCGCACACGCATTGGAGCCAGGTGCCGTACCTGAACGCGAGCATCGTCGGCGATCACAAGCGGGTGTGGGAGCTGAACCGGCATCAACACTTTCTCGTGTTGGCGCAAGCATACGTGCTCACCGGCGACGCGCGCTTCAGCGATCGAATCGTGCACGAGATGTTGGATTGGATTGACGCCAATCCGCCAACGATCGGGATCAACTGGGCCAGCGCGCTCGAACTCGGCATGCGTTCCATGGCGTGGCTATGGGCGCTCCATCTGATCGACGGCTGCGTCGCGATGACGCCCGCAGTTCGGCGCACGGCCACCGAATCGCTCGCGCGTCAGCTGTTGCACGTCGAGGCGAACCTCTCGTACTACTTCAGCCCGAACACGCATCTCACCGGCGAAGCGCTTGCGTTGCTCTACGGCGGCACAGCCTTTGGTGCGCATCCGATTGCGCAGCGTTGGCGTGCGAAGGGTCGCGAGATTCTGGAGCGGGAGTTCATGCGGCAGCTGCGCGCCGACGGCACCTACTTCGAGCAGAGCAGCTGGTATCAGCGATATACGGTCGATTTCGGCATGCACTTTCTTGCAATCGTCGGCGCTGACACAGTGAACGAACCGCTTCGCCATCGCTTAACCGCGGCGACGGACGTGCTTCGGTGGATATCGCGGCCAGACGTCACCTTGCCAATGTTTGGTGACGACGATGGAGGCACCCTGCTGCCCTTGGACGATCGCGCGTCAGCCCGCTCGGTGCATGGTGTGATGGCCTTGGCCGCAGTCGTCAATCGCGATGCGAACGCTCACGACTACGCGACAAGTTGTCCGCCCTCGCTCGCGTGGATGTTGGGTCGTGACGGCGTGGACGCCTTCGACCACATGCAGGGACAACCCAGCACCGAACGACACCGCGCCTATGTGGCCGGTGGGCTGTATGTCGCCCGCTCCGACTGGTCGACAGATGCGAACGTGTTGATCATGGACGGTGGACCGCACGGTGACGGCGCACACGGACACGCCGACGCGCTCTCGCTCGAAGTCGTGCAGCACGGCGTGCCGCTGTTCGTTGATCCGGGCACACTCACGTATGTCGAGCAGCAGCGCGACACGTTGCGCGGCACCGGGGCGCATAGCACGGTCACCGTCGGCAACCGACCGTCGTCGGAGCCGCGAGGGCCATTTGGGTGGTCCAGAAAAGCAAACACGCGCGTCACGCAGTGGGAGCGCATCGACGGTGACCGGGGCATCACCTGGTCCGCGGAGCACGACGGGTACGCGTCGACGCCAATCGGCATTACCGTACGGCGTTCTGTACTGTGGCTCGACGTCGGCATCCTGATTGTCAGCGATCTGCTGTCCAGTGCGCATGCGGTCGATGCGGTGCCCGTGCAGGTCACATGGCAGTTGGATGCGGGCTGGGCGTGCGACGTGATGGGTGCGCACAGTGTCACGTGTCAACGAGAGCACGAGTCGGTGTGTATGACCACGGGCGGAGTCGCTGCCCAGTGGCGTGTGCAGCCGACGATTGTCTCTGCGGCGTACGGTGCCTCCGCTCCTGCGGTTCGCGTTAGCGCCGAGTCAAACATGTCGGGTCGATACTGGCACCTGCTCACCGTCATTCATCCGGCGCTGATGACCGGTTCGATTCACTCGGCGTCGAGCGATGCGGCATCGGCAAGCATTTCTATCACAACGTTGATGGAGACATTGGCGATCAATCTCGCACCTGACGATTCGCACGGGGCCGGCACGTCCGGGCCGGCGCCGCAATGGGAGGTTCATCGGCGCACGCGCGTCACGACTGAGGCGCTTGTCCATGCACACTGATTCGGCGCGACTCCGCATTCTCTGGGTCAAGGCGCTCAAGTTGCTGCCAGTCGACACCGGCGGCAGGATCCGGTCATTTCATATTCTGCGCGCACTCGCCGAACGCCACGATGTCACCGTCCTGACGTACCATGATGGTGGACCGGACGCGTTGTATCACCGTGAAATGGAATCGATGTTCGAAAGCGCGGTGACGCTGCCGGTGCAACTCGCGGGTTCGACGCGCGCCGCCAGACCATTCGGTTTTCTGACATCGCTGCATCGACGTGAACCGTTTGTCGTGACCAAGTTCGAATCGCCAACGGTGCGCGATTGGTTGACTGCCGCCATGGTTCCGACACGCTATGATGTTGCGGTGTGTGATTTCTTGTCACCGTCACTTAATTTTCCAGCGTCGTCTGACGTGCCCACCGTACTGTTCCAGCACAACGTGGAGTCGGTGCTTTGGGAGCGCAAAGCCCGGACGACGGAGCGGTTCATCAATCGTCGCGTGTTCGAGATCGAAGCGCGTCGGCTCGCCGCGTATGAACCCAAGGTGGTGCGCGCGTTCGATCACGTGGTGGCGGTGTCGGAGACGGACCGCTCTGGCATGAGCAGCATGGCCGGCCCGGATCATTTCACGGTCGTCCCTACCGGGGTCGATGTGCGACAATACGCGTCGCTGGTCGGGCAGGGTGGCGCGGACAAATCCGTGGTGTTCGTCGGGTCGATGGACTGGGAGCCCAACGTTGATGGCATGCTGTGGTTCTGCCGTGACGTTTGGCCGCGCGTGCTTGCGCAGCACCCTGATGCGCATTTGTCCATCGTCGGGCGAAACCCGCCAAGCGCGATCGAGTCCCTGCGCAGCGCGCGAATCGACGTGACCGGGCGCGTCGACACAGTCATTCCGTATCTGACCCGTGCACAGGCGATCGTTGTGCCGCTGCTCGCGGGTGGTGGTACAAGGCTTAAGATTTACGAGGCGATGGCCGCGGGTCGTGCGGTGGTGTCGACCACGATCGGCGCCGAAGGGCTCGACGTGCAACATGGACGTGACATCGTCCTTGCGGACAATCCAGTGGATTTCGCCGCGTCGGTAGGCGAGTTCCTGACTGACGCAGCACGGCGCGAGCGCGTTGGTCTTGCCGCCGCGGCAACCGCAGCCCGGTTCGACTGGACCGCCGTCTCTGGTGTTTTTGAGCAAGCGCTCTATACGGCGATCGCCCACCGCACCATCCGGAACGAATCGGCGTCACCTGCCGAGCCTATGACTCGTCCTTCTCCTAGTCGAACGACGGGAACACTCACTTGAGGAGCGGTTGATGGCGCGCATTAGTGTGTTCGGACTTGGATATGTCGGGTGTGTGTCGGCAGGGTGTCTGGCGAAGGAAGGCCACGAGGTCCTTGGCGTCGATGTATCCGCCGAGAAAGTAGCGCTGATCAATCGCGGCATGGCGACCATCATCGAGGATGGCGTACAGGAGTTGATCGCGTCGATGGTGACCGGCGGGCGACTCCGCGCAACGACGGACGTGGTCGCGGCGATCGCGCACACTGACATCTCGCTGGTGTGCGTGGGCACACCGTCCAGGGCGAACGGTGGTCTCGATCTCACTTATGTAGAGCGTGTGTCAGCGGAGATTGGTCGCGCCGTGCTCGCGAAGGGCAGCGTGCATACGGTCGTCATCCGGAGCACCGTCCTGCCGGGCACGGTGCACACCGTGGTAGTGCCGGCGATGGAGAGCGCGTCCGGGTTGAAGCATGGCGTGGACTTCCATGTCTGCACCAATCCGGAGTTCTTGCGCGAAGGCACGTCCATTCGCGACTTCTACGATCCGCCGTTCACAGTCATTGGAGCGGACGATGCTGCCGGTGCTGCCGCGGTCCAGGAAATCTACGGCGGCCTTGATGCGCCGGTGTTCGTCGTACCGGTGCGCGTCGCCGAGATGATCAAGTACACGTGCAATGCGTTCCACGGTCTCAAGGTCGCCTTCGCCAATGAGATCGGGAATATTTGCTCGGCGCAGAACATCGATAGCCACGAAGTCATGCGTATTGTGTGCGAGGACAGAAAGCTGAACATCTCGCCGGCGTACTTGCGACCCGGATTCGCATTTGGCGGATCGTGTTTGCCGAAGGACCTGCGCGCAGTGGCGCATCGGGCACGTGAACTTGATCTCGAAACACCGTTGTTGCGTTCGGTGCTCGAGAGCAACCTGATTCAGGTTGAGCGCGCGTATCGTATGATCACCGCCGGTGGGAAACGTCGCATTGGCATGCTCGGCCTCGCCTTCAAGCCAGGCACAGATGACCTCCGCGAGTCACCGCTGGTAGCGCTGGTGGAACGGTTGATTGGCAAGGGGTTCGAGGTCCGCGTGTACGATCGGTACGTGCGCGAGGCGCAGATCACTGGTGCCAATCGCGAATTTATCGAGCGGGAAATTCCGCACATCTGGTCGCTCATGGCGGAGACACCGGACGAAGTTGTTGACTCGGCTGACGTGCTCGTGCTCGGCACCGATGTGGCGCGCTCTGTTGTGCTGTCGGAAGAACGGATTCGGGACAAGGTGGTGATTGATCTCGTGCGTATGCGTGATCGCGTGGTCGAGGCCGCCGAAGGGTACCGCGGCGTGAACTGGTAAACCGCGTATCCCTCCCTCGTCGGTGCATTCGATGAGCACACGCCCGCACGTTGGATTTTTCGTCGACCGGTTCGATGTAGGCGGCAGTGAGCTCAACGCAGCGAAGGTCGCCGAGGCGCTCATGCGCGCCGGGGTGCGGCTCACCGTGTTTCACCTGAGCGAAACTGGTGCGCTGCGCGACCGTTACGTGCAGGCTGGCGCCGAACTGGTCCACGTTCCAGTGCGCGGGTTGCTGTCCGCATCAGCATGGGGCGCGATACGCCTCGTCAAACGCATCTGCGATCAGCGAGGCATTGATCTGCTGCATTCGCATTGCGTGTATACCAACATCCTAGGCGCTGGAGTCGCAACTCTGCCGGGCCGGGCAATGCCGTTCCTGGCCAGTCGCCGGTGGACTGGATCACTGCCCAAGCCGTCGTTGGGCGTTCTCAATCGCTGGGCGCAGAGCGTTGCGTCGGGCGTGTTGGTGAACTCGCCAAGTCTGGTGGACGTCGTGCGCCGCGAATCAACGTTTTCCCGCCCAGTGTACGTGCCGAACATGTTGCGCGACGAAAGCTTCATTCGCTTGACGACCGAAGAGCGATCGGCGCGTCGGACGCGACTGGGTATTCCATCAACAGGACCGGTCGTCGGATGTGTGGCTCGGCTTGCACCGGTAAAGGATCATCAGACACTTCTTGCCGCGTGGCGTCGTGTCATCGTTGAGATACCGGCGGCGACACTGGTCATCATCGGCGACGGGCCAATGGATACGGCCCTCAAGTCGATCGCCGCTGAACCTGCGTTTCACAGGTCCGTCCACTTTACCGGCGAACTCTCGCCCGACACAGTGCCGCACGCCTTGCTCGACGTTACCGCGCTCGCATCGCTTGATGAAGGATTCCCCAATTCGCTGCTTGAAGCGATGGCGCAAGGTGTCGTGGTGGTCGCCACGCGCGTCGGCGGTGTTCCGGACTTGGTCGAGAACGGGAGGAACGGACTACTCGTCGAGGCCGCTAACCCAGAGTCGCTCGCGAAAGCCCTGTTGGCCGTGCTCATGGCGCAGGTGGATGGGGAGGCGATACGTGCGGCTGGGCGAACAACGGCCGAAGACCATCGGGAACATCGGGTGATCGCGCAGTTGCAGACGTTTTACGATCACCTGCGCACGCCCGGGCGCCGATAGCACAGCCGATGGGGTCGGCATGACTAGCTTGCGGTGTTGCCGTTTCGTCGTACCGTTACAGGCTTGGCCAAAGCTGGCACGACGATGACGCAGGGCGTGACTCGCAGAGTCTGATGGGCGTCTGTGAGTCGAGCACGCGGGTCACACCTGCGGTGGCGGTGCCGCCTTCTTTCCACTCCCCAGCACTATGACCAGTTCCTTTTCTCGTCGACAATTTCTAGCCATGAGCGCGGCGTCCGCCGCCGCCGCGGCATGTCGTTCGACGGATCTGCTTCAGGAGACAGGGGATGCAAGCTTCAACTTGGATTCTCGCGATCGGCTGCGCCGAACGCCGCCGCCCCCTCCCCCGCCGTCGACACTACGGCCGAACGTCGAATCGCTGCCGCGGCTCACGGCGATCAACGGTGCCGCGTCGGATATGTCGCTCAACGCATCGTATCGCGCGGCCGCAGCAGGAAGCAGCTGGCTCGATCCGATGACAGGCGTGCGCATTGTCAAAGTGACCGACGCGTCGTTTCCCGCTCCCGGCGTCAACTTCGCGTGCCCGTACTCAGAAGGCGGCCCGTTTATCTCGCGGAAGTGGGGCGACTCGCATACCGTGAACGTTTATTCGGCCGTCGGTACGAATTACCTGATCGACGTGGCGCGCAGCGGTGGGGCCAGCGGTCGGGTCTCGAATCCGCGCAACATGTTTCTGTCCGACGTCAACAGCGGATTCTCGTACGATCATGCAACGCCGACTCGCTTGTACCGTGTCTACGGCAACACACTCTTTGCCTTCGACGCGAGCAACCCGTCGACGCCGCTCAACCTGCCGAACATTCCCAGCAGCGGCAAAGACTTCTCAGCGCACATGGCGGGTGGGTCCTATCTGAACTGGCTGACCGTCACCGAAAACGACGAGTGGCTGGTGTTTCAGTGTGAGTCCACGGGCGTGGTGATCGCGTACAATGTCGATGACGGCACCATCCGCACCAAGACGTGGGTGTGGTTGAATCAGCCGCAGGCCGTGCGCCATGCCGATGATAACTATGTCATCCTGTGCAGCAACGAATATCGGCGCACCGGCGTTTGGAACTATCGCCTGAACACGTTTGTCGAGAATACACACTTGTACAGCGGGCACCCGGCGCCTATTCGCGGGGGCATGGTGGAGTTCGATCCTTCGTTCGACGATGGGGTGGACTGTTTCACCTACGACGCGGCGACCAACACGCGGACGCAGCGCTGCGCGCCGACGCACGTCAACGCGTGGAATTCGATTCACAAGGCCTCGCAATGGATCAACGGAACCACGCAAGGGGACACGTGGTTTCAGAACACCTCCGAGATGGGGCCACGTGGGGGCTTTACATGGTCCGTCGACAGTGGTTCCGTCTACAAAGCGTCGTTCTCCGGGCTTGGCTACGGCTACGACGCGTTGTCCTTCGTCTTTCAGGGCCCTGCCGGGATGGGCGAACCGACCGAATGGACGTCAACGCTCGTCAAGGCCTCATCGCGCGGGACGATGGTGGAAGGCTCATGGTATTGCGATGCGGGCGCGGGCATGCTCTACGTGTGGACGACTGGCGGCGTTTCGCCGGCCAACGTGGCTTCCGTCTTTGGTGGCTCAGGCTCCTTCGCCGGGATTTCGTGGCACAAGGCTGACGCCAGCGACGCACGACTGGTGTGCCACACGCGCTGTTGGGTGAGTTCCTACTACACCAGCGTCTTCGGTACGATGAGCCCGGACGGACTTGCGGTCATGTTCACATCGAACATGGGATTGAAGATGGGACGCACGGACGTGTACATGGCTCTCCTTCCGGAACTGTGATCGTCAGACTGACGACGCGATGAGTGTCGACGCTTCGGCTGAACATCCCCTGTCGGCGACACGACGCAGCCCGATCAATCTGACGTGGTTGATTGGTCAGGCAATCTGTGTCGCCGTGGCGCTGGTGCCGTTTCTGCTGCCCGCAATTCCCGTCGGCACCGACATCATCAAACACTTGATGGTCGCGCGTGTTCTGGCTGACTATCGCGATCCGGTCTTGGCGTATTCCCAGCACTTCTGGGTCCACTGGCGACCGACGCCGACGTCGCTCGGGGACCTAACCCTCGCCGGTCTCGTCCAGGTCTTTGAGCCGATCATCGCGGCGAAGGCGTACTTCGTTGTCTATGCCGCGGGTCTCTGTGTCTCGGGCCGGTTCTTCCTGCAACGTCTCGGCCGCCCACCGCATGCGGCCCTGCTGCTCCTGCCGTTGGTGCATTCGTTTTTCGTGTTCTCCGGCTTCTTGCCGTTTATCGGCGCCATTGCCCTGTATCCGTTGCTGCTCGGCATTTTGGTCGGATACCGGCCAAGCGCGCTCAAGTCCCTCGCTTTGGCGTGCGTGCTCACCGCGATGTTCGGATTTCACCTCGTCGGCGCGGCAATCGGCTGCTTTACGGTGCTCATGTTCGCCGTTGACGTCGAGCGCAGGAACGTGCGCTGGCTCGATGCATTGTCGGTCGCCCCCGCCGGCGCGCTCATCGTCTATTTCCAGCTCACCAAGCCGGCCGAAGCGGGCGGCGCGCTGTTTCATGGGCCACTGGGTCAGATCAAGGCATACCTGGCGTACAACATCTGGACGCTGTCGGACGGCGCAAGCATGGCGGCACTGGCGCTGCTCGCTGCGCTGGGGGCTGTTGCTTTTGCCGACGTGGTCCGCAAGCGCGTAGCGAATGCGCGCCTGTTGTTGCTCGCTGTGGCACTCGTCGCGATCGGGCTAGTAATGCCGTACCAAATGGGCAGCGCCTTCATTATCGGATCCCGCACGCTGCCCTTCGCCGTTATCGCGGCGGTGGGTGCCCTGCAGTGGAACGGGCTGCGGCTGCGGGCGGCGGCGGTGGTGTTGTCGCTCTTTCTGGTCGTGAGCTCGACGTTGAACACTGAGAGAGCGCTCGCGATGCAGAGTGACTATCGCACGTTTCTGTCCGGCATGTCGTCCGTGCGCGAGGGTTCACGCGTACTCCCGATCGTGCCGAACATCGGGCAGGGTGGAAGCAACTACGTATACCCGTTCAACGGCGTAGAGGACCTCTACCAGATCTATCGGGGCGGCAGCAATCCGTACGTGTTCGCGGATCCGTTTGTGCCCACCGGCGGCAACCTGCTGGAACTCAAGTATCATCCCACGCGCGCCACAAAGCATCGCCACGTACCGGCCGACTATCATGGCGCATTCAGCGTGTACGACTATGTCTTGTGCTGGGAATGTACGGCAGACGTCATGGCCGTCTTGAGTGGTGAAGCACCGCTGGTGTTCCGAAACGGCAAGCTCTCTATCTACGGTGGCTCGCGTTCCCGCACCGATACGTTGCCACGGGGCGACGCGAAGAAGTAGGCGGCACGCCCCATCCTGCCGAACCGCAACGACCCGTGGTCATGAGTCGCCCGACACAACTCCTGCGCTCACGTTTGCCGGCGAGGCTGGCTCAGTCGGCGCCCAACCTCAATCATCGGGCTTTCAACCAGATGAAACGCGGCCACTGACACGGCGGCTGTGATGAGAAGGGAGGCGAGGACTTTTAGCGTCGTGCCGGCTTCGCCCAGATAGCCGAACGCCAGCCAAATAGCCGGCACGTGACTCAGGTAAATGCCGTACGAGTACTTTGCCACTTGCTGCGTCATGCGATTCCAGACGCGAGCGGTGGAATCGCGAAACGCGCCGATGGAGAATCCCAGAAACAGACATGCGGCCCAGGAGACCAGCATGTGAGGAATTCCCGTCGGCGGCATAAGCAGACTCGTCACGCCAAACCACGCCAGGAGGAAGACCGGCCACAGCGCGGACGAAATGAACGGACGCACCTTGTCGCGAAGCGCATAGGCAAGCACTCCAGCGAGAAAACACGGAATGTAGGCCAGGATCTGCGCATGGCCCGTGGCGGCAAACACCAGCAGCCCGATAGCGACGGACGATGCGATCAACACGCCGAGGTATCTCACCCCTTTCGCCATCAGCGCCACAGTAAAGAGCATGGGTAGGGCGACGTACATCTCGACTTCGAAGGGCAGGCTCCAGAGCGGACTCAGTATCGACTCCTTGCCGACAAAGTTCTGAATCAGCAACAAATTTCCGGCCAGTACGGCGGGGGACGGGAACCTGAATTCCTGTCCCGGCGTGGGGTCAATGGGAATCCTGAATACCACGACGGCAACGACCGCAAGCACTGCAAGGGGATAGATGCGGAAGGCACGACGCACATAGAACCGTCGCGCGGTGTGTCCATGACCAAGGCGTTCCAGCGAACACATCAACACGTAGCTCGTGTGGACGAAAAACGCCAGGACACCCAACTGACCCAGCGCCACGTAGTGTTCGTCAACCGGCTGCCCGCGGATTTCGGCGACTGTGGCCGCCACATGGGCCGCTACCACGGTACTCACAGCGTAGGTTCTCAGCGCGTCCAGATTGGCCAGCTCGGCAGCTTTCAACGCTGTCTCCTCTCGTGAGGTGCGATGGAGTGCATCGTCGCCCGCATGCCATCTTCGAGGCCGGTGTGAGGGCGCCAGCCAAGTGCTTGCGCGGCCAGTGCGATACTGGCGTACATGTCGGGCACTTCGCCTGGACGGACGACGTCGGAGGATACGAGGGGCTTGTGTTGGCCCGTCACCAGATTGGCCATCCGCGCGATCTCCGCAACGCTGTGCGAAGTGCCACTGCCTGCGTTGAAGATCCGAAGGCCAGCGGCAGGTGTGTTCAAGGTCGCGATGATGAGACTGACAAGGTCAGCCACGTACAGATAGTCGCGCCTGGGACGACTGTCGTTGACGCGGATTTCCGCACAATTGGTATTCGTTGCCTGTTGGAGAATTTCGGAAATCAGGAAGCGAGAGTCGGCACCCGGGCCATACACGTTGAACGGGCGCACGATCGTGACCGGCACCGCGTGAAACTTCGCGTACGCCGTGGCGACGCTTTCCGCCATCAGTTTCGTTTGACCGTAGGGGTTGAAGGCATTCACAGGGTGCTGTTCATCTATCGGCAAGTACTCAGGCCTGCCATACACGTACGAACTGAGGAGCGTGAGCGCGGCGCCTTCGCGACGGCAGTACTCGGCGACGTTGGCCGTGCCCAGGACGTTCACCTCATAGAACGGCATTGGGTTGTTCCAACTGTCAGGAACAAACGTTCGTGCGGCCAAATGGACGACCTGACTGGCACCACCCGGGAATTGTGCCGACGTGATGTCACCCTGGGCGCGAGTCCACTCGATGACACGGCTGCCCTGTTGTCGCAAGGTTGCGCACAGGTGACGGCCAATGAAACCGGTCGCACCGGTAACGAGAATATCACCCGCCATTGTTTCGTTGGGCCGGAATCAGCCGGTCGCGCATGTGGTCAAATTCTTCGACGGCTTTCATGTAGTCGTCCACCCGTCCAATGTCGAGCCAGTAACCATCGTACGGGCGAACGTGTACTGGGCGTTGCTTAGCCAGGAGGTCAAGCATGAGGTGGTCAAAGCCGTACTTCTGGCCGTTCGGCACCAGATCCAGCGCCCGGCGATTCATG
>JANMKU010000252.1:0-15165 GCA_031372205.1 Gemmatimonadaceae bacterium | reverse complement strand
CCAGATGCCGATCTTGGCTGAAAACGGATGCGTGCGCATCGAGCCACCGGCCTTCGTGATTTCCTCCATGTAACGGAGGAACGTCTCAGAGGTGCCCGATGTGAAGAGATAGTCGGCGCGTTTGTAGTCGACGGTTTCCTTCGCCACATCAGCGAGCACAATCGGCGGCGGTGCAGGTGCCGGAGGTGCGTCTGGCGCCACGGTCGTCGCACCGGGTGGACCACTTCGCCCGCGCCCGCCCATGGGTCGCGCGACAATGGCCGGATGCGAAATGCCAAAAATGGGCAGACCCTTTTCCTGCAGGGCGATGATCGGGTTCATGCGGCCGGACGCTTGCGCCGCTAGCGCGGACGACATCAGCGGCACGGCGCTAGCGAGAACGAGCAGGGAACACAAGCGTCGCATCACATCCTCACGACACGGGGGAAAGAACCGACGACGATTTGGCACCCATTAGTTCCAACGTTGAGCTGCCATTGTCAAGCCGAACGTGCCCCCCCCCACGGATCAGTTTCCACCGGACTTTCTGCGCACCGTAAACGGGTTGGAGTCGGACGCGTTGTGGCGCCAGTATCAATTCGGATACCAGACGGCGATCGATCAACGGAGGCAGCACGATCTGCAGCGCAGCTCGCGTTCACTTGGCGCCGCCGTCGTTCTCGCGGTCGTCTTCGCCGTGCTGTTGCAGCCCTGACGAGGAGCCCTTGAGCTATGTGACGATGATTTCCACGTGGCGCCCCACGAGCTTCGAGAGGGGCACGATGTCGTGGGGATCGGAGGTTACGATCTCGTCGCCGTCGTCGGCCAGCAGCACTAACGCTGCGTCAATCACGTCAACGGTTCGCGATCGGCCCAGCAGTTCGCCGGCGTCCCGACCAAGGCGCTCCGTCAGCGGGCACACGTCAACGGCTGCAAGTGCGCGCGCGAGCATGGCCTGCCGCGGTCCCTTTGCTCGCCACGCCTGCCCGACGATGCCACCGTGCGTGACGGGAACACTCGCCGCGAGTAGTGAGGTCTTAAAGCGACGCCACATCGCCCGATCGCCGCGCTCGAGTGCGATGAGCGCTCCGGCGTCGAGGATCATGGTCATGCGCGACGGGACTTCGCGGCCGCTGGTCGCCGTTTAGCGGTTCGTGTGACGGCAGGCGGACGGACCACGATGGCTTCGTCACGGTCAACGCGGGCCTGATTCGTCAATTCGCGCTCGGAAATAACGCCAAATTCAGCCTCGTAGTGCGCGACGGCGTCACGCATCGCGGCAAGATGTCGCTCCTTGGCCACCCGGTCGGCGAGCGCGCGGTTCACCCACGCGCTCAACGAATCGGACCGACCACTGGCCACGGCGTCATTCCCAGCGTCAAGGAGAGTTCGGTCGATTGTCACGGTGAGACGTTCTTTTCGTGGAATCATACTTAAAGGTAACCATAGTACGATATTTGTACAACTCGCGCGCCTGCGATGTCGGGTCACAGCCCCAACACGCGCTCAGCGAACCAGTAGCCCCCAGTCGCCATCACCAGCACCGCACACGCTCGAATCACACGCGCCGAGACTCGCGGCGACGCGTGCAAGCGCAGGAGCGACAACAGCGGCCAGACGGTGAGCACAATCGCCAGTTGCGCCAGTTCGACACCGATGTTGAAGCCGGCCAGGGCGAGTGGTAACTGACCAGTCGGCAACGCCAGCGTCTGCATCGCGTTGGCGAATCCGAACCCATGGAGCAGTCCGAATCCGAAGGCTAGCGCTAATCGCACGTCGGTGTGCCGGCGTGTTGTTGCACACGAAACGCCTGCCAACCGACAATCACAATCGACGCCGCAATGGCGGCTTCAATGGCGCGAATGGGCGGCACGATCACACCGAGCACGGCCAGCGACAGCGTCACACTGTGCGCGACGGTGAACGACGTCACGATGCCGGCGATGCGCTGCCACCGTCCACCGGCAAGTAACAGCGCGATGACGAAGAGTACATGATCGAAACCCGTCGCCACATGATAGATGCCGTGTCGCACAAATGCGGGTAGCACGCGCGACCATCCACCCAGCGACGCTGTCGCGCGCTGCGAGGTGCCGTTCGGTGCATTGACGACCACGGTCAACGCGAATTGTTGTTGCGTCCAACTGCGCGTCGTTCGCGCAATCGGCAATGTGAGCGAGTCAACGAGCGCGTTGACCAAGTACCCGCTGGCGACCGGCGCATGCGTGTTCTCGAGCGTAAACACCACGCTGTCGCTGTCCGCCGCGTGGGGCATGGCGGCATGCCAGAACAAGCGAATCATCCCCTCGCCGCCGCGCAGTTGCGTATCGGTGGGCCAGAGCGTGGCGTCGAGCGCGAGCGCTACCGCTCGGCCACCCACGCCCACACGTAACGATCCTTGCACCGCGCTCACGTAGGCGCGACGCTCGGCTGCATCGATCTGTCCGTTGTGATCGCGATCAATGAACGTGAAGAACGCGCTCGCGACGCGTGTGCCGGCAATTAGATCGAGTTCGAGGAACACGCTGTCGCGGTGCACCGTGACGAACGACGACTGCACGAGCTCGTCGAGTGGGTGTGCTGCCGCTGTCTCTGACGCGGCCATGCAAAGCGACAGCGCCGCAACGAGGCGCAGCGCCGAACGGCACCGGCACATCAGCAATACGTCACCGGGCGACGCCGTACTCGTTGGTCGGATCGCGATACATCGCATGAATGTGGTCGGTCCCACCCTGCGGTGCCCACTCCAACACCAGCGCCGGACCCGTCACGCGGAAGTACGCACCACTGTTGGCCGCCGTGCTCCCGCTCCACGCGAAGTACGTCGTGCCGATGGTCGCCCGAATACGGTCCATCTTGTACGCCGCGTTACGGTCATTGTTGATCGATACCCACTCGTTGATGAGGTCGAGGAACAACGTTTGTTGCGCGGTGGTCATGGCGGACCCGGGAAGCCCTTCCGACGCAATCGTCTTCCCATCTTGCCCAGGTCCGAGCACAAGATCGGAGACGCGGACGGCGAGAATAGCTTGCGTCTGTTGTGCCGCGGTGAGCGCGTTCAATAGCAGGTACGCCTTGTCGGTTTCGGCGCCAAGCGGTCGCACCGTCTCACCGTTCGCGGTCACACTCTGCGGCTGCACACCGGTTAACGACGGGCCGAGCCGTGTGGTGTCGTTACCTACCGGCATGTTGAGTCCAAGGTGGTGTCCACCGAACTGCAACATCCACGGCGTCGTGGTGCTCGGCGTGCCCACAAACGACACGTAGTACTCGGCGAGGCCAAACACCAGATTGCCGCCGCTCGACGAATTCTTGAGCGCTTGATCGGCGTTCACGATATTGATGATCTTGGCGTAGCCTTTGGCACTGAGCGCGGTCGACAGCACGTTGAGCAGCGCGGCACGCTGGGTGTCGGTGAGCTCACCGATTTTCACGCCATTCCGCTGAAAAATTCCCGTCGGGAAGTTGGACCAGCGGGCGCGTTGGGTGGCGTCGCCCGCGACATACACGGTGCGCGCCTTCTGCGCGTCACTCAGGGTGGCGATGAAGGCGTTGGCCGCCGTGACAATACTGGCGGTCGTGCCCGTCGAAGTGATCGTCGGGGCATTCGACAGAAACGCCGGCAGCGTGGTGGTGCCAGCGGGCACGACCGGTTCGGTGGTGGTGGTGGTGGCCGAACTACTACAGGCGATGACGACGAGGGCGGCCGAGAGCGGCAAGGTGGGGGAAAACACACCGCGAGATGGACGTCGGGAGAATTTGGGTTCGGGTTAGGAACCCGCACGAGCCACCGGCCCCTACGCGGCGCAAGAAAGTGACTTCAAGCAAGTACTCACTTGCGTGCGAGCAATCACTTGCATACACTCAGGGCATGATCGACGACCACCGCCATCGGATCCTCAGCGCCGCCGCCCGCGTCTACGCCCTCCACGGCTGGCGTGGCGCTACCACGCGACGGATCGCCGACGAGGCTGGCGTGAACGAAGTGACCATCTTTCGGCAGTTCGGTTCCAAGGATGCCCTCCTCGATATCGCGATGCGGGAATGCTCCCGCGTCGAGGATTCGCCGTCGCTTCCGCGCGATCCGGTCAATCCGACGGCGGAGTTGACCGCCTGGGTCGTCACGCAACACGGCGCGCTGAGCCGGATGCGCGACATTATTCGGCAACTCATGAGTGACTCCGCCGAACGCCCCGACGCGGCGGCGTGTGCTTGCCATGGTCCAAGCAGCGCGGCCGCGCAGTTACGCGAATACGTCGTGCAGTTGCGCCGTCACGGTTGGATGACCGACGTGCACGAGCTCACCCCAACCGACGTGAGCGCCGCGGTCACAATGCTCATGGGGGCGACGTACGCCGACGCCATGAATCGGGACATGATGGCGGAGATGTTCCCACAGCCGAAAGACGACACGTTGCGCGCCTACGTGCGGATTTTTCTCCGTGGCATTGGCGTCCTCTCGGAACCCACAGCGGTCGCTGATCGTACGGCTCCTGTCACACCTTCTTCCTTTCTCGCTGAATGATGTTCATGCCCATACCACTCCACTCGACGGCGCCACGTCGGCGGACTGCCCCACACAATGCGTCGCTCGTCGCGCTCGCGCTGCTACTCGGCCCGCTGTCGGCGCGCGCACAACAGGGTTCGGCACCCGTAACTGGCGCAGTCGTACTCTCACTCGCCGACGCCCTTCGGCTGGCCGCGGGCACGAGTGAACAAGTCAGTATCGCTCGCGCTGGTCTTCGTCGATCCGATGGACAGCAGCTGCAAGCGCGTTCGGCGCTCATGCCGCAACTCTCCACTGGTCTTAACTGGCAGAAGACGCTGCAAAATCAGTTTCAGGCGATCTCCAGTCGGTCGAATAGTGGCAGCGGTTCCGGTGGCAGCGACACATCCACGGCCAGCAATCCGCTGACGAAAATTTTCGCGTCCCCGTACACCACAACATTTACGCTGTCAGCGACGCAGCCTGTATTCACCGGTGGCCGAGCGACGGCCAACATTCGCGCGGCGCGCGTTGGACGAGAGTCGGCCGAGATCGGGATCACGAGCGCGCAGGCGCAAGTGCAGCTCACCGTGACCGAAGCATACTTCGACGCATTGCTGGCGGACCGATTGGTGACGATCGCTGAATCATCGTTGGTGCAGACCGAACGAACGCTGCGTCAAGTGCAACTCACTAAGAACGTTGGCTCCGCCTCAGAGTTCGAACTGATTCGCGCCCGCGTCACGCGCGACAACCAACGGCCGGGAATGCTGCAGTCGCGCACCAATCGCGACCTGGCGTACGTGCGTCTCCGTCAACTGCTCAACCTGCCACCGGATCGCGCGGTCCGGCTGAGCGACGATATTGTGGAAGCGCCCGCACTGGCACCGACAGACGCGAGCGCCGCGCCGATCACCACGATCAATGTGTCGGCGGCAGAAGTGCTTGCGGTTGACCCACGTGCCAGTGTTGAAGTGGCGAAGGCGTTGGCCGGCGCTGACACGTCGGTGCCGGTACGCGCTCCCGTGCGCCAGGCGCTCAAGGGTGTTGAAGTCGCCAAGCTGCAATTGCGGGCGACGAAAGCGCAGCGCTATCCGTCAGTCTCCGTCTCCACGAACTATCAGCGCCTCGCCTATCCGAATGACGGATTGCCGCGGAGCCTCAGTGATTTCTTCCCCAACTGGACGGCCGGGGTTGGTGTCTCGTTCCCGTTCTTCACGGGCGGCCGCGTGCACGGCGACGAACTCGCCGCCGAAGCAACGGTGCAAGAGGCGGAACAGCGACTCCGTCTCGCTGAGGAAGGCGCGGCACTTGATGCGCGCCAGTCTATTGCACAGCTCGCGCAAGCCGAGGCGTCGTGGCAAGCGACTGTCGGCACCGCGCAGCAGGCGACGCGTGCTTACGACATCGCCGAAGTGCGTTTTCGCGAGGGAATCTCCACGCAACTCGAACTCGCCGAAACGCGTGTGCAGTTACAACAGGCGCTCGCCAATCGCGCCAAGGCCGCGCGTGACCTGCAAGTCGCGCGCATTCGGCTGCAGTTGCTGCGCGATCTGCCGCTGTCCGGTCCGGCTACTACCTCCAGTACTTTCACTCCAGGCAACACGCCATGACGACGAAAACGCGCCGCGCGGCGGCGTCTTTGCTTCCTTTGGTCGCATTCTCCCTTGTGGTCAGCGCGTGCGCGAAGAAGGGCGATGCGACGACGACGGCAACCACCGTCGCGCCGATACAAACCATAGGACCTGAGAACATCGCGGTCGCGCGTACGGACACGTTGCGCAGTGGTCCGCCAATTTCCGGGACGCTGGTGGCCGAGCGCGACGCGCGCATTCGTTCTGAATTGGCGGGTGCCGTGCTGCAGACATATGTGGAGTCTGGCCAGCGCGTTGACGCCGGCACCGTGATGGCGCGGATTGACGACGCGGCCGTACGTGATGCGGAACTGTCGGCCAAATCAGCGCTCACGCAAGCATCGGTCGCGGCCGAACAGGCGGCGCGCGAATTGCAGCGCGCCAAGACGCTGCTGGCCGCGGGGGCGATCGCCGAACGCGACGTGGAAGCCGCCGACCGGGGCAACCTCATCGCGCAGTCTGCACTCGCCGATGTAAAGGCACGACTGGCGCAGGCCGAGAAAAGCATGCGCAATACGGTGATTCGCGCACCGTTCGCCGGCGTTGTGTCGGAAAAGACGGTCAGTCCGGGCGACATCGTATCCCCGGGAACGGCACTCTTCACAGTAATCGATCCGCGCAGTCTTCGTCTCGAAGCGTCCGTGCCAACGTCGGCGTTGAGCGACGTGCGGGTGGGCGCACCGGTCACGTTCACGGTGAACGGTTTTGAAGACCGCACGCTGCAAGGACGCATCACGCGCGTCAGTCCCACAGTCGATCCGCAAACGAAGCAAGTGCGTTTGATGGCCAGCGTTCCCAATGCGAAAGGGTTGCTGGTTGCCGGACTCTTTGTGGAAGGGCGGGTCGCGGCGGAGAAGCGGGTTGGCGTGATGGTGCCGGAGCTGGCGATCGATCAGACCGCGATGCGCCCGTATGTGGTGAGGCTCAAAGGTGGCAAGGTGGAACGCGTTGACGTGGAGCTCGGTGTTCGTGACGAGGCCGCGTCTGCCTTCGAAGTGCGGTCGGGCATCGCCAGCGGCGACACCGTTCTGCTCGGCGCGGCGCGCGGCATCACGCTCGGCAGCAGCGTTGTCGTGTCGTCGCCAACGGATGCACTGGGTAGTGCACCGCCGCCGACCGCCGCCAGCGCGCAGTCCAAGAAGAACTAAATCCCAATCTGAGGCATTTCGCATGTTCATCTCTGACTACGCGATCAAGAAGCCGATGATCACGGTCGTCGCCATGGTCACGCTGGCGGGCTTTGGTTTGGTGTCGCTGTTCAAGTTGCAGACCGACGAGTTCCCCGAAGTGCAGCCGCCCGTCGTGCTGACAACGGTGATTTATCCGGGGGCATCGCCGGAGCAGGTGGAGCGAGAAGTCCTCGAACCGATTGAAGAAGCGATTCAGTCGATCTCCGGCGTCAAGTCGATCAACGGAGAAGCGCGCGACGGCTTCGCGCAGATCGTGACGCAATTCGTGTACTCCAAGCCGTTGCAGGACGCGACGCAGGAGATTCGCGATGCGATCAGCAGCAAGCGCCAGGATTTGCCGCAGGAAATGGAAGAACCCATCCTCAAGAAGTTCAGTCCGACCGATGCGCCGATCGTGACGCTCTCCGTATTCTCGACGACGCTTACACCGGCGCAGCTGACGCACATCGTTGATCCCGGCATTACGCGCGAGCTGCGGTCCATCCCCGGTGTGGCCGATGTGCAGATCTCCGGTGGTGTCAAGCGCGAGATGACGATCAACCTCGACCCGCAGCGTCTGCAGGCCGCGGGCGTGAGTGTGCCGCAAGTGGTGCAAGCGCTGCAGGCTGGTAACCTGGCCGTTCCGGTGGGGCGTGTCAGTGGCTCGCTTGACGAACGCACGATTCGTTTGCAGGGCCGTCTCGATGGGCCGGACGACTTCATGCAGTTGGTGGTCGCGGAACGTGGCGCGCGTGTCGTGCGTCTGGGTGACGTGGCGACGGCAACCGACGGCATCGAAGAGCAGCGCAGTCTGGCGCTCTACAACGGCAAGGATGCGGTCGGCATTGAGATCAAGAAAACCAACGGCTATTCGACGACTGCGGTTGCGGCGGCGATCTTCAAGAAGGTCGAACAGCTCCGGCCAACATTGCCATCGGGGGCGCAGTTCGATGTGGTGAAGAACAAAGGCACGCGCGTTGAGAACTCCGTCAACAATGTGCAGAGCGCATTGATTGAGGGCGCGTTGCTCACCGTGTTGGTGGTGTTTCTGTTTCTGAATTCGTGGCGTTCGACCATCATCACCGGTCTCGCGCTACCGGTGTCCGTGCTGGCGAGCTTTATCGCGGTGTGGTCATTCGGGTTCACGCTCAACACGATGTCGTTGCTCGGCCTCTCGCTCTCGATCGGCATTCTGATTGACGATGCCATTGTCGTTCGAGAGAACATCGTGCGACACGTGGAGATGGGGAAAGATCATTACACCGCGGCACGTGACGGCACCGACGAAATCGGACTCGCTGTTGCCGCCACGACGTTCTCGATCATCGCCGTCTTCGTACCCATCGCATTCCTCCAGGGTGAATCTGGACAGTGGTTCAAGCCGTTTGCCCTGACCATCGCGTGTTCCGTGCTGGTCTCGCTGTTCGTGTCCTTTTCGCTCGACCCGATGTTGTCCGCCTACTGGGCCGATCCGCATCTCGAGGAGCACGAGAAGTCGTGGTTGACGAAGCTGCTCGACCGCTTCAATCACTGGTTCAACGGACTCGCCAACGGCTATCGCCGAGTGATTGGCTGGGCGCTCGATCATCCGAAATCGATGGTCCTGCTGGCGGTGGGCAGTTTCGTCGGAGCGCTCGCACTTCCTGCCACTGGACTGGTTGGCGGTGGCTTCTTTCCACTGGAGGATAACGCCGAAGTGCAGATGGTGGTGGAAACTCCACCCGGCGCGAACATCGACTATCTGCGGCAGAAGGTGAACGAAACGATTCGCCTTGCCGCCAAGCATCCGGAGGTGACGTACACGTTTGTCACCGGCGGCGGCGCCAGCGGTGCGGTGGATAAGGCGAGTGTGTACGTCAAGTTGAGCACAAAGGGCGAGCGGCTTTCCAAGGGGCAGTTGGGCGCAGAAGATCTGGCGGCCGCGTTCCGCGAGGATGTGAAGCAGATTGGCGGTGCTGATGTGTCGGTGTTCACCAGTGACTTTGCCGGTCAGCAGAAGCAGATATCGCTTGAACTACGCGGCAACAACAAGGCGGCGTTGCAGGTGGTCGCCGATCAGTACAAGGCGGCCGTCAAGTCGACGCCGGGCGCAGTGGACGTCGGTCTGAGTACGAAGGGACTCAAGCCTGAACTCAGTGTCGTGGTTGACCGTGGCCTCGCCGGCGCACTGGGCTTAAGTGTCGGCGCGGTGGCGCAGGCCATTCGCCCCGCGTTCGCCGGTCTGGACGCTGGCGACTGGGTGGATCCGACAAACCAGACGCGCAAGGTCATGGTGCGCCTGTCGCCCGAAGCGCGGGCGCGCGGAACGGATCTCGCCCGACTGCCCATCGGCATTGGCACCGGGCCCAATGCGCAGCTGATTCCGTTGCAACAAGTGGCGCGCATCACGAGCCAACTCGGCCCGGCCATTGTGAATCATCTTGATCGCGACAACGTCATCAAGGTTGAGGGCAACATTGCTGGCCGCTCGTTGTCCGAAGTGATGAAGGAGATCACGGAAAAAACAGCGGTCATCGCGATGCCTCCCGGCGTGCAGCTGTCGTCTGGCGGTCAGGTGCAACAGCAACAGGAAGTCTTCAGCAGCATCTTCACGGCGCTCGGCGTCGCGGTGGCGCTGATGTACCTCATTCTCGTGATTCAGTTTGGGTCGTTCCTCGATCCGCTGGCGATTTTGATTTCGCTGCCGTTGTCGCTGATTGGTGTCATGGGCGCACTCGCCATTACCAAGAACACGATCAACATCATGAGCTTGATCGGCGTGATCTTGTTGTGCGGCATCGTGGCCAAGAACGCCATTCTCCTTATCGACTTCGCCAAGTGGTCGCGCGAGAAGAATGGGTTGCCGCTGCGGGAAGCGCTTATCGAGGCCGGCGCGATTCGTTTGCGACCGATTCTCATGACCACGTTTGCGCTCATTGCCGGCATGATTCCGGTCGCACTCGGTCGCGGCGAAGGGGCGCAGTTCCGCGCACCGCTCGGCGTGGCGGTTATCGGCGGCGTGCTGACATCGACCATCCTCACGCTGCTGGTCATCCCGACGTTTTACGAAATCTTCGACAGCATGCGGACGTGGTTTGCGCAACGCGTGGGGTTGACGCCACCGCACACTGGGCAGTTCAAGACGTTCGAGGCACCAGTGCCGACGATTGGGGACTGAGTGATCAACTCCTAGCGCGCCCGATTTCGGGTGGCCATGGAAGACTTTTTCGAGTCACTGTCAGACAGCCTCTGGACCTATGTCGTCCTGGGGCTGTCGGCCATTGTCACGGAGGAAATTTCACCGATCTTCGGCGGCATCGCGGCAAACCAAGGTGATCTGCATCTGCCACGTGTTATCCTCGCGCTCACGCTGGGCGGCTGGGGTGCGACGTCCCTGTTGTACGTGTTGGGTCGATTGAAATGGGACTGGATTCGCCGCCGCTGGCCGCGCGTGCGCTCGACGGGCACAGTGGCACTGCGCGTCGTTGGTCGAAATCCGCTCACTGCCTCGTTTTTTGTGCGGTTTGCGCTTGGTCTGCGCGTGGTGCTGCCGATGGTGTGTGGCGCGGCGCGTGTGCCCCTCTTGGTATATCTGCCCGCGACATTGGCCGGCTCGTTGCTCTGGTCCGCTGTATTTGCGCTCGTTGGTTATGCGGCGGGAGAGGCGGCGGTGCAGCTCGTGGGGCGTGTTGGGCGCACCGGTGAACTGGTGGGCGCGTTGGTGCTCGCGACGATCCTGCTGCTGCTCGTGCGGTGGTACCGATTGCGCAAAGAGCGCAAGATGAAGAAGCGCCTTGAGGCGGAACAGCGCGTGGCGGCTCGCCCCACGCAACCGGACAGCGCGCCACGGAACCGCCCATAGTTGAGATTCGCCGCTGCAATCGGCATCTTCGTAGTCGCGGCGTAGCGTTCCTGAGCTCGATTCCCGACGGGTACATCTCGGAGTGCGGATGACGGACGACGACAAGACGAACGTCTATGTCCCGAGTGGCGTCGCCTCGTCACCCGATCCGCTCGTCGGCACGATCCTCGCGGGCAAGTATCAGATCGAGTCGCTGCTTGGTGCGGGTGCCATGGGCGCCGTGTATCTCGGCCAACATCTCGCACTCGGCCGTCGGGACGCCATCAAAGTGCTGCTGACTGATGTGGCGCGCGACCGGGACGCGATGGCGCGCTTTGATCGCGGCGTGAAAAACGTGAGCGCGATTGGACACCCGAATGTGTGCACCGTTTATGACTTCGGGCAGACGGCAGACGGCTTGCAGTACGTCGCCATGGAGCTCATCGTCGGCGAGTCGCTGGCCGCGCTGATTGACCGCGAGGGACCACTGCCGACGAGTCGGGTGATTGGCATTGTCAGCCAGATCGCGGCTGGGCTGCATGCGGCACATAACGCCGGCGTGGTGCACCGCGATCTCAAACCGGCGAACATCATGCTGGCCCGCGACGCTGACGGTCAGACGGTGGTCAAGGTCGTCGACTTCGACATCTCGAAAGGGCGCGATGAGGCAAGCGCCGAGGTGACGCGCCTGGGCGGTACGGTGGGCACGCCCGCGTACATGAGCCCAGAACAGGCGCGGGGCCGCGTGCTCGATGGAACCAGTGATGTGTATTCACTCGCGCTGGTGACCTACCGAATGCTGACGGGCGCCTTGCCGTTTCGTGGAGACACGAACGAGGAGGTTCGTTGGGCGCGCACGACCGATGCACCATTGCGATTGAACGACGTCGCGCCTGCACGAACCTTTTCCGCCGATCTACAGGCCGTGCTCGATCGTGCACTGGAACGCGATCCCACCAAGCGCACCAGCACCGCGGCGCAGTTCGCCGAGCAATTGCGTGCGGCGATCGGGCCGCATACACCGCCTGCAACGGAGGGCACGTTGGAGCAGACGCGTGCGTCGGCGGCGCCGGATCTGCTCACGCCACGTGGCAGTCATGCGCGTCGCAACCGGATTGCGGTGATTGCTGGGAGTGTGCTGGCGGTGACGTTCGGTGCCGTGTATGCCGGCCGAGGCAAGCTCTCAAGCGGAACTGCGACGGCGCGAACACCACGCGGCGCGGAGGGCGTGCAAAAAGACTCGCTGCGTCAGCGTGCACCGAATGCTGACAGCAACCGGGCGTCGACGATCATCGCGGCGACTGACACGGGTGTGGGTGCCAGCAAGCCGGTGGCGCACAGTGGGCGTGAGACGACTGTCACTCCCGCGCGACCGGTCGTCAAACCAGTACCAACACCGCCGTCAAGCGTGGTGAAGAGCCCAGGGCTGCCGCCGCGTATGCATTTCACGAGTGACAACGCGAAAGCCATCATTGACGGACAGCGAGATCGCCTGTTGGAACCGCCCGACCCAGCGCCGACAGTGATGCGGGCGATGCGCGACTCGCTGCTCGCGGTATACGATCTGCCAGGCGTTGCCGAACTCGATCGCACGCGCGCAGCGAATCTGGTGGCGAGTCTGTCGTACGCACTTCGCGAGAAGGCAGCGTGCATCAAGTGGGCGTCGCTGGCGACCGACCGTGCTCCGAACAACGAGGGGTATGCGTCGCGTTTGAGTGATTGTCGCACGCTCAGTCCGTGAGCGCGCTCGTGCGCGTTCTGACCGGTGCGCGCGCCGGCCACGTGCAGACGTATGACGGCGCGTCGGTGTTGCGCGTAGGGCGCGACGCAGGGCTCGAACTGCGGTTCGATCGGCGACTGGACCGGGATGTGTCGGCGCGACATGCAACGATCGCGTGGGATGGTGAACGATTGCACGTCACCGACCTACAGAGCCGAAACGGCACGTATGTGAACGGCCGAAAGATCGATCGACCCACGCTCTTGTCCGATGGCGATCAGATTGCCTTTGGTGCGTCGGGTCCGGTGGTGGAGATTCGATTGACTGATGCTGATCGCACGGTGGAATTTGCACCGTCCGAGCCCACGATCATTGCCGCTGAGACGCATTCTGCCGTGACACTTGCGAGCGGCGGTGGGCATGAGATGCTGCGTGGTACACGACGATGGCGCTGGACCGCCCTTGGGCTCGCGCTGGCGCTTGGTGGGGCTGTCGGGCTGACACTGTTTCGGTGGGGCGAGAAGCGCACTTGGGAGGGCGAACGCGCGACCCTGTTGGCACAGGTGCAGACGGCGCTTGCCACTCGCGATGCAAACGCAGGTCTGGTTGGCCTCGCCGACGCGTTGCGTGAATCGCGTGCCGCGGTGCGCGATGCCGCGACGCAACTCAAGGCGGCCGAGCGCGGACCGGACGCGGCGCGGCGACGCGAGTTGCGCACCACGCTACAGCGCACGCTAGCCACGCTGGGTGACCAGCAGGCTGCCGCGGGACTCGATCGCGAGATGATTCGAGCGCGAAACGAACGCGCCGTCGCGAAGGTGTACGTCGAGTTACAGAGCGGCGCGGTGGCGTCGGGAACGGCGTTCGCGGTCCGTGCCGACGGGACACTGCTGACGAGCGCGCATGTGGTCTCGGACACCGATGGAACCGCGCCGCGGCGTATCGCTGCGCAGTTCGCCAACTCGGATCAGGTGTGGACGGCACGCATTCTGGCCTGGGACCGTGAGCACGATCTCGCGCTCATCAAGATCGATGCCATCCTCGGCGCCGTTCCAACCGTCGCGGGCCTGAATCTGCGACCGGACTCGATCCTCGTCGGCGCGCCAGTGTTGATGATCGGCTATCCGCTCGGCGGAACGCTCGCGCCATCGCCGAGGGAGCACCACAGCATCGTCGCGCCGCTGGCCGACGCGGGGACCGTCGCGTTGGTGGCGCCGGGCAGATTCGAAGTGCGTGGGTACGGTGCTGCCGGGTCAAGCGGCAGTCCCATCTTTGACAGCCGCGGCGAGGTGGTGGCGATCGCGTACGGCGGCCGCAGTGTGGCGGACGTCCACTATACGGCAGCGGTGCTGTCCTCTGCCGTGTCCGCATTGATGGAGCGAACGCCGCGCGAATAGCTCTTCGCCAGCAAGGAGCGTAGCTTGCTAGGACCGGTCTCTGTTCAATCGCTTTGCCTCGCGAGTCGAATGTGAACCTGAAGAAGCGCATCGCGCCGACCGCACGCTCGTTGATGATTGCTCTGCTGCTCATCACCGGGGCCAGCGGTTGCGCCGACGGGTTTTTCGCGACGGCGTCAACAGCGTCGGCGACCGGTTTGGTCGTGTCGTTGTCGGTGGCGGGCACGCCGGTGATTCGTGCTGTCGACGACCAGATCAGAATTCGAGTCAACGGCATTGGTGTCGCGATCGACACGACCGTTGTCGCCGCGCCAGCGCAACAGACGCGTGTTCAGCTCAATGTGAGCAACGCCGTGGACGGCGGTGTCTATCAGATCGTGGTCGAGGTGCGTCGCGACTCCGTATTGCAATTGCGCGGCAATGCGAGCGCGCAAATCAGAAGCGGGCAGTCGACACCGGTCGAGCTGGCGCTGCTTCCGCCGCCAGTGGCAACGATTGCTGTTTCACCGCCCGCGTCGTCCATCGTGCAGGGTGCGACGGTGGCGCTCACCACGACGCTTCGTGAGTCGAGCGGCGCACTGCTCAGTGGACGTGTGGTGACATGGACGTCGAGCGCGCCAGCCATCGCGACTGTGTCCGCCGCGGGTGTGGTAACTGGCGTGGCACCGGGCGGGCCGGTGACGATCACCGCGACCAGTGAAGGGCGGAGCGGCACGATGCAGATCACCGTGCTCCAGTCGCCGGTTGCGTCGGTGACTGTTTCGTCGCCTACGACATTTGTCAGTGTTGGTGGGACGTTGGCGTTGACCGCGACGCTCCGCGAGTCCGCCCTCTCTCTTCTCACGGGGCGTTTGCTTTCCTGGACGTCGAGCTCCCCCGCCATCGCGAGTGTGTCCGCGCCGGGTGTGGTGACGGGGCTGGCGCCGGGCGGGCCGGTGACGATCACCGCCGCGAGTGAAG
>JANMKU010000230.1:0-8321 GCA_031372205.1 Gemmatimonadaceae bacterium | reverse complement strand
GCTCCGGACGACCAACGGAAACGAGAGGCGCTGAGTTCGAGGTTGTGTTTCGTCGCACTGTGTCATCCAACGTGGTTGATGATGCCGTCAATGACGCCATTCTTGTCAGTGACTCGGCGCTCGTGTTCGTTGCCGGGGGGCAGCTATTCCTGAACACGTCCTTGGGCCATACCACGGAGATCGCGCGCCGTGGTATGGGGCCGTGCGAGATCCGCGGCGTGGTGTCGCTGGTTTCCATGTCAGATTCGACGTTCGCACTCGCCGACGTCACGAATCACCGAGTGCAGGTCCGCTCGTTCACGGCGTGCAAGGCGGAGATATCGTCCGACAAGTATCGGTTTCAGGGTGTGTATGTCTCGAACGACAGTCTGCTCGTGAGAGCGACCGCCATGGCGTATTCAAGTGTTGTGTTAGCGCGTGTTGACGGTGGTCGAATACAGCCAGTCACAACGCTTGCGTCAACCGGTGGCGGTACTGCGGACGTCTGCGGCTACTGCTGGCTTGAGGTGCTACACGACGGAACGGTTTACGGGACGACCCTAGCTGACACCGTCTATCGAATTCTCCATCACCGGCGCGATGGAACGCTTCTGCGAACCGTCTCGCGTGACGGCGTTACGCTTGCGCGCATTCTGGAAAGCGACCGCGATTCAATCAACGACATGCTTCGTCGAGAAATGGTACGAGTTGCCCGAGACGCGGAGTCGAGACGCGCCATGGAGATCGTCTTGCGTACGCAGCCGCACAGGGAGTTCCATCCGCTGTTTTTTCGCGGTCCGGTCGCCGATCAACAGCAGGGGCACCTCCTCGTGTCTCGGTCACCTGAGTCTGGGAACCCACTGCCAGTGGACATTTTTGAGCTCGGTTCGGATCGGTTCATCGCTGAAGCGACGCTGCCACCTGGTACTCGGCTGCTCAAGGGTACCCGTCAGGGCGTGTTGGCCGTACGTGCCGTTGACGATACCGCATTCGAGTTCACCATCTATCGAGCGCGCGTGAAGTGAGCGACGCTCATCGCGCAAAGACACTCGCACTGCGCATTGCGTCGTTTGCGAGCAACGGCGCGAAGGATACGTTGCTCTTCTTCTCCGACTATCAGTGTCCCGGCTGCCGCACCCTTCATCGACGCTTGGATACATGGATGCGGCAGGAAGGACGAGCACTGTCGGTTGGAATACTGCATTTCCCACTGTCGTACCACCCTCACGCCGCAAAGGCCGCCATGGCTGCGGACGGCGCTGTCCGAGCGTGACTACGACCTCGCGCTCGCCGAAGTCCGTGACCTGATGAACGCCGCGGCGGACACCGCACGCGGGGATCGGATGGATGTGTTGGTCGCGCTCATGGAGTCATCTGAGGCGCAGCATTGGGCGATTGATCCGCCCGATCCGACCGACGTGATCAAATTGGATGCTTGCTTGGTCGTAGTCGCGATGTCGTGGTTGATCACCGCAACAAGAAAAGTACGCGCGTGCCTGGACGTGCCTGGTGAGCGCAACGCGGGCCGACGTGTCTGAGTTGTTACGCGGCCACTTGCTCATAGCTGAAACTCGCCGCGTCCGTGCGGGTGCGGGCGTGCTCCACCGTGATCGCGCAGATGTGGCCGTTGGCGTCCAAGTCGAGCACGGTGTTCTCGTCGAGGTCGCGCGTTTCGGTGATGGCGGCCACGCGGAATTCAATGAGCAGCGTGTCGGTGTCTTCGAAGTAGCGGACTTTCATGGGATAAATCCTCGATCGAAAAGGCGTTGTGCACAGTCTCACCGTCGTCCAGCAGAATGACGCGAAGGTAACGGCCGTCGAATTCCGGTACGCAGCACCACCGTCGGAGTCGGCCGTCAGCTTGTGTCACTTCGCGCACAGGATCCGTAATCGCGCGGACGATCCACTCGTCCCGAATGACCGCGCGGTCAGGACGCAGACGTACCGTCTCGAAGTAGTGAGTGACCTTCACCTCGGCAAGCTAACCGCTGCCGCCGATTCGACGCCACCGCCGACCACGCGGCCGCTGGGGCGTCACGACCCGATTGCGCGGCCGCTACTGGAAGATCATTGTTGCGCCAGACGCGTACGCCCGGCGCGCCGTCGTGACTGCCTACTCCATCGACTTGTGACCGCTCCCTACCTCGAAGGCACCAACCGGCAAGGGCGGATACTTGCCGCGTACTACTACCTGTCGCGCGCCACCACCGCTAAAAGTGTACACACCAGATGCATTGAGTCCGGTATGGTGATTGACCTGCCGCTGATGACACGCCGATCGGCATCAAAATCACCGCACCATTTCAGTTGAAGATGGCGCTGCATCGCGTCTTGAGGAAGTTGGGCGTAGTCTCTGTACGCCGCACCGACTATTCGCCGCTCCGCGCCGCATAGCCGCATCTCGCTCGACCGCATGCGGACGAGGGAGCGTCAACGCCGCGTCCGGACGCCCCAACGGGCCCAAACCCGCGCACCTTGCGTCGCTGGGTACGTCGGCGGGCGCCAGTCAACCCCGCGTTCGATGACCGCCGGGTGGGCGTTCCTGAGGAAAACTGCAAATCCATTTCCCATACGGTGAGGTTACTTCCCATACTGTGAGGTAGTGCTCGAAATTTTCTCGAAATGCGTGTTGCGCGAACTGCAGCCAGTGCCAACTATCGCTTGGCGTTTCGTGTTGTAATGAATTCCGTGCCCACTCGCTCACGTCAAGGCTTGCAATGTTGCCGAATTCTGAAACGTTGCCGCGTCAGCCCGCGTCAGCCCGCGTCAGCCCGCGTCCGTCGCTGACGTCGCTGACGTCGGTCCGATGAATAGACTCGGTAGCCGCGACCCGGACGGTGAGCGCCACGCGTTGCGGCAACGGGTACTCTGTCCATGATGTCCGCAATGATGCCCCGCACTCATGGCGGGCGCGGCGAAGCAATGGTACTCGTCGGCGACGCGCCAATGCTGGTGACCTACTTGGCGCAGCTTCGAGCGGAGGGAGTTACCGTGGTCGTCGAAGGCGGGCTGGACGAGCGCACCTGCTCTGCAATTCAGAAGATCCGCCGACCGATCGTGATCCTCGGCGACGGCGTCTCCAGCGGCACGAAAATCCTAGTAGCGCTGCGCGAACTTCGATTGACGGGCGCCACCCTGCTAGCCGGGCCGGAGCGATTCGAAGAGTTTCGCACCGTCGCTGTCGACAGCCACCTCTCGTGGGCCGACGTGGCGTGGGTTGTGCCAGAGACGTACAGATTGTTCAACGCAACGGCTGAAGGACGTGTGCACTTTGCCAGAAACATTTTGACCGGCGATATTGAACGCGAATGGCTCGCACGGGCGTGCCTGGTGTGTCCCAATAGGACGGATGTCGCGGCGCGCGCGCTTGGTCTGTCGCGCGCGAGTCTGGATCGACGGATGAGCGCCTACGGCATGACGTGGCATTCGTTGAGCGAGAGGCTGACGCGCGAGGTATGCATCCACCACGCAGCGCGTGGAGACTCGAAACTGAGCGCCATGTCGTCCGAACTAGGTTGCAGTTCGGCGACGGAGCTAAGTCGGCGGCTCAAACGAACGATGGAGAAGGTAGGCGCTCGCCGCCGACTGCATGACCGTGAATAAGGTGATGAACATCTGCGCGCTTCAACAATTGAGCGGAATTGCACATCTCCTGAATGGATCTGCACATGTTCAGAGCGATAGTGCACAGTCGTTGAGTGAGATTGTTGTTGCCTACGGATCGACTGATCGCAAAGCTTCTCTCACCGTTAACCTTCAAACGCTCGTCGCCACAACGGCGGTATCGAAGCCCCCCTGCCAATATGGTGTGAGACGATTTCCGACGCGTAATTAGTGAGGAACCCAAGGGGCGCAGGAGGTCCACCCGTATGACCGTGCCATCCCGCAGTGCATCGAATAGTGCCGTGGAGGTCTCCGCCAGTGGGCGCCGCCGCCGATTTACCGTGGAGTACAAGACGCGCATCGTGCAGGAAGTGCGCGATAGTGAGCTTTCACGATAGTCGAACAATGGTCATGATTCACGACGAGTGCGCGAGGTCACGGGCATCGACGTTCTCCAGGCCACAGACGTGCGTCTTCTCTAGTCCAAGCAGTTGCCCACGAACGGTCCAAACGGCGGATGGTGTCATGCGTTGGACAAACACAGGTCACACAATTCGAATGGGCATGTTGGCAATCCTTGCCGGGCGAGTGAGCGCGAAGCATGCCTTGCCAGTCGAGGAACGGAATGGTTGCGGGCGTTGCACGGTCCGCATCATTCGGGAAGCGACACTCCCAGTTGGATCGCAGCATGGTGCGGTTGACATCATGCCCATCGCGAGCGAGGTCACTGCACCCCAGCCTCCGCTTCCGCGGCCCAAAGTCACCGATAGCCTCGGTATTCGAGTCGTCGAGTACGATCTCATGCCCCCGCCATCACCGACAACTTCGCGTTTTGTAGACCCGTTTTCGTTTTCCCTACGTGGAGTGGCGGACGCATTCATAGTTTCTCGCGAGCCATTCGTTCTGATCGGAGGCCAGCGGTCAAACGCTGACGAAGAGTTGGATGCGGCACAACCCTTCCTCAGCTCTATCCTGCTCGGTGACGGCACAATCGTGGTAAACGATCTTACGCAGTTGAAGTACTTTCGTTCGGATGGTACGCTGATTCGCGCTGTCGGTCGACGAGGCAATGGGCCGATGGAGTTCACACAGACCCGCGAGATGTGTCGCTTACGCGGGGACTCGATTCTTGTTTTTGACTACAACGGCAGGCTAAGCCTGTGGGACGCTGCCGGGCGGTTTGCGCGCGCGTTTGCACGTCCACCTGGCCGGCGCGTACCAGGTTCCTGCGACGAGTTAGGAAATTTCGTTGCGCAGGACGCTGCAGCTTATCGAAATCAGGGTGCGACGGATGATGTCGATGCATTGTTCGCAACCCGACTCATACGGCCCGACGGCTCCGTGGTCCGCGATTTGGGCTTGCTCCCGGGGCCGGAGTCTCGCGGACTCGTAGGGCGGGTTCCTTCGATAATCCCTCTCAGAGAATCGCTACTGGTGTGTGGCGCGCGCAACTATGAACTGGTTTGGCGGAACATGGCGGGCAAACCGCGACAAATCGCGCGACTCGGAAGGCGACCGTTGGGCATTACCGAAGAAGAATCGCGTGCGCGCGTTGCGCGAAGTGTGCCAAGCAACATCACGAGTGCGGAAGGAGAAGTCCTCCGCAACAACCTAAGCTCGAGAGGCTTTGCAAAGTTCTGGCCCGCCTATTCAACGGTGCGAGTTGATATCGCTGGAAGGGTTTGGGTCGCGGACTATGAGAGTGAAGCTGCATGGACAGTCTTCGAGTCTTCGGGTACGCTCGTCGGACGCGTTGAACTGAATAAAGGACGTCCGCTGACTCGCGTTAGGCTGCTCGAAGTCGGTCGGGATTTTGTCGGAGTCGCCGAACCCGACGCGGATGGCGCAGTGCAGATCAGATATCATCGCATCGTGGGCAGCGGCGCTCGCCGGGCGGAAGATCGAGGGGCGACGGGTCGACCGGTTGTCGGCCACAACTCAGAGAGGTGACGAGTGCCAGAGTCGTCGAAGTTGGACCGAGTCGTTTCAGTTGGCCTCACGCTGGCGACGTTCGTCGTTGTTGCCTTGCTATTGGAGCGACGCTTTACCCCATCCGGCAAGTCAAAGGACCGCGTGGTGTACGTCAAAGACTGGCGGGACCGCCTCGTAGTCGCTGGTCGGGCCATTGGTGACCCGGGCGGAATCGTGACCGTGGCCGTGTTTACGGACTTCGAGTGCCCGTATTGCCGACGAATGGACTCCACGCTCGCTGTGCTCGTTGCACGCTTCCCAGGGAAGGTGTCGCGGGTAGTCATGCACTTGCCACTGTCCCAGCATCGCTACGCGCGTCCGGCAGCTCTCGCGTTTGAGTGCGCACTAAGAGTCGGCCACGGTGAACAAATGCATCGGGCACTCTATGGCTCGCAGGATTCCCTCGGGAAACTCTCGTGGGCCCAGTACGGCGCGCGCGCTGGCATCCGCGATACAACCGCTTTCGCAGGATGCATTGCTGCAGACTCGCAGCCGACCATGGTAGTCGCAGGACAGCAACAAGCACGTGCGCTAAAAGTCAGTTCCACCCCGACCGTTCTGGTGAATGGTTGGATGTTCGATCCGTCATTGCCTGAAGACATCGAAAGAGCAGTTGCAGCGGCTGTGCAGGGCAAATCCCCCAACTCAGTGAGGTAACACGATGCGCTCGATTCTACGGAAGTCTACAAACCGATCGGCACTCGCACTTGCGGTGGCCGCAGCAGCCCTGTTCGGCGATCCTGCTGAATTGTCTGCGGGAGAGGAGTCGTGTGGCTCCACTTGCAACTGGTCCTGCGGCATTCAGGATGACGCGACCTGCGCAGAAGCCGGCGGCAGCTCGAACTGCGTCGCGACCGGCTGCTCAACGAGCTACTACTACTGTCACGATCTTTTGGCGCCCAATCTACTCACTTGCGGTTTGGCAACCTAGAGAGTGAAGAGCGTCGCCTGTGGTGTGACGATCACAGGCGACGCTGCAGTGCGGCGGCTAACATATAGTTTGCCAGCCAGAGGCAATCGATGGGCGCGACGAGTTTCGGATCGCTATCATCCAACCTCGTCGCGCCACCCGCCACTCTCAATGAAGGCCCGAACAGTCCCGCAATCGATGTTGCCATTTCGCGCAGACCACTGCGCCTACGCCGCCGGCACAAATGCGCACCGGGTCTGCTGCACGCGGACGGCCGTGTGCACGTGGAACCCCGAGTGCGGCCAGGTGAGCATGCCGGCGGCTTGGTCCTCGTCGAAGAGATCAAGGCGTACGAAGACCGGAGCACGGCGCGGCGGAACGCCTCGGTCAACCGGGCGGTGTCATGCACTGGCCACGTGACGAACGTCCCATCCGGGGCCCAACGAGATCCCATGTGTGGTTCAAAGAGCAGGACGAGGATGGTGTAACGAGTGCCATCCGATATCGCGTTTCCTGTGGTGGACGCGACTGCCGGTAATATCCGCACGACAATCCCTTCAGAAGAGCGTGCAGCGACGTTTCCGCGTGACGACGAGTAGGTCCAGCGGAGGCACCCGCAAACTGCGCACTAGAATGATCCTCCCCGCAACACTGGGGTCTCACCCTTCACCTTCACGCGCGACAACTTGCACAAGCGCGACGAGGTTCACTAACGCACCAAGCTGACGTCGCCCCACACCCCAATGCATTGCGCGCCATGACAACACGCAGCCGCTTGCCTCATCTGCCATCGCACGCACACAACCGCGCTCGCTCACGCGCACGCGCGCACGCCACCGTCGGTGCAGTCCTGCTCGCGCTCGCCTGTGCCAAATCCCCGCCGTCCGCCACCGACTCCGCCGTCGCCCGCGCCGACTCCACCGTCGCCGCTGCGCTCGCTGACACCGCGCCCAAGTCCACCCTCGCTCTCCCCATCGTCGCCGAACCGGCCCGCGATGCCGATCTCGTGTTGCGCGTCACCACCACCGGCCAGGTGCGCACCGACGCCGCTGTCAAACTCCGCGCCGATGTCGCCGGGACCATCGCGCAACTACTCGTGCGTCCCGGCGCGCACGTTACGCGCGCGCAAGCGCTCCTCCGTCTTGATCCGTATCCGTTCGACCTTGCCGTGCGCGAAGCGCAAGCCACCGCCGATGAAGCGGAACAGCGGTTCCTCGAAAGCTACGTGCCCGAGTCGCTCGTTACGGGCCACGGCCCTACGCCCGCGCAACGCAAAGCACTGATCAACAAGTCCGGCCTGAGCGGTGCGACGCTTCGTCTGGAACGCGCCCGCTGGGAGCAGTCACACGCGACAATCCTAAGCCCAATAGACGGCATGATTGACGCCGTCGACGTCGCGGTCGGCGAACATATCAGCGGCGGGCAACAGCTGCTCACCGTCGTCGACACGCGCAACCTGCGCATCGAAGCGCAAGTGCTCGAACACGACCTCCCACTCGTGCGCGTAGGCGGCGAAGCGCTCATCACCAGCGCCGGCGCACCTGGCCGCACCATTCGTGGCCGGATCGACGCCGTACTGCCACTCGTCGACTCACTCTCACGCGCCGGTCGCGCCATTGTCCGTGTAGTGGGCGATGGCACACTCCGCCCCGGCATGTACGCCGATGTGCAACTCGAAGCCACGCGACTCACCAAACGCCGACTCGTCCCGTCACGAGCCGTGATTGAACGCGACGGACGTCCCCTCGTGTTTGTCGTGAAAGACGGACGCGCCCAGTGGACGTACATCACCCCCGGACGCAGCAACGGGAGCGAAACGGAAGTGCTGCCTGATTCCGTGACCGGGCAAATCCCCGAG
>JANMKU010000153.1:0-3391 GCA_031372205.1 Gemmatimonadaceae bacterium | reverse complement strand
GCGGCGTGGTACTTCAGCTCGCAGCCCTCGCTCGGTAGTCGGCTACCAGCGGCGTTCGGCAGCAACCCGTTCGCGCTCAATCGTGCGACGACGATGGCATTCCAGAACAATGGATTTGACGGCGCCGGCAACTTTCCGCAGTTCACGATTCAGCAAATCGACCCCCTGGTGCGCATTGACGGGAGTGGTGCGCAACCGTTCGAACAGCTGCTCTGGTTGCAACTCTACCCGCTCCGCACGGGTGGAATTTTTGACATCGATCCGCTCACCAACCGGCGACGCTATGCCTGGACGGTTGGCGAGAATAGCCGAGTGGGCGTGACACCGAGTGGGCGCCGGTGGCGGGCGTTGCGCACGGTGCTCAATCCAAATGGTGCCGACTTGTCGCGTATCGAGAACGTAGAGTTCTTTGTGCTCGTGCAGTCGGAGGCGGCGAAACTCAAACGGAATCCAACGCTGGTGTTCGATTTCGGCGAGATCAGTGAAAACAGTGTTGCGTTCGCTCCGGAGACATTGACGATTAATGCGACGCCGAACTCTACGCGTCCCGACACGACGTTCCGCGGCAAACGTCTGGTTGGCTACGACCGGTTTGATTCTGAGCGTGATCCATTGTCGCGCACGTTCAACGCCGTGCAGAACGACAAGGGGCTGCCGGGTGACGTTGCGGACACGATCGTAGTGGTAGATCGCACCAAGTCCCCCAATAGCATCACGACCGCAAATCACGTGGCGCTTTGCTCGCTCGCAGCGCAGGTGCCGTTTGTCCTCGGGGACAGTCGCGGTAACTGTGCGGCGCGCAACAACCGCCTCGACGAAGAGGATATCGATCTTGACGGGCGCTTGAACATGACCAGTGCGTCGCCGGATCAGGAGCAGTTTCGCCGGTTCGCGATCGACCTGAGCGACACACGCAACTGGACGCGCATTGGACGGTGCTATCAGCAGAGTGATTCCACCGCATTAGGGGCGACAGTCGATTCGGTGTGCTGGGTACAGATCAAGCTCAATTGGCGTGCGCCGCTTGAGGAATTGAACAACCCGAACATTCGACGGATGCGCGCCATGCGCATGACCATGATTTCGAGCGCGCAGGTGAGTGACGATGATTTCCGGCGCATTGCGCTCGCCAAGTTTCGGCTCGTTGGCGCACCGTGGCTCAAACGTGCGGAGCGGCCGCTCTCTGGCGCCGCCGGTGACTCACTGGGGTCGATCAATGGTTACGTCATCGCGTCAGTCGTGGGCACACTCGATTCGTCCGCCACCTTGCCCTATTCTGCACCGCCCGGCGTAATCCAGGCGGCAGAGAGCAAGACATCCAATGTGACGAACACGTTGACGCAAGTGAATGAACGCGCACTGCGGCTGCAAGCAGGCATTCCCGGTCAGCAGTTCCGCACCTTTGATCGTGCCGAAGCGTATTTCCGTTTTCCTGAGGGCACGAAAACGTTCATGGGCTATCGCACGCTGCGCCTGTGGATGCGCGGCCGAGGCAACGGCTGGGGGCAGGGCGGCGAGTTGAACGGCTTCGTCAAACTCGGGCGCGACGAACACAACTTCTACATGTATCGCACGCCGGTTGGCGAGGGTCCGTCGCAAAGTGCGTGGGACCCGGAGGTGCGCGTGGACCTGACGCGGTTCCAGACGCTGCGGGCGCAACTCGAGAACAACTTTCTGACCGCATCGCGCGACTCGGTCTCGTGTACGGGCGCCGACCTGGAGCTGATCAAACGATCGGGATTGCCGACCGGTCTTGTCGTCCGTCGTTACGCCGTGTGCCAGGATGGGTACATCGTGTACAGCGCGGATCCGAGTGTGACGCCGCCCAACCTCGCCGGTGTGCAGGAGTTGTCGGTCGGGTTTGTGCGCATCGATAGTGTGTCGCGCGGCGGGCGCGGCATCATGCCCAACGATTCGCTCGAACTCTGGATTGACGACATGCGTCTCACCGATGTCGTGGACGACATTGGATTCGCGGCGGAAATCGGACTGTCGGTGAACGCCGCCGATCTGGCCGACGTGCGCCTCAACATCAGTCGTCGTGATCCAAACTTCCGGCAGCTCGGCGAGACGCCATCGTTCCTCACCACTAGCGGCGTCAGTGTCGGGACCACATTGCATCTGGAACGCATGCTGCCGGCGCGGCTGGGCATCGTCATGCCATTCAACGTCGACTATGCCGGTTCGGGCGTTGAGCAACTCTTCATTAACCGGACGGACGTGCGCGCGGCCGGTATCTCGGGGTTGCGCAATCCCAAAGACTCGCGCGTCGGGTATTCGCTCGCGCTCCGTCGCGCGCGACCTATCGCAGACGGCTGGTATGCTCCGGTGCTGAATGGGCTATCGCTCAACGGCGCGTGGTCGTCCGGTGATACACGCAGTGCCTTCCAGACCGCCAGCAGTTCCAACTATGTCGCCGGGGGTACGCTCGACATTCGCGATGACTCGCGCGAAGGCACGCTTCCCGGCGTGATTAACCGCCTGTTTGGTGTGTTGCCCAAGCGACTGCGTGACAGCGACGCCATTCGCGGATTTCGTACGCAACGCTTCCGCTGGCAACCCACACAACTGCGCGTGACGAGTGCCATGGCGCGCAACGAGAACGCCTTCACGTCCTACACCAAAGCCGCGAGTTCGCCCACCGACACCGGGCAGACCGTCAGTGGCCTCACGCACCTGTGGCGCAACACGGGCGAATTGCGCTTTGCGCCCACGCCGGGCACGTCGGCGAGCGTGGTGGCGCAGCAGACGCTTGACCTGCGTGACTACCGCGATGCAACCACCTTGCCGGACAGCGCTGACCGACGGCAAGCGGCCACCGCCGAACGGTTGCGTGTACTCGGCGCGTCGGTCGGGCTTGAACGGGAACGGTCGCTCACCTCGGCGATTGGATTCCAGCCCACAGTGACCATCTGGTTCCGGCCGCGCTTCGAGTTCACGTCGCGCTTTGACTTGAACAAGGATCCCAATGCGCGCACGCTGCTCCGCGACGGCGATTCCACCGGCGCCTTCCGATTGCCCAAGCGGCTCGGCGCGTTTCAGACCGTGCGTACGGGCACGTCGCTCGAACTGGGACGCTTCCTGATGACGCGAACCGCCGACAAGAGTTTCTTGCACGGCGTGGGGCGGTGGCTGGCGCCGATCGACGTGAACTGGTCGCAGAGTCTGACGTCGAACTACGACAACACGGCGTTCGTGCCAGGACTCGGCTATCAATTTGGTCTGGGCGGGATTGAGGACTTTCGTGGATTGACGTCGCGCATTGCCACCGCGGCAGGCCGGGTTCGGCAACTGAATGCTGTCGGCTCGCTCAACTTGCCGTTCTCATTGTCCGTTGGCGCGCGCCTCGACAACAGCACATCGGAGACGTGGACGCGACGGTCACTGGATG
>JANMKU010000472.1:0-9743 GCA_031372205.1 Gemmatimonadaceae bacterium | reverse complement strand
GTACAGCAGCGCCGACCGTGCCTTCAGCACGAACTTGCGCTACCGGTGGGAGTACGCGCCGGGGAGTGAACTGTTCCTGGTATACACGGATGAACGCGACGTGACGGCCGACCGGTTTGTCCAACCGACGACGGTCCGCGGAATAAAAAATCGCACGTTCGTCGTCAAGATCACTCGGCTGCTCCGCTATTAGCCGTCGGCGCATAGGGAGGCCATTACTCGCCCACCGCCTCGAGCACCTTGCGATCTCCGTGGCTCGGCGGCTGCGAGATGACCAGAAAATCGACGTCGGCGTCGGATGTGTTGCGCACCTGGTGCGCAGTGCCGGGGGCAATTTCCAGCCCGTCACCTGACGCGAGCCGGTGACATACGCCGTCGACATCGATCACCAGCTCGCCCCCGAGCACATAGAAGAACTGCCGCGAGATCGCGTGTTGATGCAGCAACTCGCGGGTGCCGGGCGGCATGCGCTCCTCAATGACGCTGAGCCCCGCGGCCCGAACGAGATGCCAACCGTTGCAATGGCTACCCCACGTGTAGTGCTCGGCGGTCGCGCGCGATGTGGGATTCACTGCGTACCTCGACTGGCGTCCGTGGTGTGTCGCGCGACCATCGCTTCTTTACGATAGCGCATCGCGCCGCGGGACACAGACCAAGGGTGTTTGGCCGGATCGCCAGTGCCCAGCGATGTACCCCCTGGGTAGGCTACAGCATGTTCGCCGACGCTCGTCGTACCTATGCCGCGCCCACCACGCGAGGCCGAGGAAAAACGCCCCCAACGCGCTCCTTCCGCGAACGCATGGGTGCGATTCGTAACGTGCCGCCCTTTCTGGTGCTCATTTGGCGGACCAGCAAAGTGCTCACGGTGTGGAGCGTGACGTTGCGTGTGGTGCGCGCGTTGCTCCCGATCGCCACGCTGTACGTTGGCAAGCTGATCATCGATGAGGTGATGGCGCGGGTGAGCATGCCAGGCGGACCGACAACGGTGGGTGGTTGGCTCAGCAACGTCGCGTCGCAGCGCCTGCTCTGGCTGATTGGCGCCGAGTTTGGACTGGGCGTGCTCTCGGACGTGTTCGGGCGCCTGGTCTCGTTGTTCGACTCGTTGCTCTCCGAACAGTTCTCGAATGACACCAGCATTCGGCTGATGCAGCACGCAGCCACACTTGATCTCGCCGCGTTCGAAGACAGCGAGCAGCAGGACAAGCTTGAGCGAGCGCGACGACAGGCCTCGGGGCGCATGACGTTGATGTATCAGCTCTTTGGTCAGGCCCAGGACCTGATCACGATTGCGAGCTTCGCCGTCGGCTTGGTGGCGTATGCGCCGTGGCTGATTGTGCTGCTCTTTGTCACGCTCATTCCGGCATTCCTCGGCGAGGCGTATTTCAACGAGCGGATGTACGCGCTCGCCTACTCACGCACGGAGGATCGGCGAGAGCTGGACTATGTGCGGCAGACCGGTGCCAGCGTCGATACTGCCAAGGAAGTGAAGATCTTTGGTCTGAACACGTTCCTCATTGAGCGGTATCGCACGTTGGCGAACGATTTCTATCGCGCCAATCGGACGCTAGCGGTGCGTCGTGCAACGTGGGGCGGTGCGCTCACGGCAATGGGCACCGGCGGCTACTACCTCGCGTATGCGTACATCGTGTTCCGCACACTCACCGGCCGATTCACGATTGGCGATCTGACATTTCTGGCCGGGTCGTTCCGTCGATTGCGTGGGCTGCTGGAAGGCCTGTTGAGTGGGTTCACGCAGACCGCAAGTCAGGCGTTGTACCTCGACGATCTGTTTTCGTTGTTCAAGATCACGCCGGACATTCAATCACCGCCCAATCCCTTGCCGTTCCCGTCACCACTGACAGGTGGCGTGGTCTTCGAGCACGTGGGCTTCCAGTATCCGGGTGCGGACCGGTGGGCGGTGCGCAACATGAGCTTCACTTTGCATGCGGGCGAAGTGCTGGCGCTCGTTGGCGAGAATGGTGCCGGCAAGACGACGATCGTCAAGTTGCTCGCTCGGTTGTACGACCCGAGCGAAGGACGGATTCTCATCGACGGGCGCGACATGCGCGAGTACGATGTGGAGGCATTGCGCGCGAACATCGGTGTCATTTTTCAGGACTTCGTGCGCTACAACATGACGGCCTCCGAGAATATCGCGGTCGGTCGCATTGATGCGCGCCTTGATCAGGAGCGGGTCCGGATATCGGCAGAACGCAGTCTGGCCAGCGACGTGATCGCCAAACTACCCATGCAATATCAGCAGCAGATTGGGAAACGCTTTCGCGGCGGCGTCGAACTGTCCGGCGGTGAGTGGCAGAAGGTGGCCATCGCACGCGCGTACATGCGGGACGCCCAGCTGCTCATTCTCGACGAGCCCACCGCCGCCCTCGACGCGCGCGCCGAATTTGAAGTGTTTCAGCGATTCAAGGAACTGAGCGCGGGCAAAACGGGCGTACTTATTTCACACCGCTTCTCGAGTGTGCGCATGGCCGACCGCATCCTCGTGCTGGCGGACGGTCGGGTGGAAGCCTCGGGAACACACGAGGAATTGCTTGAGCAGAACGGCCGGTACGCCGAATTGTTCGAATTGCAAGCGGCGGGCTATCGCTGACGCTGGGGCTCGCGAACCGCGTTCACCTCAGCCAGCGAAAATACATCGCGAACAGGGACTTCACGGTCGACGTCAATTTGCGTCGTCGCCACGCGTCGGCGCTCTTGCGCAGCATCTCACCTTGCGTAGGGTAGGGGTGCATCGTGCGGCCAATAGCGCCCAAGCCGAGTTTTGCGGTCATCGCTAACGCCACTTCGCCGATGTGCTCACCGGCGTGTTCTGACACGATGGTTGCCCCAACGATGCGGTCACTGCCACGCACCACTACCACTTCGCAGAACCCGTCAGTTTCGTCGTCAAGTCGCGCGCGATCCACGTCGTGCAAGGGGACCGTGACGACGTCCGTTTCAACGCCATGCTTTGTAGCGTCGGCCTCCGTCAGTCCGATACTCGCCACTTCGGGGCTGGTGAAGGTGACACGCGGCACGATCAATGCACTGGCCTTCCCGCGTCCGAAAAAAAGCGCATTCTGCACAACGAGTCGCGCCTGAAAGTCGGCCGCGTGCGTGAACTGCATCGACGAACACACGTCACCGACGGCGTACACGCGGGGATTGCTGGTGCGCAATCGATCGTCCACGTGCACGCCATGCTGCAGATCGAAGCCGACATGCGCCGCCTCAAGTCCAACGTCACTCACGTTTGGCGTGCGACCGACGGCGAGGAGCAACGCATCAGTGGTGATGACGCTGTCGACCCCAGCACGACGCAGCTGGAGCGTACAGTGCGCACCGCTCGACGGACCGTGCCTTGTCGCATTGTGCACGACCGAAACCCGTGCAATCTCGACAGCGTGCAGCACGGTCACGCCGTCGCGCGTCATCGCCGTCTCAACAATCGCCGCCGCGCTGGCCGTCTCACGCGGCAGCAGCTGCGCACCGCGGTTGAGCAGCGTCACCCGTGTGCCGAGTCGCGCGAACGCTTGTGCAAGCTCACAACCGATGGGACCACCGCCGACGATGACCAAATGCTCGGGTCGGGCCGTCAGCGAGAAGATTGTTTCATTGGTGTAGTACGGCACATCGCCAATGCCGGGAATTGGTGGGACAGTGGCCCGCGCCCCTGTGGCAATAACGGCTCGTCGAAAGCGTAACAGCGACCCGCTCACGTCCACCGTTTGATCATCACGGAATCGACCGTCGCCGAGAAACACGTCGACGCCGAGGTCGCGAAAGCGAGCGGCACCGTCGACTGGTGCGAGGTCGGCGCGCAGTCGACGCAGGCGCTCCATCGCGAAAGAAAAGTCGCCATCGCCGAGCGCTGCTGGTGCGCCAAATCGTTCGGCGGCGCGTCGTGCCTCACTCCACGCGCGTGCAGCGCGAATCACGGCCTTCGATGGCACACACCCCACATTGAGGCAATCGCCACCCATGAGATGCCGTTCGACGAGTGCTACGCGTGCGCCAAGCCCGGCGGCGGCTGCCGCTGTTACCAACCCGCCGGTGCCGGCGCCGATCACGACTAGGTGGTAGCGTGCTGCCGGTGTAGGATTGATCCATGCGACGGGTCGAACCTGATCGAGGAGCCGTGCATCGTTGGCGTTGTCGGGGACCAACGTTGTGCGCAGCGTGGAGTTCGCCGTCACACTCACGTTGGGGTCTCGGTCGCGCGCAAGGCACGACGAGCCACGCGGGTGATGATGGTGGTCACGGCGATGGTCGCGATCAGCCCCATGCCAAGCACGACATAGTACTTAGTGTCCTTCACCAAGGCACCGCCGGCGGCCACAGTCGCGACATCGCCGGCCAGCTTGCCGTAGTACACGTACAGCACGGTGCCGGGCAGCATCCCGACCGATGCCACGATGTAGTCGACCAACCGTACCTGCGTGAGACCGAGCGCGTAATTGAGCAACGAGAACGGAAACAGCGGGGAGAGTCGGAGCAGGAAGACGATCTTCCGTCCATTGATGGCGATGGCCTGATCCATCGATCGGAACCGCGTGTTGCTGGCAAGACGCCGTTCGACAAACCCTCGTGCCACGTACCGCGACACGAGGAACGCTGCGGTGGCGCCCAGCGTCGCGCCAACGAACACGTAGACCACGCCGCCAATGAGTCCAAAAATTGCGCCCGCCACCAATGTAAGCAGCGACCCAGGAATGCCAGCGACGGCAGCCAATACGTAGCCGATAATAAACACAATCGGTCCGAGTGGCCCGAGTCCGTGCACCCAGTCGGCGAATAGCGGGACAAAGCGTACGCCCCATCGCCCGAATGCCAGGACAGCGGCGATCACCAGAACGAGGACGGCGATCGTCCGCACGCGCGTCGCTGACGCTGGCGCTGAAAGGGAAACGGAGGCAGGCATTGCTATGCGTTGAGGATTGAACCTGACCGTGCTTGCATCACGGCAGCCGCCTTCCCTACGTCCGCTGGGAGCCGGCGGATTGACCAGGTCCGGAGGTGCGCCGCGGAAACGATCGACACATCCAGACACTGGTGAAGGGCGTAGAAACGGTCAACGACAACGAACGCTATCGTATGTGTCGGTCGCGGGCGCTGCTTCTCAGGTTTCCGAGCCACTTTTTCATCGACCATGTCTGATTTCGCCACCGTTCGCCCCCGTTTGCGTTGCGCACCGTCACTTCGATGCGCGGCCCTGTTCACGCTTATACTGGTCGCGCCCATCGTGACGCCGCTGCGCGCACAACAACGCACCGTCGACCACAGCGCGTTCGACGCCTTGCTGCATGCGCACGTCAAGGGCGGCATGGTAGACTACGATGCGTTTGCCAAGGCGCCCGAGTTTACGAGCTATCTGGCCAAACTGGCCGCGACTGATCCGGCGACGCTGCCGAAACCCGAGCAATTGGCCCTGTGGTACAACGCGTACAATGCCTTCACGATCCAGCTCATCAACTCGCACGGTGAGCGCAAGTCGATCCGTAACATCAACAAGACGTTCGGGGTCAAGGCGTACGGACCATGGAAGGAAAAGCTCGCGGTCGTTGGCGGTAAGGCGTATGGTCTGGACGAAATCGAGCAAGACATCATTCGCAAGCAGTACCAGGAACCACGCGGCCACTTTGCCCTCGTATGCGCGGCAATGGGATGTCCGCCACTGCGGAACGAAGCGTATGTGGCCAGCCGCCTCGACGCACAGCTAGACGACCAGGCGCGCACCTTCCTTCGCCTGTCGCCGTCGAAAAACAGGGTGGACGTGGCGTCCCGCACCGTTTTCGTGAGCCCCATTTTTGTCGAGTTTCGCGACTACATAAAAGATTTCGGTGGGTCGCGCGCCACCGTCGGCAAGTTCATTGCGACGTACTACGCGCCGGGCGCCGAGCGCGATCTCCTCAATAGTGGGGACTTCACCGTGAAGGTGACGAACTACGATTGGACCCTGAACAGTCAGTCGAACGCCGGAAGGAAGTAATGGGGAGGTATCGCACTCGGCTAGCCGGGTTGCTCGATATCGCGCGACATCCGGTTGGGGATGAAGCGCGACGGCTGCTGGCCGGGAATTGGGCGTCGCTTGATGGGTCGATGCAAGTGCCGCAGCAGATGTTCGGACGACAGGGCAACGGTTGCGGCGCGACCATCGGCGCCATGCCGCGTTGCGACTTTGCCTGTCGCGGCTGCTACCTCAATGCCGACGCCAACAAGATTCCGGCGGAATCGATCGACGCGATCAAGGCCCAGATGCGCGCATTGCGGCCCGTGCTCGGGCACGCGGGGAACCTACAGCTGACCGATGGCGAAGTAACGCTCCGCCCTGTCGGCGAGGTGGTCGAACTGCTCCGCTATGCGCAATCACTGGGGCTCATTCCCATGCTCATGACACACGGCGATTCGTTTCGGCGACGCCCCGGTTTGTTGGAGCAACTGATGGTTGAGGGCGGGTTGCTGGAAGTGAGTATTCACGTGGACACGACGCAGCGGGGACGACTTGGCGAGCAATGGCGTCGCGCGGCTACCGAAGCGGAACTCAATCCGTTGCGTGCCGAGTTTGCGGGGATAATTCGCGACGCGCAACGGCACACAGGGCTCCCGCTGCGGGCGGCGACCACCATGACGGTCACGCGCGATAATCTGCACGGCGTGGCTGACGTGGTCCGGTGGCTCACGCACAACACGGATGCGTTTCGCCTCATCAGTTTCCAGCCCATCGCGCAAGTGGGTCGCACCGAGGAGGGGTACGGAGGCGGCGTGGATGTCGAGACGTTGTGGGATCACGTCGCCGTCGGTGCCGGTATTGAAGGCGGTGCCGCACGTATGGCGCGCATGGGCGTGTGGTTTGGACACGAATCGTGCAATCGCATGGTCAACGGCGTTGTCGTCCGGGTGGGCGACCGCGCGCCGTCATTTTTCGCCGTACGGGATGCGGATTTGCCAACGGATGTGCGCGTTGTTGACGGATTTTTGCAGCGGTTCGGTGGGATTTCCTTTCGGCGCGACACCGGGGCGGAACGCGTTGCCAGGAGCATCGGCGTGGTCAGCGCTGCGCCGGCGTTCATTGTACGGAGCGTCGCGTCGTTCGCCCGACAGTGGACGCAGCGCGCCGGCGATGGCTCATCACTGCGTGGCGCGTGGCGCATGCTACGCGGTCGCGCCCGTGCGACGCCACTCGTGTTGGTGAGCCATCACTTCATGAACCGCGAGCAACTCGAAAGCGCGGACGGACAGGAACGCCTTGCGCACTGTGTGTTTCGCGTACCCATCAACGGGGAACTGCTGTCTATGTGCGAAGTGAATGCGCTCGGCGTGCGCGAGCGGTACTACGCGGAACTGGCGGTCGCAGTCACGAGCGACGCCAGCTCGACGAACACGTGGGCGGACGCGTCGCGGTGATCAGGGCGGCTTGGGTTTTTCGTATTCCGCGGTTGGCAGTTTGAAGGCCTTGATCAGGTTCGGGTCGCCATCGATGCCCAGCACACGCTGCGCGACATAGTCGCCAACGACCGGGCCGAACTTGAACCCCTCAGACTGACCGACGCCAGCGATCCACGCGTTGCTCGCCTCGGGCAAACGGTCGATGATGAAGTTCTGATTGATGCTCCCTTCATAGTGGCAGGCACGCGTCTCGAGCAGCGGGGCTTTTGCCAGCAGCGGAAAGCGCGCCGCGAGGAATCGTCGTGATCCATCCACCCGTTCAGGACTCGCCCAGCGCGAACTGGTATCGGGGTCGTTCTGCAGCGGGTCTGGTGGTGGAGCAGGCGTTGGCGTTGGTGATGGCGCCCCAGGCACAACAGGCGGTGCCGGCGGTGCGATCGCCCCGCGTACGCGAAATCCGCGACTGTCTACTGGCAAGAGTGGCCAGCCGGTCACACCCGGAAAATTGAAACTCGGCAGGTTCGGAAAGGTGAACCGCGTGTCGCCCTCTGGAACGCCGAAGTAGCAGACGTACCCGAGCGGGATACGCATGCGATTCTCAAGCAAGGCGGGGAACAGTTTGCGGAGCCACGGCCCGCACGCGAAGACATACGCGTCGCCGCGAATGGTGGTGCCATCGTCCATCGTCACGCCATCCATCTGACCGTTCTTCACTGGGCCGAGGTGCGCGCGTCCAATGACCAACTTGACGCCCATCTGTTGACCAATCGCCGCCACGGCTTGCGTGCTGGCACGCGCGCGCACGACGCCGGCGTCGGGCTCGGTAATGGCGATGGTGATGTCGTTGGCACCGATCACCGGCCAGCGCTTGCGCACCTCGGCTCCGGTGATGACTTCGTGCGTGACGTTGTTGGTTTTCCAGAGCGCGATGGTGTTCTTGATGAACGGCTCCTCCGTCGCGCGCATGATCACGTCGCCCGTCTGATGAAAGAACTTGGTCTTGAAGACGGGACCCCACTCCGCTTCGAAGAGTCGCCAGCGCTCGATGGCACTTCTGGCCCATGGCGTCCACAGTTCGCCAACGTCGCGGTCGCCGTACGAGGAGCGGATGCCGCGCGACTCATCGCCACTGGTGGAGCGGGAGTTGCCCGCACCGTAGGCATCAATGAGGGTGACCCGTGCGCCGCGCTCGCGCAGGTGGTAGGCGGTCCATGAGCCCCATGCACCGGCGCCGATAACCACCACGTGGCCAACGCCGCTGTCGCGCGAGCGTCTTGGCTTTTCGATACCGCGTACCGGTGTGGCGTGTGCGAAGGTCCCGCCGCTCGCGCAGCCCGTCGTGGCCAGCAATGCGCCAGCACCAAGTCCAGCAAGGCGGAGAAAGTCGCGTCGCGGGATGGTACCGTCGTCCACCGGCCCAACGTCAGGCGGAACTTGGTCGTACTCCATAGTGTTTAGTGGCTAGAGGGTTCGCGCGAAGATGCGAGTCGGTTGGACTGATTGCAATCGTCGCCTTTTCGCTTGGTGGTCCGCTATCCTTCGCGAATCGCCCCTCTCCTAGACGCCAACACGTTAAGCCGCTCATGCCCTTCAGAATGATCCGTCACCAACGTCTCAGTCGTGTCAGTGTGGTTTCCGCGCTGTTGGCGGTGTCCGCGCTCAGCGCGCAGTCGCCCACCACACCGGCGGCTGCTGGACTGTACACGGAAGAGCAAGCGGCGCTCGGCGAGAAGGCCTTTGGCGGCAAATGCGTCGAGTGTCACGAAAAAAAGGACGTGACCAGTCTTGATTTCCGCAAAAAATGGAATGGCCGCACGGCGCGGGAGTTGTATCAGCTGATTCGCACCACGATGCCCGACGATAATCCGGGGTCGATGACGCCGGAGGAATATCTGAACATCGTGACGTATTTGCTGAAATTGAACGGGGTGCCAGCCGGTACCACGCTGCTCACTGCCGACTCGACCGTGCTCGACGCCGCGAAACTGGAGTTCCTGCCAGCACCACCGCTCGAACGCTGAGCAGTTCTCGATGGCGTTCGGCTGCCAGCTGAACGCCACACGACGGGTGCCAACCGGTATTGACAGTCTGGTCCGCTGGCCGTAGCATGGCCCATTGACCCCTGAGAGAGCACGGTGGCGCGTTGCCGCCCCCTGCTCAGCGGCTATTTTCCCCTACCAGAACGTCTGACCCGTACGAAACGCGCCCCGCGTGTAGTACCGCACGTCCGTCGTCGAGCTCTCCGCTCGGCCCGAAGCGTCGTGACGTTTTAGCCGCGAGCGCGGTTGGAACGGTATTGGCTGGTCCAGCCGACCACATCGCGGTGGTCGGGGTTCGTTCCTGTCCCGAGAGGATAT
>JANMKU010000107.1:0-4468 GCA_031372205.1 Gemmatimonadaceae bacterium | reverse complement strand
CTGCTGCTTAACTACTTCGGTCAGGGCGCGCTGATGCTGCGCGACCCCGCGGCATCCGTGAATCCGTTTTACAACCTCGTGCCCGGCGTGCTGTTCATCCCGATGCTCGCGCTCGCCACGCTGGCGGCCATTGTCGCGTCGCAGGCGCTTATTTCCGGGGCGTTCTCCATCACGCAGCAATGCGTGCAACTCGGATACTCGCCACGCGTCACCATCATCCATACGTCGAAGTCAGAAGCGGGACAGATCTACATCCCCGAGGTCAACCGGCTTCTCATGCTGGGCAGTCTGGCCGTGGTGCTGTACTTCGGGTCGGTGTCGCGGTTGGGCGCCGCATACGGCATTGCGGTGACCGGTACGATGCTGATTACGACAATCCTGTTTCACTACATCGCGCGCAAACGCTGGCGCTGGTCGGCACTGAAAGCGGGCGCGCTGACGGCTGTCTTTCTGACCATTGACCTCGCATTTCTGTCGTCGAACGCCACCAAGATTTTGCATGGCGGTTGGGTGCCGTTGGTGTTGGCGCTGATTCTCTTCACGATCATGACCACCTGGAAACGCGGACGACGGTTGCTCCGTGAAAAGTTGGTAGCGCGTTCGATACCAATTGAAGAATTGCTGAAGAGTCTGGAATCGCGTGGTGCCGTTCGCGTGAAGGGGACCGCGATTTTTATGACTTCCGAGACCGACGGAACGCCGGTCGTGCTCTTGCATCACCTCAAGCACAATCAAGTATGGCATGAGCAGGTGATTTTGTTGTCCATCGTCGCGCAACAGGTACCCGAAGTGCCGGCGGCGCAGCGCATGTCCATTGTACCACTCGCCCCCAGTGTGTATCGCGTGACCGCGTCGTACGGCTACATGGAGTCACCGAACGTGGAGGACGTGCGCGCGCGCTTGCTCGAGGCGGGCATCAGAACCAGATCCCTGCAGACCAGCTACTATCTGGGCCGAGAGCAGCTCATCCCCAATGGCAGTGCGGGGATGGCCTACTGGCGCAAGCGCATCTTCGTGTTCATGGCGCATAACGCGCGCACGGCCACGCAGTACTTTGGCATCCCGCCGAATCGTGCCGTGGAACTGGGGACGCAGATCGAGTTTTGACGCAGATCGAGTGCCGCCGCGCTACGTGGTGTGTACGCCTTCCCACAGTCCTTGCAGATACATCGCGCCGAGTGCGCGATCGTAGAGTCCGTATCCCGGTTTGCCCTGCTCGCCCCAGATCATCCGGCCGTGATCGGGGCGCATGGGCCCACGGTAGCCGTGGTCGTGCAACGCCTGTAGCACCGCGCGCATATCCACGTCGCCGAAGGCGCTCGGATGCGCAACTTCCTGGAATGACTGCACGCCGGTGCGCTGCACGTTGCGACAGTGCATGAAATGAATGCGCTGTGCTGCCGCAAACTCGCGTACCATCGCCGGCACGTCGTTGGCCGCGCCCGAACCCAACGATCCCGTGCAGAACGTCAGGCCGTTGGCGGGATGATCGACGAGTGTCAGGACACGACGTAGGGCGTCGGCATTGGTGATGATGCGCGGCAGTCCGAAAATTGACCACGGTGGATCATCCGGGTGGATCGCCAACTTCACGCCAGCGGCAGCGGCAGCGGGAACCACCCGCGCAAGAAAGTACGCAAGATGCTCCCAGAGTTCCTCGGCGTGCACGACGCGCCATTGTGCCAGTAGTCGGGCCAGCGTATCCGCGTCGTATGCCGTGCTCCATCCCGGCAACTCGCCGGTGCCGTGTGACAGGTCAATCCGCGACAACGCATCGTGCTCGTACGTCAGCGTCGTCGATCCGTCAGGCAGCACGTGTGCGAGGTTGGTGCGCGTCCAGTCAAAGATCGGCATGAAGTTGTAGCACACGACGGGCACACCAGCGGCGCCAACACGCGCGATGCTCTCACAATACGCATCGATGTAGCGGTCGCGGTCAGAGGCGCCGAGTTTGATCGATTCGTGCACCGGAATGCTTTCGATGACCGCCAGTTCAAGGCCGGCGTTCGTGATCTGTTCCTGGAGACGCGCAAGGTGTGACGCAGGCCACGCGTCGCCCACGGGCACGTCGTACACGGCGCTGACGATGCCGCGAACGCCGGGAATTTGCCCGATGTGTTGAAGCGAGATTGCGTCGCTCTCACCGTACCACCGAAACGTCATGTGCATCAGTACACCACCGTCACGAAACATGCCCGCGCATGGTCGGGCGCGAGCCGCTCAGACTCCGCTGAACGCACTGAATCCGCCGTCGACTGGCAACACGGTTCCGGTCACGAACGAGGCAGCGTCACTGCACAGGTAGAGTAGCGCGCCGTTGAGCTCCGCGTGTTTGCCGAATCGCCCCATTGGCGTCTTGGCGATGATCGTCTGCGCGCGTGGTGTCAAACTTCCGTCGTCATTCACCAGCACGGCGCGGTTCTGCGTGGCGAGAAAGAACCCCGGCGAGATGGCATTGACGCGCAGCCCGTCTCCACAGCGACGTGCCAGGTCAACGGCAAGCCACTTCGTAAAATTCTCTACCGCCGCCTTGGCCGCCGAATAGCCCATCGCGCCACTCAGCGCTTGCGTCGATGCCATGGACGAAATGTTTACAATGCTGCCTCGGCCCTGCTCGGCCATCGCTTCACCAAAAATCAGCGACGGCAACACCGTGCCGTGCAGGTTGAGTCGCAGCACGTCGTTGAACGCGTCCATGGGCAACGCGAAAGGCAGCGTCGTATCGGAGCGTGCACGTGGCAGGTTGCCGCCGGCGGTATTCAACAGAATATCCACGCGACCCCACGCATCGACGACCGTGGCGCGTGCGGCCCGCAGCGACACTTCATCAACCACATCGGCGACGAGCGACATCGCTTCGCCCCCGGCATCACGAATCGATCGCACTTTGGCATCGAGGTGCTCAGCATGGCGTCCCAGTACGGCCACGCGTGCACCAGCGGTCGCGAGCGCACTCGCCATACTGCCACCAAGCACGCCGTAGCCGCCGGTGACAATCGCGACGCGACCGGCGAGGTTGAAGAGATCGGCCATCAGGATGTGTGCAGGAGTAGATGGGTCTCCAGATTCCACTGTTCCAGATCGGAACGTACGCTGTCGAGCAGTTGACGGAACACCGCGTTGCCCTGCGCCATCTCGTCGAGTTGGATAGCGTGCTGCGTTGATAAGGTCATAAGATTACGTAACACTGTAGAAGCAACGAGATAGAAGGTCAACCACGGCTGTCGATGTGCCACTCCCCTCGACTTGCCTTGGCGGGCGTTCGCAATGTGTGGCGTCAGCGTTCGGCCGGACGGAGTCGTTTACTCTTTCAGTCTGGTGAAGCACCCTCCTCCTCTGAGCACGACATGTCCACTCGGCGCGATTTCCTTGTTGCCGGAGCAGCCGCGGCTGCCGCCACGCTCGCCGGTCCGCGATTGCTCGGCGCCACACCGTCTGGGCTGCTGTTGCCGCATGACGGCACGCTCATTGTCACCCCCCATGCCGAAGCGTATGCGGTGGAGCTGGCAAACGAGGCGCTCAACGCGGCCAGGGATGCCGGCGCGTCATATGCCGACGTGCGCATCGGACGGTACCGTCGACAGTCCATCAACACGCGCGAACGACAGATCACCGGCGTCGCCGACAGTGAGTCGTACGGCATCGGCGTGCGCACCCTGGTGAACGGCTCATGGGGATTTGCCGCCACGAGCAACATGACGAAAGAGAGTGTCGTCAAAACGGCTCGCGAAGCCACGCGCATTGCCAAGGCAGCGAAGGCCGTTCAGCGACGACCGGTGGAACTGGCACCGGCGCCTGCGGTGAAGGGCACCTGGATGACGCCAATGACGCGCGACCCGCTTGAGGTGCCGATCGAAGAGAAGGTGGCGCTCTTGTTTGCGGCCAACGAAGCGGCGCTCAAAACACCCGGTGTGCGCTTTGTGACGACAGGGCTGCAGCTGCTGCGCGAGATCAAGACGTACGTGAATTCCGAAGGCACGGAAACGACGCAGACGTTCATTCGTGTTGGACCGTCGTTCGATGCTACGGCAACAGGCAAGGGCGGCTTTCAGTCGTACAGTGAAGAGTTGGCGCCGCGTGCTGCCGGTTGGGAATACGTGCAGTCGCTCAACATGCCAGGCAAAGCCGCCGAGTGGGCAGCGCTGGCCGTGGAGAAGATTGGTGCCAGGAGTGTGGAGCCAGGGCGGTATGATCTCATTCTCGAGCCCACCAACCTGTGGCTGACCATTCACGAATCGATTGGTCATCCCACTGAGCTTGATCGTGCGATGGGCTACGAAGCGAACTACGCTGGCACGAGCTTTGTTGCGCCACCAGAAAAGCAGATCGCAAAACTGCGTTACGGCACGGAGCTGATGAACATTCAGGCCGATCGCACGCAACCGCAGTCACTGGCGCTCGTGGCGTGGGATGACGAGGGCGTGGCCGCGGACAAGTGGCTGATCATCGAGAAGGGCATGTTCAAGGA
>JANMKU010000081.1:0-18970 GCA_031372205.1 Gemmatimonadaceae bacterium | reverse complement strand
GTCGCGTACATGGTTGCCGAGTTTCATCGTCGTCGTGATGCCGTGCTCGACGCGCTTCGTGCGTTTCCGTCCGTCACGTTTGTGCGCCCCGCTGGCGCCTTCTACCTGTACGTCAACGTTGCGGGATTCGACGGTGCACCTGATGCCAGCGCCGCGTTTGCGCAACGTGTTCTTGACCAGCATGACGTTGCTGTGGTTCCCGGCAATGCCTTTCTCACACCGGACTGGATTCGCGCCAGCTACGCCACGTCGCAGGCAGTCGCGGTGGAAGGTGTCACCCGAATCGCGCGCTGTCTGAGCGGCGTATGAGTGTAGCGCGCCCTAGTTCACCCCATGCGCGAGCGCGCGAGGAGCGTCGATGATCACCACGATCGTGCTGGTGCAGGCAGACCCGAAGCACATTCCAGTCTGCGCAACAAAACTGGCCGGCATCGACGGCGTGAGCGAAGTGTACTCCGTCTCTGGTGCGTGGGATCTGGTCGCCATCCTTCGCGTCCCTGACCTCGATCGCATCGCGACCGTTGTCACCGAGGAGTTCGCGCAAGTCCCCGGCATCATACGCACGCAAACCCTGACGGCATTCCGCGCCTACAGTCGGAACGATCTTGAACAGGCGTGGGACATCGGTATCGAGTAGACGTGTACGAGTAACGAGTACGAGCGTTGACGCCGTCGCGCTTCGGTCAGCCCTGACAGCGCGTGCTGTTGTACGTCAAACTCTGCGTCCACACGTCATTCTTGAAGTGAAGGCCGATCGTGTATGTCGGATACTCCTTTTTGTACCGCTCGCCGCGAATTCCGAAGAGCAGTTCGCCCTTGCCATCCGCATCGACATCAACAAAGTCGAGCCAATCGTATCGCGGCGGGGATTTCTTATTGCCGACGGTCGTGTACTGAAACGTCACCTTGTACCCGAACCGCGCGTTGTCGAGCACCAGCACGACGTGTCGAGGGCGTTGCCCCTCGATCGGCAGGTCTTCCGGGACAATTTCTGGGTCGTCAAGAATGACCACGATCGTTGGCTTGGGCCCGGCGCCCGCAGGCACCTGGTGAACCTCGCGCGTATACCGCGGCAACATGGACGGTGAGACGCCGGCCGAGGGAACGACCAGCTTGAAGGCCCGATCGAGCGCTTCTTGCAGCTCACCGGCACCAAGCGGCTGCGCCGACGGCATCGCCTGTGGCGCGCCCGACATCGCGAGCCGCACGCCAGGCGGCACCGTCGCTACGCCGCCGGGCACTACGATTTGGCAGCCAGGAAGAGAGTCGAGGGACGGTTTGCCGCTCTCCCATTGCCCGCGCACGAGTGTCACACTGCCGACATCGCGACCGTCGCGAATCGCCCGCAATATGCTCCCTTCGTGCAGATACGTGAGATCGAAGAAATGCCATCCGCGATTGCGCATCGTCATCATCGTAAAGCCCGCCGTCCCAATGGTGGCGATGGGTACGACTTGGGTACCGGACTTTGACTCCAGCACCCGGAACAACACATTGGGCTTGCTCGCCATCAGCGTGCTGTCACGGACCCAACCGAAGTCGATGGCTTCGGGAGGCGTTGCCGACAGGGCAGCCTTCAGTTTGTCCTTGGAGCACGCGGTGCTGAGCGTCGCCATCGTCACGAGCGCCAGCAGTAGCCGTGTACGGTTGCGCAGAGCAGGGCGAGCGAAGATCATCGGGTAGGAGCCTGGGGAGTTGGATGAGGCAAAGATAGCATTGTTGGTCCGTTGTTGTGACGGACGATGGTGGTCGCTACCCTCCACCCGTGCATGACGAGCAAGCAGCCCGAATGCGTCACGATTCTTTTCCTGATGCGTCGCCGAACGCGCCGCCAGCGCCTCCGCTTGCCCTCGATGGTCCTGCGTTTCGGACAGCACTGCGCACGCTGCGGCCGATCATCGGTCAGGCCGCGGTGCAGGCGGCCAGCGCCGCCCCGTCCCTTGAGCGCCTGCAGCAGCGCCAAGACCCACCGGTAGTGTCGGCGTGCGACATGGTGGAATTGGGTGGCCCACGGGCGGTTACCCAAGTCGCAGACCCGGTCGTGTGCGGTTTTCTGGACGGCATTCAGCGGAGCCGCGTGCTCGGACACGTACATGGGTCGCCAATCGTCTTTGGGACCGTCGCTGCGGTCATTCGGCAACGCGTAGCCCGACGGCTGGAGACATGGGGCACAGCGCGCGTGGCACATGCGTTGTATGCGTCGCGAGCGCTGATCGGCGAGGTGGTGTGGGCCCAGCTTGAGTCGTCGCCGATGTCCCTCTATGACGTGGGCGAACGCGCGGACGCCACCGACACGGTGACGCATCCGCTCGCGGTGCGCGCCCGCTCCCTCGAACTCGTCGCCCATCGTCGCGAAGCCCTGGAACGTGCGCTGGCGGCCGAATGGTGTAGGGAGGAACAGCGGTGGCTCTGGGTGGACGGCGGGATCTCCGGTAACCTGGCGATCCACGAAACCGCGACAGCGTTTGGTGTCGTGAAATCGCATCAGACGCTCTACGGTGACGCGTCCATGGTTCGTCTCGTGCTCGCGCTCCGCGACGGCGAGCGGTCGCCGACGTTTCTCGTCACGCATCGCGCGCGACGCGCCGTAGCCAGTTGGTACCTGCGCCTGCGCGACGCCGGTAGTGGAGATCCCTTGCACGGACTGGTGCGCGTGGAAGTTGCGCCTTCAGCCGCTTTGGTGGAACACATAGCGGACAGCACGGTGCGCGCCAGCATCGCCGCGACATCGGATAGACTCTCCTCGTGGATTCTCGCCGAGCGGCGCCCACTCTCGCTTCCGGACCCGCGCTGGGATACGCTCACGTATGGCGTGCATGGGTGCGAGACCTATCTCAAAGCCCTCATCGGTTCATGATTTTTCAAGGTCAGACGTGATTCTCAGCGTAACGTCCGAGGCGACGCGCGAGCCCATCGGTCGCATTGTGGCCACTGAACGCAAACCCAACACGCCGCACGAATTTCATTTCTGGACGGCGCTGGACGCACCGATCGGCATCGGCACAATCGTCCGCGTGGAAGGTACGGTTCCTGTCGGGCCGGAACTGCCTCGGGTGTTCGGAGTGGTCATGGAGGGCTTCAGCTATTCCGACGTGCAATCGCCGCTCCACGATGTCCTCGGACACGATGGCCGTCCGGATGGCGGCGCGTTTGGTGCCACCGAGCGCACGGAAATTCGCCTCTATACGGCGCACGTCCTCCGGCACATTCCGGAAGAGCCCCTGCAACCCGTTCCATTGGGTGCTGTGTATCTGGCCGATGACGCGGATGTGGCCGTTGCGCTCCGCATGGACAGCTACATCAGTGGCGCGACGCCAACCGGTATTCCCATTGGCGTGTATCGCGCGGGGGCGATGCGCTCACCGATTTATCTCGATGCGGATTTTCTTGTTGGTCCGGAAGCCGCGCATCTCAACATCTCTGGTGTGTCGGGGCTCGCAACCAAGACCAGCGCCATCGAGTGGGTGCTGCAGTCAATCTTCGCGCACTTCCCATCGCATCGAGGATCCGTTGCCGCCGTGTGCTTCAACGTCAAAGGGCCGGATCTGTGCTTTCTGGATCAACCCGGGCGCATCGACGACGTCGATCGCGAGATGTACGAACTGCTGAACGTGCCGGCCGAGCCGTTCAAGAATGTGCGCTATTATGCACCGTACACCGCACGCGGATTCGCACTCAATACGCTGCGGTCGCATCCGGACCTTGTCGGCGACGTCGAGCCGCTCACGTGGGGCCTCGGCGAGGTGTTGCAGTTTGCCGATGTGTTGCTGAGCAAGGACGATCTTGATGCCAAAGCGGACGCACTAATTGACTTCATTCGCGAGCGCGTAGTGGGGCGCGACTTCGAGGAGCCAGGGTTTACGCGCGTGCACCGGGTAATGTCATTTGCCGATCTCGATGCGTGGTTCCGTGAAGTGCTGCGCAAAGTGGAAGACTCGAACGGCGACACGTGGCGCACGCACCATGCCGCGACGATTCGCAAAGTGCGCAATCGGTTGTCCAACCTGTCTACGCGCTGTGCAGGCCTGGTCACCGACGATGGCGTCGTGTCAGACTTGCCCTTTGGGAGCTTTGTCGATCGCACGGTGTACGTCATTGATGTCGCCAACACCGAGGAAGACGCGCAAGATTTGGTGTTCGCGCGTGTTGTCTCAAAGCTGCGTGAGCATTTGGAGCGGCGTGACCTGGGCGTCGACCACCTCATTGTCTTCGTGGATGAACTGAACAAGTACGCGCCGGGCGACGGCCCCGACACATACGTTCGCAAAATGCTGCTCGATATCTCGGAGCGTGGTCGATACCTCGGCCTCGTGCTGTTCGGCGCCCAGCAGTTTCGCTCGCAGGTGCATCGACGCGTCGTGGGGAATGCGGGCACCGCGATGTTTGGCCGCATGGATGGCGACGAACTGGCGACGCCGGGATATCAGGTGCTCAGTCCAGCCGTCAAGGCGCGCCTCGCCACCTTGGACAAGGGCCAACTCATGGTGCGACACCCCCATTTTGCACAGCCGGTCTTTCTCCGGTTTCCGCGACCGGCGGTCATGAGTGGCCGAGAGGGCGTCGAGCGCTTTCCACAGGCGCCTGAGCTGTCGCTGGCGCATGCGGTGACGCGGGACCTTCGGCGACTCGACAATGGTATTGAGCTGGGTTGGGTGCAGCAGTCCATTCTGCTGTTCGAGGAATCCGAAGTGCTTGCGGCGCGCAATGCGACACTCCGGAAGCGTCCGGAAAACGTCAAAGCCGCCTTTACTCGAGAGTTGCGGCAGCGCGCACGGCCCGGCGCCATCGACGCCGAAGCGGTCGCGCCAAAGCCGCGCTCGTTGCGCGCATTTGCTCCCGATGAATACGGTGGATAGAACCCAGTGATACGGCAGTCGAAGTTGCAAGTCACGATGCTTTTGTCGATCGTCGCCATGGGCGTCGGGCGCAGCCCGGTTCAGGGGCAAACGTCTGGGGTGGCTGCACGATCGGAACCAGCACGCGGCGCGCATCCTGTCACATCCGACGCCATGCTCTTGATCGTGCGGCCGCGCGTCGGCGACACATTGCGGCTGCAGATGGAACAGACCATCGAGATGAGTGGACGACAGGCGGAGACACCGTCACGCAACGGACCAGACGGACTGGATCGACCGCGACCGGCACCGAGCCCACGTGGCCCTGACTACGGCCCGCGTCGGGAGCGCGCGTCGTTGCGCATCACGCGACTGCTGCTGTATGCGCATTCCCTGGTCGAGGCCAGTGATCTTTCCGCCACCACGCTGCTCGCCACGACCGATTCCATGGCCATGTGGGCGGGGACTGGCGGCGACGTCGGCCAACCACAGTCCATGCCGCTGCCGCTCGAAGGGCGACAGGTTCGCGTTCGCGTCACGCCGGACGGCGCGATGCGTGTGAACGATCCACCGCCGGCCGCGATGGAACTCGGCGCGACCCTCGCCTCATTGCCCGGTATGCTGCCCGACGCCGCGGTCCGAGTCGGTGACCGCTGGGAACGTGACATTATGCTCCCGTCGCTTCCGGTCAGTGGCTTTCGCGCCGACGGTGTGCTGCGCGCGCAGTTCCGATTGGACTCCGTCACGCACGCCGGCCGCGATGCATGGATATCCATGCGTGGCACGTTGCATCGCGATGGGGCTGCACGCGAGCTCCCGGCGGGCACGCGTGTGGTGACTGCGGGCACGATTCGCGGCACAATGCTGGTCGACCGTGCGCGTGCGTGGATCACCGATGCCCGGACCGTCATCGATGTGCAGTCGGAGGTCTCGCCCGGCCCGGCCGGCCCGTCGACACCGATGCTACTCGATATCCGCATTCTGCAACGCGTGCGGGTCCGATAGCAGGACGACAGCGCTAGACTACGTGCATGCGTCTTGTTCATCTGGCCGACTTGCACCTCGGGTTTCGGCAGTACCAGCGACTGACCCCGGCCGGCATCAATCAGCGTGAGGCTGACGTCGCCGGGACGTTCAATCGCACGATCACGCAGATCCTCGACATCAAGCCGGACGTGATCGTCGTCGCCGGAGACATCTTTCACTCGGTGCGACCGTCCAACCCAGCCATCCTGCGCGCCTTCAGAGGCTTCAGCTCGCTGCGCGAACAGCTGCCGGACATGCCGATCATCATGGTGGCCGGCAATCACGATGCACCACGTGCGGCCGAAACGGGTTGCATCCTTCGTCTGTTCCGTGAAATCGGCATTCACGTCGCGGACGCAACCACCGAGCTCTTCACATTCCCATCGCGATCGCTTGCCGTACTCGCGGTGCCGTTCACGACGAGCACGGAACTCAAAGCCTCCACACCGCCCGACGGCTTCACCTACTCGGTGCAAGTGTTGCACGGTGTACTCGAAGGGATGTCGCCCGCGCACGTGTCCCCCATCGACCGGGCAGCAAACGAGATCCGCATCGCCGAACTGCATACCGAACAATGGAGCTATACGGCACTCGGCCACCATCATGTCTATCAGGAAGTGGCCACTCGCGCGTACTACAGCGGGTCAGTCGACTACACCAGTGCCAATCCCTGGGGCGACCTCGCGGACGAACGCGATCGACGACTGCCAGGCAAGGGGTTCATTGAGCACAACCTCGAGACCGGTGCCCACCGGTTTCATCCGGTCAAACCGTCGAGAAAATTGCTCGATCTCGACACGATCGATGCCTCGGGTATGGGCGCCGCCGAAGTTGACGCCGCGCTGGCCGCGCGCATCGCGAGCGCACGCGACGGGATCGATGACCACGTGGTGCGGATGCTCATTTACAACATTCCCCGCCATATCGTTCGCGACCTCGACCAGTCGCTGCTACGCGAGTATCGCCGCCGCGCCATGCACTTCCATCTCGACACACGTCGGCCCGACGTGCTGAAGCGCCGTAGCAGTGGTGATGGCGCGCCGGGCCGCCGCGCCACGCTGCCAGAACTGGTGGCCGAACACCTGCACGAACGCGTGTTAGCACCTGGGATTGATCGTGACGTGCTGGTCACCAAGGGCCTGCAATACCTGCAGCAGGCGGAAGACGCCGCAGCGGCCGCGATGCCTGTGCTGGTGAGCTGAGATGCGCTTGCTCACGTTGCGACTACAAAATTTCCGCCAACATGTTGACACCAGTATCGTCTTCGAAACCGGACTGACGGGCATCATCGGTCCAAACGGCGCTGGCAAGTCGACGCTCCTTGAGGCCATTGCGTGGGCGCTCTACGGCAACCCGGCAGCGCGCGGCACGCGCGATTCCATTCGTTTTGCGCGCGCGGAAGCACGAGCCGTCGTGCGCGTCGAGCTGGAGTTCGAACTCGCCGGTCACCGGTATCGCGTGCGTCGCGGCCTCACGTCAGCCGAGTGTTTCCTTGATGGGGGCGACACCCCGATCGCCAACTCGATCACCAGTGTCACGGAGTTGCTGCAGCGGCGGGTCGGCATGACGCGCGCCGAGTTTTTTCACACGTATTTCACGGCGCAGAAAGAGCTCGACGTGATGGCGGCGCTTGGCCCGTCAGACCGCGCACGATTCCTGTCGCGCGTGTTGGGCTATGATCGGTTGAGTGGGGCGCAGGAACTTGTTCGCGAGCGTCGGCGCGCCTTGCTCGCTGAAATCAACGGGCTCAAACAGGGTATGCCCGACAGCGATGCCGTCTGGCGTATGGTGTCTGACGCTGAATCGCGACTGGCAGCGGCGCGCATCCGGGCCACCGAAACTGCCGCGACCAGTGTTGCTGCCACGACGCGCTTTCACGACCTCGTGCCGCGCTGGGTTGATGCACAGGCGGAACGGGAACGCACGCAGCTTCTGCTGACCGAACTGCGCATTGCCGAAACCGAGGAACTCAATCACGGGCGCGACGTGGAGCGACTCGAACAGGAGTTGGCGAGTATCGAGCTCGCGCAACGTGAACTCGCTCCGCTCACCGCGTCCCTCGAGCCGTTACCCGAGTTGCGCGGCGAGTTGGCCGATCTGGACGGACTCGCCGATGCGGAAGCGCAACGGCAGGCGCTGCTGGAACGCGTTCGCGGACTCGCCGAAGAAGACGCCAAGCTTGCCGAGCGTGCCTCACAACTGGAAACCGCGCCGTCGCTGGAAGTGACAACGCAACAGCACCTGGCGGCGGCCCGCAGCGCGTTGATCGCGGCGGAACAGGCGCTCGATGCAGAACGCACCGCGTGGGCGCGCGATCGACAGGAAGCCGAGACGCGGCTCGACGCACTGCGCGCGCAGTACACGGAGCTCGAACAACAACGAGAGACGCTGGCCGGGCTGGGTGAAGAGAGTCCGTGCCCGACATGTGGTCGTCCCCTGGGGGCCGCGTTTCGTGGCGTGCTCGATCTGCTGACGGAGCAGGTGGAGACGGTCCGTATTGACGGCAACTACTATCGGCAGCGCGTCGAACAGCTGACCAAGCCCAATGAGCGCGTCGACGTGCTCGACGAGCAGCGGCGGGGCGCGCAGCACGATGTCACATCAGCTGAACGTCGGCTGATGAAAATCCAATCTGCCATCGCCGAGATGACGACGGTGACGGACCAGCGAGCGATAACGACAGCGCGACTTGAGCAGGCGCGAGTTGCCTTATCCGCACTGCCGATGGGCTATGATGCATCGCGTCACTCGGAATTGCGGGTGATCGTTGGCCGCCTGATCGAGACACAGGCCCGCGCGGCGAGACTGGGCGGACTACTGGAGCGCGAGCTGCCGATCCGTGCGGAACGGCAACGTGTGGAGCTCTTGCGCGAGTCTGCCCGGCAGCGCGTACAGGCGCTGGATCTGCAGCGCGGATCGTCGCGGATGGATGACACCGAATTCGCCGCCGTGCGCGATGCGCACGAACGTGCAGCGGTGGACGCGCGACGCGCCGAGCTGGAGGGCCTCAGTGCTGCGGCCGACGCGGAGCGCGCGCGCAATGATCTGGATGTCGCCGAGCGCGGACGGCGTGAGCTGGCGCGACTGCAAGAGCGCATGGATCAATTGGAATTGGACAAACGCATGCACGATGAGCTCGATCGCGCATACACGGATCTCCGTACGGATCTCAACTTCCAGTTGCGACCGGAGCTCGCCGAAATTGCCAGCCGCTTTCTCGATGTCCTCACCGACGGCCGGTATGCGGCGCTCGAGTTTGATGAGGACTACAATTTGCTTGTCCTTGAGGACGGGCTACCGAAGCCGGTGATTTCGGGTGGCGAGGAGGACCTGTGCAATCTCGTGTTGCGGCTGGCCATCTCGCAGATGATCGCCGATCGTGCGGGACAGGCGTTCTCGCTGCTCATTCTCGATGAAGTGTTTGGTTCACTCGATGACACGCGCCGAGGCAACGTGATCGACCTGCTGCGACGACTCAGTGATCGCTTCGAACAAGTGATCGTGATTACGCACATCGAACAGGTGCGCGAGGGCCTTGACCGCGTGCTCCTGGTGCGGTTCGATGAAGAGAGCGGCGCGAGTATCGTGACGCCAGGCTACGGCGCCGATGTTGCCAACGAGCAACTGGCGGCCGTCGCGTGAGCACCGCGCCAAGTATGTGGAGCAGGGTTCGTCCAGTGGACGGGCCATTCGTCGCATCGGTGCATGACATCGACGCGCTGAACGAAGTGTTTACTGAAGCGTTTACCGAACGCTATCGGCGCGACGGCCTGGCGGGCGTTCGCGTGCCCGCACTCAACCCGTCGGTCTGGCGATACGCCATTGAGGACGCGGGAGATGGTGCCCTCTGCTGGCGTGACGAACGCGGTCGCATCGTCGCCTTCAATATTGTTCATCATTCTGGCATTGAAGGGTGGATGGGACCACTCTGTGTGCGTCCCGAAAGCCAAGGCGCGGGCCTCGGCAAAACGATCGTACAAAGCGGCATGAGTTGGCTACGTCGAAAAGACGTGCGAGTGATCGGACTGGAAACGATGCCACGCACGATGGACAATATCGGCTTCTATTCGAAGCTTGGATTTGTGCCTGGTCACATGACAGTGACATTGACGATCGACGCATCGGCGAGTGAGCGACCGCCGCAACTGCTGTCGCGCTTGTCGGACGCCGATCGCGTGTTGACGATGGACCGTTGCCGAGCGCTCACAGATCGTGTGTCACCCGGTGTCGACTTCACCCGCGAACTGGAACTCACCGACCGAATGGCGCTTGGGGATACCGTCATCCTCGGCGCGCTCGACGCACCGAGTGGCTTTGCCCTCTGTCACACCGAGTCGCTGGTGGAGGGCCGCCCGCGCGACGAACTGCGCGTACTGAAAATGGTCCTCGGCGCCCGCGATGACTTGAACTCGATGGTGACCGCGCTCACGGCATTTTCCCAGCGGTCCGGCATGCGTCGGGTGGCGATTCGTCTGCAGGGCGACTACCCCGATGCGTATCGACTGCTGATGCAGCGTGGTGCACGAGTGCGATGGACGGATCTGCGCATGAGTGCGTACGGCTGGTCCGAGACCGTGCCAAACGATGGAATGGTCTTGTCGAACTGGGAGATCTGAGATGGTGGGGCTACGGTTTGTCCTGCGGTCCGGACGGTGTGCGGCGAACAACCATGCGCCAGATGAGCACAAACATGCCGGCCGTGAGCAACAGGTTCATCCACCCAGGTGCGCCCACCGTAAACGTCACACCGGCCCAGACGAGCAGCATCACGACGGCGGCAATGGTATAGAGGTCCATGCGATATTTGGATTGCGCGCCGTGAGGCGCCGGTGATACCTTCGAAGTAGCTCGGGTACGGAGAGATTTACTTCTTGAGCCGATAAGTCCATAGAGAAGATTCGACAAACTGTGTCTACGACATGCCCCAGTGCGGGGACGTCGGAAGCGTGGTGAGAGTCTTATTTGTATTCTTTGGGCTTCAAGATCACCTCTCCCTGCCCGTAATTATCACAAAGGCTCCGCTCCGGCGGAGCCTTTGTGCATTGCACCGCTAGGAACCGCAACGTCGCCACCGCCGTTAATTTGCGCGAGGGCGGCACCGGCCGGCCCACGTACGCGCCCAACCGCACCGGCGGTTCCGGCCCGTCCAACGCTGCCGGTTGTGAGGTACCATGGCGATCGTCACCGTGACGCGGCGCTTGCGATTCAATGCGGCGCATCGGATCCACAATCCTGCGCTTTCGGACGAGGAAAACCAGCGCCTGTTCGGCAAGTGCAACAATCCGAATTGGCACGGACACAACTACGTGCTGGAAGTCTCCGTCCGCGGCCCCGTTGACGGGCGAACGGGATATGTGATCGATCTCGGGGCTCTGCGCGATGTGGTGGAGCGCGAGGTGATTGACAAGACCGACCACCGGAACCTCAACTTGGACGTCGACTATATGCGCGGCATCAACCCGACGACCGAGAACGTGGTGGTCGCGATGTGGCGCGTGCTCGTGCCTGCCGTCCAACCGGCGCAGCTGGTCCGACTGCGGCTTTGGGAAACTGAGAACAACTACGCCGAGTACGAGGGTGAGTAAGCGCGTCATGCCAGGACTCGTCGCCAGTGCTGCCGCGGTGGACTCGCACACATGGGCGGCGGACGCGGATGCGATGCGCGCCTTCGAGGCCACCGTGCGGGCGCAACTGGAGCTCGTTGGCGAAGACCCAAATCGCGAAGGGCTCCTCAAGACGCCCAATCGCGTGGCGAAATCCTTGTCGTGGTTGACGCGTGGCTACGAACAGAACGCCAAAGACGTCATTGGGGACGCCCTGTTCGACGAAGCGCACGAAAACATGGTGATGGTGCGCGATATCGAGATGTACTCGATGTGTGAGCATCACATGCTCCCGTTTTTCGGCCGCGTGCACGTCGCCTACATCCCGAACGGCAAGATCGTGGGGCTCTCGAAACTGCCGCGCGTCGTCGACGTGTTTGCCCGACGATTGCAGGTGCAGGAGCGACTCGGGGAGCAGATCGCCAATGCGCTCGAAGAGGTGCTGCAGCCGCGCGGTGTTGGCGTGGTCATCGAGGCCATACATTTATGCATGATGATGCGCGGCGTCGAGAAGCAGAGCTCCCGAACCATTACCTCGTCGCTGCGCGGGCTCTTCCGCGACGACGCCAAGACGCGCAGTGAGTTCCTGCGATTGGCGCACGGTAACACCGCCGCATTCTAACGATGACCGCGCTGTCGCTTGCTGGTCGCAGTGCACTGGTGACTGGCGCATCGCGTGGCATCGGTCACGCTATCGCTGGCGCTTTGGCCGGTGCTGGGGCGCGCGTCTTCCTCGTCGCTCGCGCGGTGCCGGCACTGGAATTGGCGGCCACAGCGATGGGCAACGGCGCGGTGGCGATCCCCTGCGACCTGACGGACGTGGACGCGGTGGCCCGCATGACCACGGGTGTTGCCGCAGCGTGTGATGGCGCGCCTGACATCTTGGTGAATAACGCCGGACTCTTCCCGCTCATCGCGCTCGATGTTATGTCGCCTGAAGAATTCGAGCACACGCTGGCCGTGAATCTGGTCGCACCGTTTCGCGTGTTGCGCGCCTTCCTGCCTGTCATGCGTGCGCGAGGCACTGGTCATGTCGTGACGATCGGCTCGGTAGCGGATCGCACAGTCTTCGCTGGCAACGGGGCGTACGCAGCGAGCAAGTACGGCCAGCGCGCCATGCATGAAGTGCTGCAGCAGGAGACACGCGGTAGCGGCGTGCGGAGCACCCTGATTTCGCCTGCAGCCACCGACACACCGATCTGGGATGAGATCGATCCGGACAACAGACCGGGCTTTCCGAACCGCGCCACGATGTTGCGCGCGGAGGATGTTGCGGAGGCAGTGCTGTGGGCGGTCACGCGCGCGGGCGGCGTCAACGTCGACGAGCTCCGCCTCTCGAGCGGCTGACCGCCGCGAGCTGCGCCGAGCGGCTCGGCACCCCGTATGCGCGTTGATTTCATCGAACTGCTCCGCTGCCCACGGCAGCACGAACCCACGACACTCGTCACGGTCGCCGACCTGCGCGATGGTGATCGCCTCGTTGCGGGTACACTCGGCTGCCCGGTCTGTCTGGCGGAATATCAGTTAAACGACGGCGTCGTCGACCTCACCACATCGCGTGCTCGGCAGGTACCGCGCCACCCAACTACAGTCACCCCACCAACAGACGCCGCCCGGATGGCCGCGCTGCTTGGTCTCGCCGAGCCGGGTCTCCGCGTGGCACTGTGTGGCGCGCCGGCACTCCTTGCGGAGATGCTCACGACGATGACGGAGGCGCACTGTCTGGCGATCAATACACCACGCTCGCCGACCGCCATCGTCAGCTCCCTCTGCATGGACGTCGGCCGTGTGCTCCCGCTCGCGTCGGCCTCGCTCCATGGGCTTGCGGTCGACGTGGATCACGCCGATCTGCTCACCGATGCCGCACGCGTGGTGCGAGTCGGCGGACGCGTCGTCGCCCCCGTGAACGCGGCCGTTCCGCCAGGACTTCGCGAGCTGGTGCGCGACGCCGTCGAATGGGTCGCGCAAGTTGAGGCTCAGGCGGGAGCACCGATCAGACTCGCCCGCGCCGGATAGCCTGCACGCTCCGGCGGAACGCGCCATGCCGGAACGCGCAATCCGGCTCGCGCCATGCTGCGCGATTCCGGGTGCACGAGCAATGGTTCGGTGACGCACCCGATCTCTCACGCACCCATTGTTCCCCTGCAACCACAGTTGCCTTCCACACGATCCTCCATTACCGTAATACGTAATACCCATTACGATAACCGGAGGATCGACATGCCGACATCTACGATGACGACCAAGTACCAAGCGACCATCCCCAAGCTCGTCCGTGAAACGCTCCAGCTCAGCGCCCGTGACAGCATCGACTTCACGATCGATGTCGACGGCCGGGTCTGGCTGCGTAAAGCGGCACCCTCGCGCGAACTCCAGGCGCTCGAGGCAACCCTCGCCCCCGAGTGGAACTCGGCCAGCGACGATGCCGCATACAACAGCCTTTAGCGCCGGTGATGTCGTGCTGGTGCCGTTTCCGTTCACCGACCGAGCGGCGGCCAAACGACGGCCAGCGTTGGTGTGCTCAGCGGGCGTATTCAATGACGAGGCGCGACACCTCGTACTCGCCATGATCACCACGCAGGCGCATGTCGGGTGGCCGCATGATGTCGCGATCGATGACCTCGACGCGGCAGGACTGTCCGCACCATCCATCGTGCGCTGGAAACTCTTTACCCTGGCAGACTCCTTCGTCATCCGGCGGATCGGCGCGCTCAGCGCACGCGACCGATCCGACTGCCGCGCCGCGCAACCGATCGCGCTCTAACCCGCGTGGACCGATTCGGCGTCTCCGTACAGTCGTTCAATCAGATCCCTGTTGGTCTTCTCCACGACTCGCCGCTTGACGCTCAGCTTCGGCGTGAGCTCCCCACGCTCAATGCTGAAATCATGCTCCAGCAATCCCACCTTCTTCGGCGTTTCGAAATGCGCCAGCCCAGTCATCTGCGCATTCATCTCCTTCTCCATCTTCGCCTGAATCGTCGGCATCGCCAGCAGCTCCGCGCGTGACGTCCAGACGATGCCCTGCGCACCTGCCCACTTCTCCAACTGATCCCAGTTAGGCACAATCAGCACGATCGGGAACTTGCGTTTGTCGCCAATCATCACGGCTTGCGCGATGTACTTGTTGGTTTTGAGCAAGCCCTCAATGGGCTGTGGTGCGATGTTCTTGCCGCCCGCGGTGACAATGATGTCCTTCTTGCGATCGGTGATACGCAAAAAGCCGTCTTCCAATACTCCGATGTCCCCCGTGCGAAACCACCCATCCGCGTCAATGACGTCGTTCGTTGCATCAATGTTGTTGTAGTAACCCTTCATGATATTCGGACCACGCGCAAGAATCTCGCCGTCCGCTGCGATCATGACGTCCACGCCGGCAATCGGTCGCCCAACCGTGCCCAGACGATAGTGCTCCATCGAGTTGGCCGAAATCACCGGCGATGTCTCGGTGAGTCCGTACCCCTCAAGAATGGTCAAACCGGCGCTGTAAAAAAACTTGGCGATCTCAGGCGACAACGGTGCACCACCTGAGACAAAGAAGCGCAGCTTGCCCCCGGTGCGTTCCTGGAGTTTGGAGAACACCAGTTTCTTCGCCAGTGCGTATTGTGCCGCCAACAGGCCAACGGGCTCCTTTCCGGCCAGTTTCACGTCAGCCCACCGTTCTCCAACGCGCTTGGCCCAAAAGAAGATGAGTTTCTTGAGGCCACCACTGCTGATCGCGTTTTCTAACACACGCGCATAGATCTTTTCATACAGTCGCGGCACCGACATCATCAACGTCGGGTGAATCTCCGACATGTTGAGCGGCACGGTGTCCATCGACTCCGCATACGCGATGCGCACGCCGTTGGCGAACAAGAAGTAATCGCCGCTGCGCTCAAAGATGTGACTGAGTGGCAGAAAGCTCAGCGCAACATCGTGCTCGTTGACGACGATTGTTCCCTTACTGGCCACCGCGTTGCTGTAGATGTTGTCCTGCGTAAGCATGACACCTTTCGGATTGCCCGTCGTGCCGGATGTGTAGATCAGCGTGAGCAGTTGATCGGGTGTCACGGCCAGCGCGTCGCGTTTGAACGTGGCGGCGCGTTCGGGCGAGTCGACGGTTGCACCCATCGCCTCCAGTTCGCTCAGCGTATAGTCGCAACCGTCAGCCTTGGTTGCCGCAATCCCGACGATGCTGCGCAGCGATGGAACCTGCGCGCGAATCGACGCGATCTTCTTCGCCTGTTCCGGCGTGGACACGAAAATCACGCCCACACCAGCGTCATTGAGCAGGTACGGAAGCTGCTCCGCTGGCAGTGTTGGATAGATCGGCACATTGGTGAACGACGAGCAGAGGCAGGCATAGTCGGCGATCACCCACTCTGGTCGATTCTCCGACAGAATGCCGACCCGATCCTGCGGTTTGACCCCCAACTGCATCAGCCCAAGCGCTGTACGGCGTACGCGTTCAAGGAGCGTCCGGTGCGACATGGGCTCCCACACGCCGCGCACCTTTGCCGACAGCGCGTTCGGATGATCGAAGTGCTCGACCGCGTCAAAAAACAGGCGGTTGATCGTGCCCGGTGCAGGGCGTGGACCCCCCGACGCGCGAAGGGGCGTCGGAATGCTGGACTGTGTCACGTTCAGGGATGGAAACGCAGAAGGCGAGACCATGGTCATCGCGACCTCCAGATTAGACGGCGGACGGGCGGTGCGGCGCGCGCGCCGGGTAGGCGACGATCAGGCGCGTGGAAGGACTGAGAACTTACGGCGCAGCTGTGCCGCGGGCCACGGGGAGCGCAAAGCGAACCGGCGCACCGGCCAGCGCTTTGCCGCGATACGTCGCGGTCGCGCGAACAATCACCGAATCCGTCGGAATGGTTGGAAACGCCGTCGCCCGAATGCGCACCTTCCGACCCGCACTACCACTCGCGTCCGTTGTGTCGAGCACCGAGGCCCGCCCTGTATCGTCCACCAGATACACCGCCGCTGTCGTGTCGTTGCCAGGGTTGGCGGGTTTGAGAAGTTCGTAGCGCACCAGCCATGCGTTCACGCCACTTCCGCCGCTGATCGCATCCGCATGTCGCACGGTCGCCGTGAACACGGGCGACGTATTGGCGGACGCGCGCGCACGACCGGTATCCGGGAGCGTGGTCGAGAAGAGAGGAAGCGGCTGCGCATTTCGCTCGACGGAGTCTGGACGGGTCGTGATGACCAGCACACGGAGCACTTGCAGGGATCCACCTACGCGGGCCACCACACGCGCGTCTCCAGTCGACGCACGGAGCGCGCGGATCACCCCAGTCAGCGAATCAACAGCGAGGGCCGTATCGCGCTTGAGATCGGCATAGAGGTACCGCACCGCTGCGTCGGCGATCACGGCGCCCCGCACATTCAAGACGGTCGCGCGCACGGGCGCTATGAGGCCCGACTCATTGCGCAGCGTGTCACCGATCACGACCGACGGCGACGGAAGCGCGGTCAGTTCAATCGCTGCCGGCTCATCTGGATTGGTACCAATCTCCACACACGATGCCGCGCCACCAAGAACGCACAGCAGCACAATGGCGCGAATGACTCCATTCACGCGAAGCGCTCGGCCAATCGCGTGGCGAGGTTGATATAGGCCTGACTTGCCGCATCGGCTGGCGCTCGCAGTACGACCGGTTGCCCAGAGGCAAACGCGTCCGCCGTCGCCGCCGTGCGCGGAATAGGCACGTCGAAGATGAGATGCTGCGGCAGATGCTCGTGGATGTAGTGCAGCACACGCTCCGCCGCCGGGTTTCCGGCCTCGAACATCGTCAGCAGGATCCCTTCCAGCGTCAACTCATCGTTCTCCAGAATCACGTCCTGAATCGACCGCAGAATCTGGGGTGTGGTCTGCAGGGCGAGCGGCTCGCACTGGAGTGGCACGATGACGTGTTGACTGGCGGCGAGCACGCGGCGCGTCACCGCACCGAGCCCCGGCGGCGTATCGACAACAACGACGTGACACCGCTCGCGCGCGAGTTGCAGGAGTTCCGCGAGCACCTGTGTCTCACCGACGCGCCGCTGGAACGCGGAATGGTCTGCTTGCTCGCTGATGCTTCCGGCCAGGATGACCCGCAACCATGGCAGCGCGGTGGGCAGGATGACTTCACGCAAGGAGCACTCCCCGCGCAGGTAGTCATCAAATCCCACCGTGGGGTGGCCCCGCCGCAGCCCAACTCCGTAGCGCACCGCCCCCTGGGGATCGGTATCAACCAGCAGCGTCTTCAGGCCTCGGCGCGCGAAGGCGGCCGCAAGGTTCACCGCCGTCGTTGTTTTCCCAACACCGCCCTTCTGGCTGACGACCGAGAGCACCCGACCCACGTCAGTTCTCGGACTCAGTCTGGGGGAGATCGACCGATCCCACGTCCGGTCCCGCGTCAAGAATGGCGGACACACCGGCGTCGGCCGCGCCATTGCGCAACGTGTCGAGTGTGTGTTGCGCGTGCTCGCGAAAGCGGGCGGTCGCTGCGTCGGTAGCCGTGCTGTGGCGCAGATATGCCTCGAGGTGCAAGCCCGCATGGGCGGTGTCGCCGCGCTTGAGCAACAGAAACGCGAGTCCGTAATGGGCGCCCGCCAAGTCCGGTGCCACCTTGAGCGCATGCCGATAGGTGCGGATCGCTTCTTCCGGTTGCCGCGTTTTCGAGAACGCGATCGCAATGTTCTGCAGTACGCGAACGTCGTCAGGATTTTCCCGCAACGCCAAACGATACGACGTCAGGGCGTTCGAGTAATCGCCGCGCGACTCAAGTTCGAGCGCTTCAGCGAGATAGTCGTTGGGGCGTGTTCCGCGCCCGGCTGAACCGCCGACGAGGCGGCGCCACCAAGTCATGCGCTCGCGGGAGACGAAAGAATGGAGAGAGAAACCACAGTGACCAGAACGCGCAAAGGTATCGGGTCGCGCGCTGCGCTGGCAAGCCACGCCGCGATTGGCTACACTGCGTCAGCGCCCTATCACAACCTCACAGGAGCCGAGCATGTCTTCGCGTCTGCCGTATGCTCCCGATGCTGCCAAGGGTGTCCTGCTTGTCGACTGGCCGCTTTTCGGCGAGCTGTCTCGCGCGCTGGCGCTCAAGGTGGCGCGCGCGTGGAGTCCCGAGATTGTCGTGGGGGTTGCCACCGCCGGCGTAGTCCCCGGTGCCGCCGTGGCGGCGATTCTCGACGTGCCGTTCCATTCCATTCTCGTGTCGAGACGTTACAGCACCGAACGCGTGCGCGCGACGCCAGCAGTCTTCGGCGCCGCGCCGCTCGAAGTGCGTGGGAAACGGGCGCTGATCGTCGACGAAACCTGTGGATCTGGGGACACGCTCCGACTCGCGGTCGCAGCACTGGTCAATGCGGGTGCCGAGGAAGTGCGAACGGCGGTTGCATTTCGCACCGGCAGCTTCGCGCCAGACTTTCACGCGCTGGCCACCGAGAGTGCCATCGTCCTGCCGTGGGACCGCGAAATTCTCATCGACGGCGACCTGCAGCCCAACCCGAAGTACGCGGGTTTGCTAC
>JANMKU010000075.1:0-17163 GCA_031372205.1 Gemmatimonadaceae bacterium | reverse complement strand
ACCTGGGAACCAGTCGAGGTACATCACTCCAGTGCATTCGCGATCGAAGCGAGCGAGTGACTGCTTCGCATCCGCCAAATGCCGCTGCACGGCCTGCGCAAAGGTGACCCCGATCAGCACTGCACACGCTTCGGGCTCCGCGGGCCGACGTCCCATGCTCGCCAGGAACGTTGATCCAGTGCGCTCCGCCTCGTCATACCGTCTTTCGCGATTGAGGATCATCACCGCGGTGGCGCCGCCGCCAGGTGCAGTGATCGGGATGTTGGAGCGCTGGTAGACGCTGCTGGCATCTTCGCCGTTCACCATTCGACGCACACGATCCGACTCGGCGGGAATGAACCCCGTGTACACCGCGTTGGCGCAGACGCTGTCGAAGCGCGCCATCGACGCGACGGCAGCACTGCGCTTCTGCAGCAGGACTTGCGCGTACGTCACGCCAATGAGCACGGCGCATGACTCGCCACTCTCCGCAGACGGTGGACGCGCCGCAAGAAAGCCACGCCCCATGGCTTCAGCCTCAGTCCAGCGGCCCGCGCGGTTGAGTTCCATGACGGCGATCGCGCCACTATCCGCCACGAATCCCGCTGCCGTTCGCGGTCGCTGCGGCATGGAGGGACGTGGCAGGATGAACATGAGCGGGAACGAGCCTGCGCCGAGTGTAGCAGCCAGCACCATGCGCAGACGATGGACGCGACGGAGCCGTGGCGCGACGTCCACGATGTGTGCAATGCGCCGCCGGAGCGACGACGTGCGGTGCTCGAGAAATGCGGTGGCCATCAGTGAGGCGCGCCGCGATCGTGCGGCCATGTCGATGAGCAGTGTGCCGTAGGCATGCGCCGGCTTCCCGCGCGCGAGCACGCGACGATCGCAATCGAGCTCGATTGCCAAACGAAAGCGGGCATACTGCCACCAGAGGAGGGGGTTCCACGGTGCCAACGCCACCAGCAACAGCACGACCAACGACCAGCGGCCGTCGTGCGCGTACACGTGCTCTTCTTCGTGCGCGAGCAGCAGTTGCTGTTGGTGCGCTGGAAGCGTGAGTGCAAACGCTGGAACGACGATACGCGGTGTGATCACGTCTACGACAGCGGGCCCGAACGACTCGGCCACAAGCACAGCGACCCCGCAGAGTGTACCCTCGCGCCACGAGCGCCGAGCGTGACGGAGACGCACCCATTCGACACCGATGAGCAGCGGTACGACCAGCAGGGCGCTCCATATGACGACGCGCAGCGCGGGTTCGAATCGTTCGAGCCGTCGTGTCAGCCCCGCCGCCCATGTGACGGCGATACTTTGCGACGTGGTCGCATCGGTGCCGGCGATCGCTAAACCACCGGCTAGTGCGGGCATGTGCGTGGCCGCATGAGTGGCGGGTAGTGGAGTCGACGTGCTGAATAGGGACGACAGCGGAATGCACACGGACAGTGCAATCGCCAGCATCCAGATCCATCGCAACGCCAACTGTCGCGCGGTGCACAACGTTTCCAGACATGCCCCCACGATCGCGAGGATCGCGGAGCACAGGAATGCGTAGAGCATGAGTGACGGGGCGTTCATTGGTCCCGTTCCTCGCGCAGCCGGGCGTCGAGCAGCGCGCGTAGCGCGAGCAGATCGTCGACCGTCAGCGTTGTGTCGCGCACCAACTCCGTCACCAGCAGCTTTGGTGAGCCGGAGAACAGCTTGCGCACGAGTCGCTTGAGGGCGAATCGCGAGGCGGTTTTCTGTGCGGTCCTCGCGTAGAACCGGAAGGCTCGTCCCTCCTCTTCGTGTCGCGCATGCCCTTTGTCTTCAAGGATGCGGAGCATCGTGAGCACCGAGTTGTAGGCAAGGTCGTCGTGGAGCGCGTCTCGCACTTCTGCTGCGGTGGCCGATCCTTTGTCCCACAGGATGGCCATGATGTCCAGCTCGCGATCGGTGAGCACGGCAGGTCGTCTCCTAAGAGTTTAGGAGAATGTGCGTCCGTCAGGGAAGTTTGTCAACTATAGTTTTAGGTGTGCTCACCGCATCGCGTCCGTGCGGCGATGAATTTGGTGGGACTGTTCGGCAGCTGTGCAATCGTGCGGCGGTGCGGAACGATCTGCGATCCGTCACCGAACAGAGGGTTCGGGCGGTACACCGCGAATGGCTCTCAGCACGGCGCCGTCGATTGCACCGTGCTGCGTGATGACGTCGAAGGTCGTGCTGGCGCGTTCGATGCGTCCGAGGACGTCGGCGACACAGCGCTCGATGAAACTGGGCATCCCGCCGCGTCCTCGGCGGAAAACTGTGCGCTCCGCACGGCCTTGGGCAACGTCGTTGTTATCGCCACGCGGAGCGTGACGCGCTCCGGCGCGCAGGACGTGCGGGTGCCGAAGCTCGGGTTGGTATTCAGCGTGACATCCCACTTGGTCAGGCCGTACCCGACGGGCACGGCTCCTTTGCCGGCGGCGCTGTAAAACTCCGCGGTCAGCTCGACGAGGTTCGGCGCGCGGAGTTCGTAGTACTTCGTCGTGCGCTGTAATTGAGGCGCGACGACCGTGTGTGTGGTCGCGATGGACCCTGTGCTCATCACGCCAACCGCGAAGAGCCCGCCAAGTACCGCGAGCCGATGATGGCGATGGGTCTGCATTGAGAAATTCATGGGCCACGCACAAAGTGTTTAGCGCCCGATCGGCAGGTCGCGCTGCGATGTTCCGCGCTACGCGAGCGTGGCGCGTGCCGAGTGCAGCCGGAGCACGAGTTTCGTGAGTATGACACCAAGGACAATTCCCGAGAGGTCCCATTGCAAGTCCTCGGCGGTGTCATGGAGACTCCAAATACGTTGTCCTCCAAAGACGAGTTCGTCCCACAATTCCAGCACCTCGTAGAACGCGGACAGACTAAACATCGCGCTAGCGGCGCAGAACGACGAAAGACCGAGTGGCACGCGAAGCCCGGTTCCATCGCACCACGCACGTGCGATCCAGATGACCACTGGCGTCGCAAGTGCTTGCACGAGTAAGTGTGCGAGTTCATCGTAGCGAATCGGGCCGACCATGGTGCCGTACAAATGGAAAACGTTACCGAGTGCGTCGACTTCAAGCGCGAACACGACGAGTATCAGCAGCGACAGAGGGATTCGCAGTGCAAATTGATTGCGCACATAGCAATACGTGACAGCGAGAAAGCACACGACGAACGCGCTGTTGAACGCGAGCGACAAGTGCGGCGTCTTCACGAGAAAGAGCGCGCCGGAGAACAGGACGGCGCACGCCACCGCAGTAGCCGTAGCGCGAGACCACTGTTGGTCAAGGAGACGCCGCTGGAGCAAGGCGCGATCGCTCAACAACTCACGCTGCTGTCCGTACGGGATGGTCTTGGGGCGCGTTGTCTGCGTCGCTGTGATCGTTCAACCATCGATCCCGGCTGTGCAGCCGTCACCAGCCGGTCCGAACGCCGGCCGCTTTGGAGTTCTGATATGCGGTGATGATTGGCGAGGTCGCAGAAAACTGTACGACGCCAGATCCCGGCGCACCCGGCGCGTGCACCCGAAGCGAGTTGAGTGAGAGTGTGATTAGATGCAACTCACCTTGAGCGAGCCGAGCCGGCACTACTCGTGCTTCGGACGTGCCGCTTTCTCCGGCGGGGATTCTCAACAATTGAATGCCCACCTCGTGGCCATACGCCAAGGCGATGCCTGGTCTATTTCCGTTCGTTGTCACTTCCACCTGCCAGGCGGGTGCAGCGCCCACGCCTACAGTTTCCAGCGGGGCCGCCAGAGCGGACGCTAGCAGACGAAGGGCGAGGAGCGTCGAGATGACCGACAATGAACCGTAGATCCACCAACGGTGGACGCGACGAGCTTCAGCCATCGCCGTTGGCGAATGACGTGTGGTGGGCGATGTGCCTTCAACCGCATCGAATCCGCTCCATGCAGGGCGCTGGGCCGCTCGCACGCTCGGGTCAGAAATCATGGTCATGTGATAGTCTCGACGACATGCGCTGTCAACCGCAGCGTCATCGTGTGCGGCCGTGACACTCCAAAGTTCTGGTCGTCGGCAATCGGCGCGGCGGCGTTACGGAATGTCCGATGAACGCGAGGACGGTATGGACCTCGAGTGTTTGCGGAGTGTTCAACGCCGACTGTTAGGCGGCGCGCGCGCGTGAAGCGTCGAGTAACCGCCCACCATTGGAGGTGACATGTGCCTCGACGCTATCGAGCAGCGCTCGCCCAATCCCCTGTCTATGCGAAGCGGGCGTGACCCCGATCCACCATAAATTCCAAACCTGCTCCGCGTAGGCGTCTGGAGCGAAGTACACCCAGTCTTCTGGCGGACAATCCGCGCCCGCTGCCCAGACGGTCACCGTGTGGCCAGCGCCCAAGCGCCCCGCATGAAGATCGGCGAGGACGGTGCCGAGCAGCACCGCCGCGGCTGCGGGTTCGAAAAGCCCAGTCGCAACCGCGACGTCGAGAAGCGCATCAGTATCAGACGGCAGGCAGGAGCGGAGCATCGTACGGAGGGGTGCTGGGAACCTTGAGGAGTGACACAGCGGTCGCCTTGAAATACTCTATCCGCGCGGAGCACTTCCGGTTCCGCCGGTGATCTTGCGCGACGTGTTGGTCGCGGCGACGGTGTCCAGCCACGCGAGCTCCGTTTCGAATTGTCGAATGGCGAGATCCACGATAAGGCGCGCCACCGCATCCGGCGGCTCCGGGATGGGCCTTGCCGTTCCGGCGTGGCTCGTGGTCACGGCCCGTGCGGTGATCGCGATCGTTGCGGGCTACGGCATCGGCATAGCCATGTACATGACGTACGGCAGTCGCATCGGAAAACTCCGCTCGCGGGAGCGGCTCTTCAACGGCATCCCGTGGACCGGTGCCGAGCACCTACTCGATGTCGCGTGCGGCCGCGGTCTGATGGCGATCGGTGCGGCGCATCGTGTACCGCACGGTGAGGTCATTGGACATCGACCTGTGGAGCGCGACGGATCAAACCGACAACACACCCGACGCCGCGCGCGAGAACACCCGTCGTGCCGGGGTCGCGAACCGCGTGCGGATCGACACCGGCGATATGCGCGCGCTCCCCTACGACGCGCACGCTTTCGATGTGGTGCTGTCGCACTGGGTCGTCCACAATGTGCCGGCGGCATAGGATCGCGCGCAGGCGCTGGACGAAATGCTGCGCGTCCTTCGACCCAATGGCTGGCTCATTCTCGCGGACATCAGTCACCAGGCCGAATACGTCGCCAATCTACGGGCGGTCGGTGTCACGGACGTCCGCGAACACCGGGGCGGGCTCGAATCCGCCGTGATCGGGTTCTTCAGTGGCAACACGTTTCGGCCGCAGGCGATCTTCGTACGAAAAGCTGCCGCCCAAGTGTGATGCTTCAGGGCAGCGATGCCGGTTCACCACCTAAACGCCGGCTTCTGTTGCGAGCGATCAAAATCATTGCGAGCACAGCCAGCGTCCGCAATCCACTCGACAGGGGCAAGCGTCGTTAGAAAGCCGCCAGCAACACCTAGTGAACGACCCGCCCACCCGTGCTAGGACACCCGCCTAGCGCGGGCATTTGAATGATCCGCGGCCATATTCATCTCGGGGTCCGCTTCGGAGTGACAGCATCAAGTCCACGACGTAACCTACCGACTATTGCGGCGTCTCCAGCGCGCTCGGCAAGCTCTATCGCCTTCCGAGCGGCAGATCTCGACGAGTCTTTCTGCGCACGCTGCACCTGAGCCAGACAGTCATATCCCAGCCAATTCTCTGGATGTGAATCGACAACGTCCTGACAGATGACTTTAGCGGCTGAGACGCGATTGGACGAAGCAAGCCACTGGCCGTGTGCACCGCCGAAATAAGGAGGGAGCACTTCCGGCAGCCCGAGGGTGCGAGCGCCCTCGGCGTACCTACTGCGTAGGCTGCGATACGCTGCCAACTCGTCTTCCGACGATGGTAGCAGCGCGCCATTACCCCACACAACGGCGGACTCGCGATGCACGAGAGCCGATGGGAGATCGCTGAGCTGAACGGGTTCAAAGATGAAGCGCAGTCCGTCAATTGAGCCTTGCAGGGGAGACGTGTAGTGCGAGTCGCCGGTGAGGCGGTGATGCGAGAATGCCGTCGAGCGCCCAGGGTTCGCGCGCATCTCCGCCGCGAGTTTCGTTGCCGCTGCGTCGAGATCCGTCTCGGCTGTACCGGCACCCACGAAGAATCGACCGTTGGCGGTGCCATATGCATATGCGGCGAAAAGGCCCGAAAGGGAGTGTCCGGCAATAATCGTAAATGGCAGGGTTCGGTAGCGTGCCCGAATCGAGGGTAGTAGCTCCGTCTCTAAGAATCGAGCGAAGCTAGGAGCGTCGCCGCCGAAGTCTGAATTACCAGACATGCCAGGGGGCGCGAAGTCTCGGTTGCGTTCGAAGCAGCGCTTCCGCCTGCTCCCAGGTCGTTGGCCGGCCATGACTGCAATGGTTGTGTGCTATCTAAACGTCCACGTTGAGCTGTCTTCCACGCACTTATACGACCGCTCGGCGATGGTTACGTCAGGCGCGCTCGTTTAGGCCATCAGGACCAGCGGGCAGGCAAGTCTCACAAACTCCGCATCCTGGCGTCCCACTCGCGCTTGAGCGCCGCGAACATCGCCGTGAACCGGGGATCGCGGCGTAGTCCGTCCAGTTGGGTATCAGACGCGAACAGCGGGTAGCAGGGAAAGCCGTTGTCCGCCGAGTCTTGCAACCATGCCACCGCCTTGTCGTTCATCCCAAGCAAGGCGTACGCCGAGGCAATGTTGTAAGCGGAGTGGTGGAAGTGACCAAAGTTGCGCCCGAGCTCGAGCGACTTTGCAATCGCAGCTTCGGCCTCGCTGCGGCGACCTGTCTTCGCCAACAGCATCGCGCGAACGCTGTGACCGACGCCGCCCTCATCCTGGGGAAAGTCGCGCAGGAACTTGTCGATCAGCGCTGCGGCTTCGGTTTCGCGTCCGAGCCTGAACAGCACGGTCGCTTCCTGAAACGCCCACAGTGAGGGATTCCGCTCGAGCGGTGTGCTCTTGAAGACGGCTTGCGCTCGGGCAAAGTCGCCGCGATACAACTCGAGCACGCCGAGCCGGAATCGAGCCAGCGTGTTCCCCGGGTTGAGGTCCAGCGCCTTCGCGAGCTCGGCCTGCGCCTTGTCGAACATCCCGATGTGCATGTACACCAGCGCCAGTTGGTGATGTGCCTCATCGAGCGAGGAGTCGAACGCGAGCGCCTGCCGATACGCGCGAATCGTCTCTTCGTGCGGGAAACGCCGACCGGGCGTCCACAGGAGCAGGCCGCGAGCGAAGTATGCCTCTCCCAGCTTCGGATCGAGGGACAGCGCCTTCTCCACGGCCACTTCGGCATCTTCGACGAGCTGCTTCCGCTGCGAATCGGGACCGAAAAAGAAGGCCTTGATCGCGTAGGCGCGCGCGAGCGTCGCGTACGCTGGGGCGAGCGCCGGGTCGGCAACGATGGCTTTTCGCAGTGTTTCGATTGCCGCGTCGTTGTCGGAGCGATTTTCGCTGCTGACACGTACTTTGCCTCGCAAATAGGCGTCGTATGCGGTCGGAGGCGCCGCCGTTCCCCTTGCCGTTTCGCTTTTGCGATTCGCCTCGCGAAACAGCCAGATGGCTCCAAATGCCAGCGTCACGACAACGACAGCTATCGCCACGAGCCGTGGCGTGCTGCGACGCGCTCCCAGCGCGGGGACTCGGTCGCCTTGCGCCGCGAGCGCTTCGAGAATCTCTCGTGCGCTTTCGGGCCGTTCGGCTGGATCCTTCGTGAGGCACCTCATGACCAGAGCGGCCAGCGGCGGTGGCAACGACGTCGCAGCCTCCCGGAGCGGCCGTGGGTACTCCGTCAGGTGCGCCCGAACGAGCGCTTGGACAGAACTTCGATCGGCGAACGGGTGTACGCCGGCCAACAGCTCGTAGGCCAGAATTCCCCACGAATAGATGTCGGCCCGATAGTCGACGTCGGGGTCGCCGGCCGCCTGTTCCGGCGACATGTACGCCGGCGTCCCGAGCGTGACACCGTCTCGAGTAAGGGTCGCACTGGCTTCGCTATCGATGGCCCTTCGCGCCACCGTGGTTGCTTTCGCGATGCCAAAGTCCGCAACCACTGCGGCGTCAAAAGCGAGCAACACATTTTCCGGCTTGATGTCCCGGTGCACGATTCCATGGTCGTGCGCGTATGCGAGTGCACGGGCGACGTCCCGGAGAATGTCGGCCGCCGTCGTCAGTGGGAGGCGTTCGCCGGCCGGGAGGCGCGCAAGTTCCGAACGCAACGACTCTCCATCCACGAAGGGCATCGTGTAGTACGCGAGGCCGTCGGCGTCACCGGCCGTCAAGATACCGACGATGTTCGGATGCTGAAGCTGTGAAGACAGCCGAACCTCGCGTGCAAATCGCTCGGCGGACAGTTCTTGTGCGATCTCCGGAGCAAGCACCTTGATGACGACTCTGCGACCGAGGGCGCGTTCCTCCGCAAGGAACACGCGCGACATGCCGCCACCACTCAGCTCACGATCTATCGTGTAGGTGGCACCCAGCACCTGTTGAAGGCGCTCGCGAAGACTTCCGGAGTCGGTTGGCACTGGAGTTTCCGATCGGCTCCTGCAAGAGGTACGAATCTGTTGCTACGTGGCGATGCGTGTTATCGCCGGGCGGTGATGTCGCACGCCGTATGCTGAACGATCGGCGTACGCTCGCTCGTGCAGCGGGCTCTCCAAAAAGATGCGCGCAGAGCGCGCTTCCGATACGGCAACTGCAGCAGGTGTGCGTATCCAGCGGGTATCGGGCCGCCGCGCGAACTGCGCGGCCATGCGCGACACGTTGACCTCCACTCCAGTCCCCATGGCGCTCGTGGAGGACACGACGGTAACATCGGGCATCATCTCACGGGCAACGCCGGCGGTGTCGCGGCTAACGATCGCCGCATTGGATCGCGCACCTGCTGCCATGATGGCCCGCACATCCGCCGAGGAGTCGGCGAGAACAGCGGCCTGCCCGGACACAGTTGGAGGCGTCAAGAGCATGATGTCGCCCAGCACGGCCCACTGCGTACGACGATCCAGGAATAGACTCATGTTCGCCTAATGGTGCGGGTAGACGGCAAGAACACCAAACAACCGGCGGGCAGAAATCGCGACAACGCATGCGCCCTGTGGTGAGTAGTGTGCGCGTTTCATCGTGTGCGCCTACGATGAGCGGCATAACGAAGCTGTAGGATAAGTCCCGAATGCGTGCGATGTGGAAATGGAACTAGGTGCCGGATTGTGGGTTTGTGGTGCGTCGAATGTGGTGTTGTTTCGCCTCGCTGTCGAGCACCTGCCATGGCCCGCTACAAGTCCATCGATACGAATCCCCAGTTCCTGAGCATCGATCTTGCCCGACAGTTGCTGCCCGGCACGTTCGAGCATGCGCTCAATCACCTGCTCGACCACGGGATCGATCTGTCGCACTTCGATGCGCGGTTTCGGAATGACGCGACGGGTGCCCCCGCGTATCCGCCCGCCATGCTGCTCAAGGTGGTGGTGTTCACGTATTCGCAGGGCATCGTGCGCAGTCGCGCGATTGAGCGGGTGTGTCAGGAGCACGTCACGTTCATGGCGCTCTGTGGCACAACCGCGCCGCACTTCACGACGATTGCCCACTTCGTCAGCACGCTCCGGGACGACATCGCGCGGGTCTTTGCGGCCGTGCTCGCGGTGTGCGACACGCAGGGCTTGATCGGGCGGGAGATGTTTGCGATCGATGGCGTGAAATTGCCGAGCAATGCGTCGAAGCCTCGGAGCGGGACGCGCGCCGAGTTCGCGAAGCGGGCGGAGAAGCTAGAAGCGATCGCCAAGACGATGCTCGACCGGCACCGCGCGACGGATGCCATGGCGATCGAGCCCCATCTTGCCGCCAAGACGACCGCGCGGATTGCGCGCCTCACCCGGGATGCGCAGCAGGTGCGAGAATGGCTCGCTACGCACCCGACCGATCGCTACGGCCCGACCGGCGGGCTGCGGAAACGCAACCGCACGGATAACGAGAGTGCGAAGATGGCAACGGACAAAGGCGTGGTACAAGGCTACACCGGTGTGGCGGCGGTCGACGCGAAACACCAGATCATTGTCGAGGCGCAAGCGCATGGCACCGGGTCCGAACAAGAACTCTTGCTGCACGTCGTCACAGCGCTCGCAGCACTCCGCACGCCGGAGACGCTGCTGACCGCCGACGCGGGCTACCATAGTGAAGCCAATCTCGCCGCGCTCGCCGCGCTGGAGATCCCCGCGCTCATTGCCGACCGCGATATGCGCAAGCGCGACGAACGATTCGCGGCGCGTGACCACCACACGAAGGCCCCGCATCCCTTGCACGACAAGACAGGCGACACCAAGAAATCATTCCCGGTGTTCGGGCCGAGTGACTTCACGTATGACGCCGACGCGCGCACGTGTATGTGTCCGGCCGGAAAGTCGCTCTATCGGAAAGGGTCCAGCAACGTGACGAACGGGTATGTGGGGGAACACTTTCGCGGCGCGAAACGGGACTGCGCCCCGTGCGGATTGCCCTCACAATGCTTGCGTACGCCCGCGACGACGGTGGTCCGCAACGTCGCTTTCTTTCGCGGACGCGCGGCGGCGGAGACCGCGACGCACACCATGCGCATGCAGCAACGCCTCGATGCGCCTGAGGGGCGCGACCAGTACGGGCAACGGTTCGGCACGGTGGAGCCGGTGTTTGGCAACATCCGCTACAACAAACGGCCCGATCGCTTCACGCTGCGCGGGCGGGTGAAAGTGCACGCGCGGTGGCAGCTGCTTTGCCTGGTCCACAACATCGAGAAGCTGGTGCACGTGGGGAATGCGGCGTAAATCCACGACAAGTCGACGTGCGCACGCCCGCGAAGCACGTATTCGGCGCGGGACGGCATCAGCTATATGGTCCATCAATGTCCGATCGAGTGCGCGCGCAGCTTTTGCGCGACTCGGTTCCTTCACGCGGAAGCGCGTTGAGGCTTTTTTCTTCAACTTCAACGCTGGCTTCTGCTGTGGGCGCTCCAACAAGATGCGCGCGCAGCGCGCTTCCGAACACGCCCGTCTGCAGCAAGCACCGTTCGGCAGTGTCGCTTCCCGCGGTTCGCCGAATCGTAAGGTCATGCCCGCAACCCGTCTCCACGCTCTGAACCACTCTGCACCGCGTCGCACGAACCCCGCGACAGCAGAAAGGCCGGCGCGTGTTGCACCGGCCTTCCGTTCAGCAGCCACCAGAGACGGTTAGGCCTGCTGCTTCCGTCGACGCATCGCCGCGCCCGCCAGGCCGACCAAGCCTGCGGCGAGGAGCGTCATCGACGCCCGCTTGTTTGGGCCGTTTCTGTGGTACGCCCCCCCCGGCACTCTGCCGCGGTGCCGCATCATACCACAGCGTCGCGCGCATTAGCAGGCCGGGTCCGCGCTCGCGCCAGCATAACGTCCAATACACAGGATGCGAAAGCAGCGTAGCACTGCTTCTACAAGCGGCACTCGCAGTCTAACGCAACCAATGGGATGATGCACCCGAGAGGCTTATCTTTTGTCCACCATGAAGTTACGGCCCCCGGGTGCACATTCATTGGGAAATCCGATAGCAAATAACGCAGCATAGCACGACTCCCACCAGAGAGCTCGCCCACCGGCGTCGGTCCCTCTGGACGCTCTCACCGTTGGGCGACGTCGCCGCGCGAGCCACAGTTTCGCTGCGTGGAAAGTCGAACACCTCCCACACAGCGACCCCTCCGCGCCTACCGCATCTCTTGCGTCACGCGCACCGGTGACGGCGGTGTCTGATACTTGTCAAACCAACTCCGCAAATACAGTTGCGTGCGCATGAAGTTGGACGGAGTCGAACTCGTGCCGTGCCATTCGTTGTTGAAGCGGATCATCGCCGTCGGCACCTTGCTGATCTTGAGCGCTTCGTAAAACTCTTCCGTCTGACTGATCGGCGTGCGCAGATCGTTCACACCCGTCATCAACATCGTCGGCGTGCGCACACTGCCTACATACATGAGCGGCGACCGCTTGAGATGCTCCGTCGGATCTTCCCACTGGAACTTGGCAAAGTTGTAGTACCAACTCGCTCCATCCGTCGTGCCAACAAAGCTCACCCAGTCAATCACCGGGCACATCGACGCGGCGGCCGCGAAGCGATTCGTGTGACCCACCGTCCACGCGGTGAGCACACCACCACCCGAACAGCCAAACACATACAGCCGCTTCGTATCGATTGAGCCGCGATTGATCACCGTATCAACACCGGCCATCAGGTCATTGAAGTCCTTGCCGGGATACGCGTTCTTGATCGCATTGCCGAACGACGAGCCATAGCCAGTTGAGCCGCGCGGATTGGTATACAACATCACGAACCCATTCGACGCGTGATCCTGCCGAGAGAAGTTGAACGCCACGTTGTACATCGAATGTGGGCCACCGTGAATTTCGAGCATGAGCGGATACTTCTTGCTCGGATCGAAGTCGGCGGGCTTCACAATCCACCCCTGAATCTTGTACCCGTCGACCGACGTGTACCACACTTCTTCCGTGGTCGCGAGCTTCTTACCAGCCAACACGTCACCATTCACGTCGGTGAGTTGCTTAATCACCGGCGTGCGCACATCGAACGTGACGATATCGTTGGGCTTGAGCGGACTCGTTGCGGTGCCCACGGCCATGAAGTTCTTGCCCAAATCGGCCATCGTCAGCACGTGCATGCCTTTGGTCACCACCTTCACGTCACCCTTGAGCGACACGAAATACAGATTGCGTGTGCCTTCGTTCTCCACGTTGAAGTAGAGCCCCGCGCCGTCGGGCGACCACAACATGCCGGCGGGTGTGCGATCCAGCTTCTCCGTCAACGCGTGCGGATTGGTGCCGTCCGCGTTCATTACGTACATGATCGCATCCTTCCACGTCGCGTCGGTGCTATCGTATCCCGTGTACGCGATCAGCTTTCCATCGGGCGAGGGCAGCGGGTTGTTGTCCGGCCCCTTGCGACGCGTCAGTGACGAGATCTCCCCAGTCGCCACATCGACGCGATAAATCTCCGACTCGCGCCACGCGTACTCAGAATCGGCCGTCCGCAGCGACGTGAACACGAGACTCTTACCATCGGGCATCCACGTGGTGCCGTTCGCGGGCCAATCGCCACTCGTCACCTGATGCGGTGTGCCACCATCAGCGGGCACGGTAAAAATCTGTCGCAATCCATCTTCAAGAAAACCCTGACGATCGGCGCGATACTTGACCTTGGTCACCACACGCGGCGGTTCCGTCCACTTCGCACCACGCGGTGCCGCCGGCATGTTGATACGCCAGTTGTCCGTGCTACGCACCAGCATACCAAACGCCAACACCTTGCCGTCCGGCGACCACTCCACATCACTCGGCGCTTCCGTCAGTCGCGTAATCTGTGTGCTCGCGCCCTCACCATCCATGTAGCGCACCCAGATCTGCGCCCCACCAGGTTCTCCAGGTGCGACATACGAGATGCGCGTGCCCTCGGGCGACCACTTCGCGTCTGAGCCTTTCACCAGCACATGGTTTCGGCTGCCGTCGGCGTTCATGATCCACACCGACGACTCACGCTTGTCGTTCAGTTTGTCGATCCACGTGCGCGTGTACAGAATCAGTTTGCCATCCGGCGACAACGCTGGACCGGCGACGTCTTCCCAGTCCATGTAATCGGCGAGTGTCAGCTTGTCTTTGTTCGCGGATGCGGTCTGCGCATGAGCGACAGAGAAGGCCAGCCAGCACGCAGTGGCGCAGGCGGCGACAGAAACGCGGCGGAGACGAAACACGGCGCGCATGGAAACCTCGGTGGCGGGAGAATCGCGCGGCAGGAACAACACAGTGACCCTATATGCTCGTGCTGAATGTCGCCGAGCGCAACCTTCGCGCCGTGCTCAGCGCTTCCGGCGCGCCTTCGCCTGCGGCGACGTCGGGTTAATCATGGGCTCACGCGTGGGCGCGCTGGTCGGCGCACGGAGAATCGCACTGGCCAATTGGTCAGCCAACGACGGCGGCAGAGGCAACTGTTTCACGAGTTCGTCTGTTCGGCGGCGAGCACGGTCGCGCACCAAGCCGGCCTTGGCGATGTGCCAGAGCGCAATGCCAAGGGTGCGCGTGAGTCTCGGATCCGGCTCGGGTTGGTCGAACAGCGGGAAGAGCGTGCGGATGAAGCGCGTGACGTGCACTTCGGTCGCGTCCGCCTCCACGAGCCCGCGCACGGTGAGTACGTGCGGAGCAAGGCGCGTGTCGTCCGCGTCCAGAAAGAGTGGGTGACCCAGGACGCGCGCCAGAGTGTCCTCGAGCGGATCATCACGGTCGACCCAGTTGCTGCCTTTGCGAGACATCATCGCGCGCGCGACCACGCATCTCGATCGACGGCGGCACGGGTTGTGGCCGCCGCAACAACGTCGGCGAATGGGCCGAGGTCTATCCGAAGGTGCGCGCGTTCCAGTGCGTGAAAGTATGTCGCGCGCTCATCAGCGCGAATGGTGGTCCACGCGTGTCCGTGGTGGGTCAACAGATAGTTCATGAGCAGGCGGGCAATACGACCGTTGCCATCAATGAACGGATGCGCATGGACGAATGCCCAGTGCAGCAGCGCCGCGCGAGCAATCGGACCGACGGATGTGGCCTGCACCTGCTCGACGACCAATCGCATCAGCTGGGACAGCTTGTCTGCGCTGGGTGGTGCGTAGTCACTGCCGGCAATCTGCACTGCGCGCGTTCGCCACTTTCGCAAGTCGTCGGGCGCGACGATGCCAGCATCGATCGATGGACTCCACAGCTCAACGGACACGTCGAGTATCAGTGCCTCGTTCACCATAGGCGCGCCTCCGACGGCGCTCACCTGCCGAAGGACAAAGTCGAATGCGCGCGAGTAGCCAGTGAGTGCCATCAATCGTTCCACTTCGTCTGCGGTTCGTCCGGCGGTCGCGTGGCCACTCACTACGGCTTCGACGTCTGATCGCTGGATGCGATACCCTTCAATCGTTGTGCTGTGATACGTGTCCTCGCGTTTCGCCTGCCGTGCAAACGCCAGCGTGACGTTGGCGCTGGATGGTTGCAACGCGGCTTCTGTGTAGGACAAGCGCTCAGCCAGTTGATCTGCCGCATGGGTAAAGTTGGCAAGATACCGGTCAAGCCATGCTTCACGTCCACTGTTGCTCAGAGCGACGGAACGCTCCACGTATCGCGGAAGGATGATGCTGGAACCCACACCGGTGTTGGCACGACTCACCACGGTGCGACTCTGTGCGAGCAACACATCATCGATCGTGCTGGCTAAGCGTTGATTTCCAACGTCGTCGGCAAGGTGCGCCATGCGACGGAGCAAGACGGGGCGCGGCGACGCTTGATATGCCTCATGGAGTGCGGCTCGGCTGACGATGAGACTCTTGAGCCAGATTGCGACGAGCTCCGGTGCTCGCCGAATTTCGCCAACGGTCAGGGACAGCATCAGGGGCGGCGCGGAGCATACGGACAGACCGACTCCACCAACCGTTAATTGTGTTGCGCTCGGCCCAGTGGTGCTGGCACGTGCGTCATCGTCAGGTCGGAGCAGGATCTCGTAGCCCGACATCACCGATAAACGCCATTCGCTCTGGTTGGCGCGATGTCGAATGTCGAGCGTTTGTCGGATCGACTCGTCGCCAGCGTAGAGCCGGAGTGCCGACAGCCGGTCGATGCAGGCGGGCGCGTATCGACCGAGGACGAGCCCAACCAGCGGCCAGTAGTTTGCCCGCAGCACGTCCTGATCCTCGACCTCCGATGGGCCACGAACAACGAACGCCCAGTTCCCAGGGGGGTGAACGATCAGGCGTCGCCGTCTGAGCACCTGCAGCGCCGCTGGCGTCGGGCCTTGTTCCATCGAGCCCACCAACGCGCCTGCGGTGACACGTTGCTGCCACCAGTGTACCGCTTCTTCTTCGGGAGTTTGGGTGTTGGCGTTCGGCTCGGTGGCGACCGGAACCTCTGGTGACTCGCGATATGGAGAGCCGAGGTCTACGTCTGAGCTGCTCTTGCGTGGGGTCAACGACAATTCCTCAGGGTAAGTCGCTCTCTGCAGGAATTCAATTCTCGTGGCAACAATAATATAATCTCCGTGGAGATACACATACAATCGTCGTGGCCAACAATTATCTGGCGATCGCGAGCCCCGAGTCCGGTCCTGACAAATTCGTGGAGCCGCCTACCCGCGGATCGCGACCGTGCCTCTCCCACTCGGCGTCAACGGCCCTCGCCGCCGCCATGCCACCGCGATGAGCGCGATCGTGAGCACCAGCCCATTTGCACCCCACATCCCGGCGAACGGCGACAGCACCAGCCGATCCGCCATACCTTCACCCGCCACGAGTACCACGTAGTACGCGCTGAACATCACCAGACTGGCGGCGAAAACCAGCCACCTCCCGCCGCGCGGAAAGCACAGCGCGATCGCCATAGCAGCCAGCGCCAGCACCACGCACGCGGCGGGCAGAGCAAACTTCTTGTGGATCTCCAATTCGTAGTTCGCCACGCGTACGAGGTCATCGCGCTGCGTACTCGGACCGACATCGCGCGCGGCCTCCCGCAGCTCGCCGATCGTCATGGCGCGATCGCTTCGCGTGTGCGTCGCGCCTGGCCTGAGTACGAGCGTGAGCTGCTCGTTCGCGCGCGGGACGATCTCGGCGGTCACCACCAACGCGAGCGCAGCAACGGCAAGGGAGGCCGCGAGCACGCAAACAAGCAGTCGACGAACACCGCCGCCCATGTGCCGAGTTACGACGAGCCTGCCGTCGGCGCCGAGCCGCGTGAACTCGTACAGTACGGCGACGAACATGGCCATGGGGATCGTCATCGCGGCGGTGAACGGGACAGCCAGTAGCACGGCGTTCGCGATGGTGCCGGCAAGGGCTCCCCTCGCGCTCAGTGGAGCGAGCTGCCGAATTGCAAACGTCAACAGCAACAAGGACGTGAGGGCGACGAACGCCATCACGAACGACGCGGCGAGCCGACGCAGAAACTGCCGGGTCGTGGGCAGTGGCATGTGTGGATGTTCCATAGGCGAACTGACTCCGATAGCGGTGCGCGCCGGGCGCACCTGTTCATAGATGGCGCGTGCGATCACGTCCCACACACCCGCCGCGCCGGCGAGCGCGCCGTAGAGCCATCCTCG
>JANMKU010000061.1:0-8017 GCA_031372205.1 Gemmatimonadaceae bacterium | reverse complement strand
CGTCCTCAAGCGACCAGACCGAGTCGACCGGCGGCAACAACTTCCCCGCGCGCAACTCATTCGTCATCGCATCGAATTCGGTGTCGCTCCCCATCGTCGAGCCCATCAATGTCCACTGATTCCAGAACATCCGACGCACGTCCAGCTGCACCAGGGGCCCTGACGTGCCGCCACAGGTCACCAGGCGTCCACGTTTCCCCAACGCCACCAGTGACTGCGCGAAGGTCGCTTCACCCACCGAATCAATCACGACATCAACGCCGCGCTTGCCGGTGCGTGCCCGGACCTCGCGCCCGACGTCCGGGCGTGTGTGGTCCAACAGATGATCCGCACCAAGCAGTCGCGCGCGCTCCAGTTTGTCGGTGCTGCCAGAGGTGACCCACGCCGTTGCGCCAAGTCCTTTCGCGATCTGGAGCGCCGCCAGCGCGACGCCGCCGCCGATGCCCCAGATCAGGACATCATCCCCGGCCTGCACGCGTGCGCGAGTGACGATCATTCGCCACGCGGTAAGCGTTGCCAGCGGAAACGCCGCGGCCTGCTCGAACGACACCGTTGATGGTATGGTCCAAACGTTCGCGCTCGGCACCACCACATAGTCCGCCAGCGTTCCCGGTCGATGTTCGCCGAGAATGCCATAGCTCAGGCACAACGGGTGATCGCCGTCGGCGCAGTACTCGCAGCGGCAGCTCCGGTCGACAATGCCGGGATTGATGATGACATGATCCCCGACGGCGATGCCTCGCACGTCGGGACCAACCGCGTCGATTGTGCCCGCGCCGTCGGAGCCGAGGATCCATCCCGGGTGAATACTGATCCCAGGGATTCCGGCGATGATCCACAAGTCGAGACGATTGAGCGCCGCGGCCCGCACGCGCACCCGCACGTCGTCTCCGCGCTGCAACGCGGGAACGGCGACATCGTCGCGAAAACGGAGTTGGTCAAGCCCGCCGTGAGCGTCGATCGTCAGGGCACGCATGGATGGCATCAGAGAGCGGCGACCGAATGGGGTGACGGCATGACCAGTTGGTCCTGCTCATATATTTGGCCATTCGCACAGCACTTGTCAGTCCACCGCAGCCGCTTTCCTCATGGCGTTCATCAAGGTACCGCCCCTCGGCGAATCCATCGTCGAAGCCACTGTCTCCCGCTGGCTCAAGAAGGAAGGCGAGACGGTTGCCATTGGGGAGACGCTGGTCGAGCTCGAGACCGACAAGATTACGGTGGAAGTTTCGGCGCTTGAGGCTGGCGTGCTCACCGCTCGGGTCAGGCAGGAGGGCGACGTCGTTGCCGTGGGTGCGAGCCTCGGCGAAATCGGCACCGGTGCCGCAGCGCATGCCGGAGCGGCGATTGTTGAGCGCACGGCGCCCGCGCTGGTGGTCGCTGCACTGCCCGACAGCCCGACCGTCAAAGTGTCCCCGGCCGCGCAGCGCCTCGCCACAGAGGCGGCGCTCGATGTGGGGTCCGTACCCGGAACGGGACGAGGCGGCGTTGTCAGCAAGGCCGATGTCATCGGGGCAATGGCAGTCGCCACACCTGCCGCGGCATCTTCGCCTTCCGCGCCGGCTGTGACCGCGGCACCAATCGCACCGATTGCAATGGTGCCTGGCAGCGCCCGCGAAACCCGCGAAAAGATGTCGACGCGGCGCAAGCGCATTGCCGAGAACTTGCTGCTGTCGCAACACCAGACGGCGCATCTGACCACGTTCAACGAGATCGATATGACCGCGATCTCGGCGCTCCGTGAGCGACTGAAAGATCGTGTTGAAAAGGAACAGGGCGTGAAGCTGTCGTTCATGCCCTTCTTCGTGAAGGCTGCGTGCCATGCGTTGCAGGCGTATCCATCCGTCAACGCGCAAATCGACGGCGAGACGATCGTGTACAAGCACTACGTCAACATGGGCATCGCAGTTGCCTCAGACGCCGGCCTGGTGGTGCCGAACGTCAAGGATGCCGACCGCAAGAACGTGTTGGAGATCGGTCGCGAAATTACGGCGGTGGCCAAGCGGGCGCGCGACGGCAAGCTCTCCATGGATGACCTCACCGGCGGCACGTTCACGATTACCAATGGAGGTGTGTTCGGCTCATTGGTGTCGACGCCCATCATCAACTATCCGCAGGTGGGCATTCTCGGACTGCATAAGACGCAGGATCGGCCAGTGGCCATCAATGGCAGCGTCGTGATTCGCCCCATGATGTACGTCGCACTGTCCTATGATCATCGCATGATCGATGGACAGCAGGCCGTGCTATTCCTGGTGCGGTTCAAGGAACTGATGGAAGATCCGGCTGCGATGCTGCTCGCCTAGCGACGATCCCTGAAAAACCACGACGCCCCTCGCGGAAATCCGCTCAGGGCGCCGGGCGTCGTTGGTACGTGCAACAACGCGAGGATTGAGGTCACGACCAACGATGCAAGTGCTTCGTACGGCGTTGCGCCGTTCGAAAAGAGGACGAGGAAGCGTGTCGCGAGTCACAAAACTTTTGCGACGTTGAATGAGTGAATCTGCTTCCGGAAGAATGCGAGTGGGACCGGCGCCAAGCCACGATCCTGTCACAGTTTCTTTTACGCGATGCATTTCGCCATGTGCAAAACGAAGCGCTGTTGTCGCTTGCGACCGGACTTGCCGATAGTTTTCCAGCATGACTAATGAAACGCACTCGGCGGACGTCGTGGTCCTTGGTGGTGGCCCAGGTGGCTACGTCGCAAGCATTCGCGCCGCGCAACTGGGCTTGTCTGTCACGTGCGTGGAATCCGATGTCACGCTGGGTGGCACATGCGTCAACGTCGGATGCATACCGTCAAAGGCGCTGCTCCATTCGTCCGAACATTACGAGTGGTTGCGGTTACATGCCGCCGAGCACGGCATCAAGGTCGAAGGCGCGAGTATAGACCTTGCGACCATGATGTCGCGGAAGGACGACGTCGTCATGTCGAACACCAAGGGCGTCGAGTTTCTCTTCAAGAAGCACAAGGTCACGTGGGCCCGCGGACTCGGGACGCTCAGGCCCGGGAATGTGGTCGACGTGCGTGCAGCCGACGGCACGGTGACCACATGGCACGGCACCTCCGTGATCATCGCCACAGGATCCGTACCTGTTGAATTGCCGTTCCTGCCGTTCGATGAGCACCGTGTGCTCTCCAACGTTGGTGCACTCCGCATCCCAGAGGTGCCCCGGCATCTGATTGTCGTGGGCGGCGGCGTGATCGGTCTCGAGCTCGGTTCTGTGTGGCGACGACTTGGCGCCAAGGTGACGGTGGTCGAGTATGCGCCGACAATTCTGGCTGGGACAGATGATGACATCGTGCGCGACGCCGATCGCATCTTCCGCAAGCAAGGTCTTGAAATCCACGTCGGGACGAAGGTCGTTGGTGCGGACATTCGCGCGGACGGCGTGACACTGCATATCGAAAAAAACGATGTGCGCTCGTCTATCGACGCTGACTATGTGCTGGTCTCGGTCGGGCGAAAGCCAACCTTGCGTGGGGTGGATGCTGATGCACTCGGTCTCAGCTTAGGCGCCCGAGGCGAAATCGTTGTTGACGATCAGCAGCGCACGAACGTATCGCACGTGTTTGCGATTGGCGATGTGTGCGGCGGCAAGCTGCTGGCGCACAAAGCGGAAGAGGAGGGTGTGGTCGCGGCGGAAGTGATCGCGGGCAAGGCGGCGCACATGCATCATCGCACCGTGCCAGGCGTCGTGTACACGTGGCCCGAGATTGCCACAGTTGGCCTCACGGAACAGGAAGTGAGGGCCGCCGGCCGTGGCTATCGCGTTGGCAAGTTCCCGTTCAGCGCAAACGGTCGTGCGCGCACCATGGGCGAAACCATGGGGTTCGTGAAATTCGTCGTTGACGAACAGACGGACGAAATCCTTGGCGCACATATGATTGGGCCCAACGTTTCCGACTTGATGGCCGAGGTGGTGTTGGCGATGGAGTATCGGGGAAGCGCCGAGGATATCGGCATCACCATCCACTCGCATCCGACACTTTCGGAAACCGTGAAGGAAGCGGCGCTGGCGGCGCTTGGGCGGGCCATTCACATCTGAGCGCGCAGAGTGCGCACACACGAACAAGGGCCGATGTCGCAGTGCGCGACGTCGGCCCTTATCGTGTGGAACGAGGCGACTGCTACATGAACATCTTGCCGACGATGATGCCGAGGGCGAAGAACGCGGCACCGACCGCAATCATCATCCATGGTGCGAGACCGGCGCTGCGCGCTGGTTCTGCTTGCGTGGCGGCAGATGTTTCGGTGGCTGTGGTGGCTCGCGTCTCCAACGCCGGCAACGCGGCCATGATCTGCGCGCTGAGATGCGCAGGGGTCGCCATGCGTCGACGACGGTCGGTCTCGGCGGAAATCCGATTCCAGAGGTCGACCTGTTTCGTGTCGGACCGTCGGGCATCGACCTCGGTGGCATCGCCATCCAGCCACTGCTGGAGCACCGTGACCTCGCCCACGGACTCGCCACCCAGTCCGGGAAGCGGGACTTCGCGATCGGCGAGCGGACGATCGGCATGCGAACGGTCGCTCGCGACGTCGCGGTTCTCGTGGCCGATGTCGTTCCGGCCGTCTTGCGCTTCATGTCGATCGAGCATCACGCGTATTTCTCCTCGAGCAGGGCCTGAAGAGCTTCGCGTGCCCGATGCACGCGCATCTTCAGAGCGCCTACGGTGGTCCCCAGAAGGTCCGCCATCTCCTCGTAGGAGCGTCCTTCAACATGTTTCATGATGAAGGCTTCCCGAAGGGACGGGGCCAGCTTCGCGAGCGCTGTATCGAGGTCAGTCCGCAACTCCGTGCGGTCCAGGTCCTCATCGGGGCTCGAGTAGCCAGAAGGCTGATCGTCTTCGTCGTAACTCAGATGCGAGCGCCGAATGTTCTTCAGCCAATCCTTGCATCCGTTTGCAACGATCCGAAACAGCCAGGCGTCGAAGCGACCACGCACCTCGTTCAGGTGTTGATACGCCTTGATGAACGACGTCTGGAGAATGTCCTCGGCGACGTCAGGACTGCCCGTCATACCGAGAGCGTGCCGATACAGCGGATCGCTGTACCGACCGATGAGCATCGCGAACGCATCGCGATCACCTGCCGACACGCGGCTGATGACGTCCTGGTCCGAATCGATCTCTGCCAGCTGAGATGCCTCTTCCGTCATTTTCACGGCGCTAGGATAACGCCGCACCAACGGTCTCGACAGCCCTTCGGACAAAAGAATCGCACGCGATGGTGTGCCCACTCGTCTCGCAAGTAGGACGAAGCGGCGGCAAAGAGGTCACAAGAGGCGTGATTCGAGTATCGGCACGTGGTCAAAGGCACTCCAGTGTTTTTTTCGAATGAGGTCGCCGTGCTCGTTGAGGCTGGGCGGCAGGTACCGAACGGAGCCCCCCACGGCTGAGCACACACCAGTCAGACGTGATGCGTCGGTTTCGTCAAGGGCCTCGCGTACTGTCCGAACCAAGCCGCATGGTACACCAGCGGCGGCGAGCACGCTCATCCAGTGTGCGGCCGGGTGTTGGGCCACGCGCGCGCTGATCTGCTCTACCACCTGACCGCGGCCGGCCAGACGACCCGAGTTGGTGGCGAGCGATACATCGACCGCCAGCTCGTTGAGCCCGAGTGCTGTGCAGAGGGCAAGCCACTGGGCGTCGGTGCCGACAGCAAGTACCACCGGACGGTCGGCCGCTTCGAACAGCTGATACGGCACGAGGTTGGGATGGGCATTGCCCCACCGGGAGGCGTCCTGACCGGAGACCAGGGTGTTTTGCGCCACATTGACGAGGGCAGCGGTGGCACTGCCGCTGAGCGACACGTGCAGATCTCGGTCGGCGCCCTCGCGCGTACGACCGATCAGCGCGCCGAGTATGGCCACCGCCGCGTCTTTTCCTGAGAGGACGTCAACCAGTGCGACCCCGACTTTCATCGGCTGCCCAGCGACCTCGCCCGTAATGGACATCCAGCCTGCTTCCGCCTGGACGACGAAGTCATAGCCCGGTCGGTTGCTGTGTGGTCCAAAACCAGAAATGGTGCACCAAATCAGTTTTTCATTTCGCGCCAGTTCGAGACCCTTATCAATACCGTATCGAGACAGTGCTTCGGGAAGATAGTTCTCCACCACTACATCAGCGCTGCCAATAAGCTCGAGCAGCGTGCCGACGTCCTCTGGCCGACGAAAGTCGAGCGCAATGGACAGTTTGTTGCGATTGACGCTCAGGAAGTATGCCGACCGCCCGTTCAGGTCGAATGGTGGCCCCCAACCACGGGTGTCGTCCCCAAGATCGGGTCGTTCGACTTTAATAACGGAAGCGCCGAGGTCGCCCAGCATCATGGTACAGCCGGGACCGGCCAAAACGCGCGACAGGTCGAGTACACGAATTTCCGATAACGGTAATGGCACTAGTATGGCGTGTTAGTGTTTTGTTTATGACCTGAAAAATCTAACGAATAATGTTCAATACGTACCTGACTGCTGCGGTCCTCGTACTGCGCGAAACGCCGAATGGAGCTCGTATGACGCTCAAAAGCGTATACTATTCATTAGTCGAACGCATTATTCGGGTCCGCACGACTTGCGTAGATGACTGAGAATCATATAGTTACCCGCGTTCTGGCGTGCGCGGGGCGAAGGAGTCGGCGGAACTGTCGCTCCTCGTTCGACCTTTTGCGTTCGCCGCCACCACCATGTTTGGCGGAAGGAGTACGTTCGACCAATGTCCGACACACCGCAGGCCGACGAAGACATCATGACCGAGGGCGACGCGCCAGCGGCAAGCCCGGCGCCGCGCCGCGGTCCTGGGCACCGTGCCGCTGACGCTCGCGATACGGCCGCCGAAATGGCTGCCCGTGCGCACGAGATCAGCCTCGAGGCTGGCAGCAAAATGGCGGGCGCCATGCGAGAAGTGATCGGCGCCGCGGCCGGCTTCAGCGCTTTTGCAATCGAAAGTGCCCGCGACCTAGTGCACTATATGGTGCGCCGCGGTCAGATGGGACAGGAGGAGGCAGAGGTGCTCATTCATCAGGCGGAGGCAGCATACGTTGCCAAACACGGCTCCCTGCCGAAGCCTGAGCCGAAAGCACCACCACCAAAGCCAATTCCGCTTGGCCAGTTGCCCAAAGCGGTGACGGCGCCAGCGGTCGCTGCCGAGGCCGCGCTCGAGGCGCGCGCCGCGATGCGCCTCGACCCGCCACGCCCGGCTGGGGCTGCGGCTGCCCCGGTCTTTACCGTCAAGGCGCCTGTTAAAGCGCCTGTTGCCGAAGTGGTCGCTGCACCAAAGGCTGCACCCAAAGCCGCTGAGCCGGTGGTCGTAAAGGCACCTGCCAAGACTGCCGCCGCGGTCGCCGCGCCAAAGCCTGCCGCAAAGGCACCGCCGGCGAAGGTCGCTCCTGCGCCAAAGCCCGCCGTCAAAGCGCCAGCAAAGGCACCGGTGAAAGCCGCTGCGCCGGCTAAAGCTCCCGCCAAGCCCGCCGCAAAGGCGCCCGCTAAACCCGCGGCGAAGCCTGCGCCGAAGAAGCCCAGCAAGCCGGTCGCGAAAGCGCCAGCGAAAAAGGCCGCAAAGAAGCGTTGAGTCAGGTCGCCTTCTAGGGACCACACAGACCGGTGATCGTCGCAACCGCACCAACACGCCTCGACTTCGGCGGAGGCTGGACAGATGTCCCACCGTTCCCCGAAGAACGTGGCGGTTTCGTTTGCAATATCGCCATCAACCGTCTCGCGACGGTCACAGTCCAGCGGGGCCAGAACTTCGACGTCTCGCCACTCGTGCGCGCGGCGATCGATCGCTCCGGGGTGCGTGACGTGCGTATTGACCTGCAGAGCGATTTCCCGGTCGGCGCTGGTCTTGGCGGGAGTTCTGCGGCTGGCGTCGCACTCGCTGCCGCGCTGACCAAGTACCAAGGTCGGACGGAGGCACCCGATGCGCTCGCGGCGTGGAGCCGTGCCATGGAAGTCGAGCAGCTCGGCATTGCCGGAGGAAGCCAGGACCACTACGCCGCGGCATTTGGTGGCGCCCTCGGCC
>JANMKU010000521.1:0-3235 GCA_031372205.1 Gemmatimonadaceae bacterium | reverse complement strand
AAGTCGAACACGCGGTGCGTCAGATCAAGACATTCATTCCGCAGTAACCCAGCTCTGAGCGAACGAAGCAAACCGACGCTGGCGGGTGACCGAATCAGTGACGCGAACTTAAAACGGTCCGGTTGGCGTTCGCCCCGCCAGGATCATCTCCGTTTGCGCCGGCGAATACGGTGACGTGAGCAACGTTACGCGCTCCTGATGCACGCGGAACATGTCGACGATGTAGTGCACGCGATGTGACAGCTCGGCCCAATCCAGTACACCGGTCTGAGCGAGACTGTCGGGCGTGAGATCAACGCGAGTGAGCAGCGCGCGCAAGTTCGGGTGTTGCAGGTGCTGCAATGTGGTGGGAAATGTGCCCACCAGATCCGCACCGAGCCTGAGCGTGACGCCATCTGGCAACTCGAGCGACATGAGGTGCGCCGTGATCGTCGCGCGCAGTGGTTTCCGAATAGCCTCGACCAGCGCGTCCAGCGCGCTATCGAGTGGAGCAGGGCGTCCCATCACCGACCAGAACATGCGTCGCGCGCCGAGTAGCGCGTTGCTTGTGGGAAAGAGATAGGCGACCAACTGATCGCGAATGACGTTGGCATCAGGGATGGCCGCGTCAACCGCCGCGCGAATCTCCGACTGCACGCGGATCTGTTCGTGATAGCCAATCTCCACATTGCCGAGCAACAGCAACTCCGCGCGCGTTCGTGCGTCCTGCTCGGTGGCGCGTTGGTCGTACCGACGCAGCGCGCTGGCCAGGTACCGCGCGCCGGCCGGCGGTGCGTCACCAGCAGCGGCGCTAATCGCGGTGTCGGTCACTAGCGCATCAGCGACGATCGGTGCGGCATGACTCGTGGTCGAGCGTGCCTCAAGGAACGTGGCGACGGCCAGCCCGACCTCTTCGAACACCAACTTGTTGCCACGTGCCACCGCGTTGGCCGATCGCTGCGTGACCGCGTCAATATCGAGCAGCCGTCGCAGTTCATTCACCACCTCGCCGACCGTGCGTGGCGAGCCACCCAAACGCGCGGCGGCGACAACCCTGGTCAAGGCACTGAGAATTTCCGGAGACACGTGGAGCACCGCTTCCAGTTTTCTGCGGAGATCTTCGGCGCGGATGGTCCGACCGGCTTGCCGCGATGCCCACACCGCAAACGCGCACCAGTTTCCTGTGCCGCCAGCGCCTAGTTGGCTGGCGAGAGCAACAGCCAACCGATGGTAGCCCAACGTGATGCGGTGATTGCGCAGCACGGGATCGACAGTCGCTGCGATCTCGCGGACTTCGGTTGGCGCAGGAGTGGTAAGCATCAGTTGTTGTGCGGATGGTCGCTGCGCCGGCTCGGCTGCTGAACAACCTAAGGCCTCACGGCAGTCGTCCAAGTTGCAATCCGAAGGTCAACCTGAAGATCGGTGGCTATACGGACAACACCGGCGGCAACGCCACGAAAGTCAAGCTGAGCCAGCTGCGTGCGGATAGCGTGCTCGCTTCGCTGGTCATAGGGCTCGACAAGGCCCGCCTTGCCGCTGAGGCTACGGTCCGCAGGAAGTAGACGGGCAGCAAAGCGCGTAGACGAGAGGCCCTTCGGATCACCCGGGGGGCCTCTCGTCGTTTTGTGACGCTCAACCGCGCAAGCATGGTCGAGCTCGGTTTGGCGCTCTTGTGCACCCTCCGTGAGGGGCGCATGTTGATGGGCACTGTTCCCAAAAGGCGTGTGTTTCACATGAATCATCTGCCTTTTATCGCTGTTGTTCCACTCACGCTTTCCCGGAGTGACTGATGCCCGATTCGATCAACAAGCTGTCCGACGACGACATGGAAAAGGTGGCGGGTGGTACCACGAAGGAAGAAATGTCTAAAGTGGGGCACTCGCCTGCCGATGCGGAAAAGCTGTCTAAGGGCGGCAAGGTTGTGTCGGGGGGCCACGGTGGATCAGTACTTCCACCACCCAAAGGCCCGAAGCGCCCGTAGTCGGTGCTGCGCTCGTTGGCGGCCGACAAACCAACCGCCGACGAGACGCTGCGTCACCTGTTCCAGTTTCGCCGGACACTCTGCCTCGACAATCCATGTACCGTGCTTCGCAGTCGCTGCGTGTACTTCGCCGCGGACGCGAGCACGGTACTTGGCGTTGATGACCCTGCGGTTGCCGTAGCCAAGGTCGAAGCCGAGTATGCCGTCGAAACGCGCGCATACCCGTCCATTGTCAGCCCCGAGGCGTTTGCTGCACTCACGCGCGACGCCGTGTGGCTGCCGTCCGACAGCTACATCTGTCACGGCAGCACGTCACAGGGTTCGGGGCGCTCCGTGTTTATGGGGCAGCATCAACTGAAAGGTGTTGGTCGTACGCTGCATGTGGGACATCACGACTTCTTTCGTGATCTCACCGGTGCATTGTCGCTCCGCGAAGCGATCGCCGAAGCGGCCATGGAAAAGCGACTGCGCGACGTACTCACCACGCCACCGTTGCCCATCGATTTCGTCCTCGTGCCGGAACAGGGCGAGCAACCGTTGCGACTGTCTGATGACGAGAACGCGCCGCTCGACCTGCGCTGTGTGCTCGGACGGCGCGGTTCACCACTGCGTATCGGGCATCTCGAGTTTCTCGCCACGGCGCTCCGCACGGTCAATGAGTCGAATGTCAGCTCGTACTTGGCACATCTCCTGCTCAGTCACGTTGGCGGTGTACCGGACCATGGCATCGAAGACAAACTGATCGACACGTTTGACCTCCTCATGCAGCGTGCGATCCGACTATCGGCGGAATCGCTCGTGTACGCCATGCGCTTCTCCTACTGGCCGGACAACTTCGACCTGTTCAGTCGCGTGGTGGACGTCGCCGAAACACAGTTCCACTTCCCGGCGCTGCTGTACGACGATGCGGCGATGCCACTGCCTCTTGCCAGTGACACACCGCGACAATTCTTTCGGCGGCTCGCGTTGTCCAGCGATCGCATGCGCGCGCACACGCTCTACCCCGTCCGCAACGTCCTCTCGGCCATCAATCTGCTGGCGCGCGAGTTCGGCATGTCCGCGGATCAGGTGGATGAGCGGTACACGTGGGAGTGGCTGCGCGACGCACATCACCAGCATGTCGTCTACGCCATTGCCCGGGTGCTAGGCATTGACGAACCATCGGTGCAGGATTCGCCGACGCTTCGTGCAGCACTCGTGCCACTCGCTACCCATTTTCCGTTACTGCCAGATGGTGACGCGCCCCCGTCGCTCTTCAACTGGGACGTATTTCTC
>JANMKU010000517.1:0-15105 GCA_031372205.1 Gemmatimonadaceae bacterium | reverse complement strand
CTTCTGGATGCTCGACACGCGACAGTATCGCGATGATCAGGCCTGCGGCGACGGCATAAAGAAAGTACCCTGCGGCGACTGGGCAGACCCCAAACGCGGACTCCTAGGGGCCGCGCAAGAGCGATGGTTGCTCGATGGAGTTGGCGCGTCGAAGTCGCGGTGGCAGGTGCTCGCGAATCAGGTCATGATGGCCCCGTACGACAGCACCGCCGGTCCAGACACCACCGTGTCGATGGATCAGTGGAGTGGCTACCCCGTCGCGCGTGATCGCTTGCTCCGGGGGTTGTCGGAACGCGCGCCGAATCGCACGGTTGTGATCACCGGTGACATTCACACGAATTGGGTGAACGAGTTACACACGGACTTTGCACGCCCTGATCGCCCGGTGATTGGTGCCGAGTTTGTCACGACTAGCATTTCGTCCGGTGGCGATGGAAGTGCCACGCTGCCCGCAACGGCCATCGCGTCGCTCGCGGAGAACACGCACGTCAAGTGGCACAATCGACAGCGCGGCTACGTGGTGTGCGCGGTAGATGCAGACAAGTGGAGCACGGAGTACCGAACAGTTCCGTACGTTACGCGCCCAGGTGCACCCATCGAAACGCCAAGCAAGTGGATGGTGACACGGGGCAAGCCGGGCATCCAGAAGGTGTGAAGCGCGTGGCGCACTGCGTCACATGTCGCGTCACGAATCCTTGGACGGCGTGAGCGGGCCGCTGGCGAGTGTGGCTGCCGTCAAGTGCGCGGTGACATTCGCCGTGGTCTTGAAGATGTCCGGGATGACATCGACCGCAATCAGAATCCCCACGGACTCGGCGGGCAACCCGAGCCCCACCAGCACCGGGGCGAGGATAAACAGACTGCCTGATGGAATACCCGGCACGCTGAAACTGAGCAGTGTTGACGTCACAATCACCATTGCGACCGTGGTCACACTGATGTCCACTCCATACACCTTGCCGAGAAAGATCACGCCCACCACCCACGCCATGGGCACGTTGACACGAAAGATCGACACCGCCAGCGGCAACACGAACCCACTGGCCGCCGCGTCGAGTCCAAGTTTTTCGCGCGCCGCGCTGATCATCATCGGCAACGCACTGAGCGACGACCGAGATCCCGCCGCGAGCGCTTGTGCTGGCGCAGCGGCTGCGGCAAATCGTCGCACCGACACACGCCCGAAGAGCGTCACCACAGGATAGAGCAATACGGTGAACACAATGAGCACCACCGACAGCGTCGCGATGTAGCGCGCGAGCGCGCCCAAGCTCGACACACCAAGTCGTGCGCCGAGTGCAAACGCCAGCGCGAGCACACCGAGTGGTGCCACAGCAACCACCCACCCGACCACCACAAGCAACGCGTCAGCAACGCCGCGGCACAGGGTGATCACCGCGTCGCGCCGCTCCTCGGCCACCTGCTTGAGCGCGAAGCCCAGCGCCAGCGCGAACACCACCAGTGGCAGCAGTGCGCCGTCCGCGGCGGACTTGATGGGATTCGACGGGATCATTTCGATGAGCCGCTGACTGAGCGTCGGCAACGTCGGTGTCGCGCCCACCGCAGTTGCCGACGCACGAACCCGCGCTGCCACATCGGCCGGCAGCACGAAATCTTTGAATGCCAGTTCGCCGATGACCAGCGCAAGCACGCCACCGGTGACCAGCAGCACCACAAACACGACAAACGCGCGTCCCATTGCGCGTCGGAGAGCGGCCGTCGCTCCGGTGCCGGCCACAGAAGCGATGGTGAGGGCCGCGACCAGTGGAATAACAGTCATCCGAATCGCGTTCGTCCACAGCGTGCCGACGACATCGGCGATCGCGACGAATCGTGACGACGTCTCGCCCCACGTCGCGGCGGTCATGCCGAGCGTGAGTCCGACCGTCAGTGCGAGCAGGACGCGAAGAGATTGGCTGCGCATGACACAACTTGCGCCACGGACGGCAAGTTCGCGACTTCGCGACATCCGGGCGCGCGCCGTATTTTTGGACCATGATCCTCCATCACGCCATCCGTGTTGGCTTACTCGCCACGATTTCTATGAGCCAGCCACGTATCACGGAGCGAACGCTGGCCGACATCGCCGTGATTTCCATTCCGGCGAGCATCAAGAACGAGACGAACCGTGCGTATACCGAGGAGCAGACCAGTCGACTCACGTTTCAGTTTTCATCGACGTACTTCTGGGCCTCGCTCGGCAGTATCACTACCTACAAGGAGCTCATGATCGTCTCGATCATGGGGCCGGATGCGACGGACGCCGAGTACGCGGCGTTGCCTCGCGCGATAAACATGCGCTACGAACAACGGAAGAAGATTCAAACGAGCGCGGTGGGTTCGGGCACGTTGACGATCACCGAGGGCATTTATACGCGGGGCAGCCTCAGTGAACCGTCGGTTGAATACGTCTACAGCGACAAAGCGAGACGACTGCAACTCGCCTGGCATGCGGTGAAAAACGAAGTGGACGTGGCAACGGCCGTCGCGCAGATCGCACGCATCGCATCATCATTCCGCATCATACGCGATCCAATCACTACGTTCGCTGAGATGCGGGCCGCGCCCGGCAAAGACACCGCATCGCGCGCTGGCAAGCTGGCGACGGTCAAAGCGATGTTGCAACGCGAAGGATACGCATCGCTCGAACCGGGCAAGCCGGTGTTGCGCAACGGTGTCTATCTGGAGTGGATGTCCGATCCCGAACCACGCTACCAATTGCTCGTGCCATTGGGACGCGTGCGCGCTGCTGCCAACGGGTCTGTTGTCAACCGGCCGCGCCCGGCATTTCGCGCCAGCGATCCCAAGCGTCCACCAATGGCCGGAACCATTGGCTGGCGCGAGATCGCCGATGGCGAATGGGTGTTCGGCAATCAGGACGACGACTATCTCCCGTTCAAAGGCGTTGGCGCGCTGCTGGCCGCCGCCCAGCAAGATCGCGCGTTTGTCTACTTCTACTACGTGGCGACCGTTCGTGTGGAAGAACAGTCAGACGACCGGCTATTAACATCGCTCCGATGGTTTCTCGATGGTCTCCCTGACGTGCAACGTCGTTGGCGCGACGGCACGCTGGTCACCCCTGGCACACCGGAGAAAGACTGATGGCGCGCATCATTACCTTCGTAATTTTCGGCGGCTTTGGCATCGTCATGCTGTACGTTGGCGTGACGCAGTTTCTGCAACAGCGCCGCAATCTCACCAACGCCGAGCGGGTCGACGCAACGATCGTGCACTCGCAAGTCTTCACCAGTGCATCAAGCAACACGGACCGGCGACTCGGCCGCAGCAACAGCACCACCACGCATCGACCAGACGTCAAGTTTCGCTATCGGGTGTCGGGGACGGAGTACGAAAGTGATCTCCTGTATCCCAGCAGTATCGTGCAGACGTATGCGTCGGAGTCCAGCGCCGCTGCCGAGTTGGTGGCGTTTCCGCTGAACGCGACGGTGCGCGCTTATGTCGATCCCTCGCATCCCGAGAAAGCATTTCTCATCGCCGAAGCCGGCAAGGGACCGATCGTGTTCATTGTGCTGGGGCTGCTGCTGCCGCCACTCGCCTGGGTGGTCGGCAAGTACATCTGACATTGCAGTGTCGCGCGCTTAGCGGATCGCCTACCAGATCGCTTAGCAGCACTCCATAAACACAACGAGCGTGCGACGTGCGGGGTTCCACACGAAGTAGAGCGAGTTCTCGTAGCCAAATGAGAGCGCGATCTGATGCGTTGGCCGTGGCACAATCTTGCGCAGCAGCGCCTCGTCACCCATCTCCGTCACCTGCGCGCGGTTGATGCGTTCCCGCTTGACGGACGCGAGCGACTGATCGAGGCGCAGGCGCATATAAGCGGCGAGCTTCGCGGGCGCTTTGCGAAGCGAGTCCATGTCCGCCAACTCGTCCTCGCTGGTCCATCGCTGGCGATGCACAACCACGCCGCCAACGTAAAAGCTCATCACAACCGCAAGACTGTCAGCGCGCTTGCCTGTCGCGGTGAGCACCACAGAGTCACTCGGGTTGGCACCAGTCAGATCGAAGGCGCGTGCGCGCCGATACCACGGGGCCGCCACCGCTGTTGGCGTTTGTGCGTGCAATGCACTCGCGCCGAGCAACAGGGCGGCCGTTAGGCGATGGAACCGCAGACGAGGAGTCACGCGAACCAAATTGTCGTCCCGCGCCTCGTCACGCTACATCACAGCGCGCTGGCCGACCGCCTGCGAGCGGCAACGCCAAGCGTCACTAAACCAATCGCGACCAGTCCGAGCGTGGCTGGTTCCGGCGTTACCGTCTGGGCGGCCACTTCGCCGAACACAAAGTCGTCCATCACGACCAGATCGATCTGCCCACCATCGTTGGTATTGGCGCTGAGCGCTGCATTCCCGGCGGTGATTCGCACTCGGCTCACAACCGGCGTGGCAAACGAGACGCCCAGGAACGAGAGACTTGGCTGACCACCGAAGTTGGGCACAAAGAAATTCCCGAGTGATGCACTGTTCACGTCAAAGAACTCGATGCTTGTAACAAGGGCGAAATCAACGTCGCTGAAAATCGAGCCGAAGCCGCGCGTCAGCCCCGCGGTGTTGGTACCGGCAACAAAAAACGTGACGTCTGTGATATTGCTTCCCACTGGCGTGAAGAGCCGTTGCGTGCTGAACGGACTAAACACGCCCGAATAGGTGGGATTGATATTCCCGAAGTTTGCGGCTGCGGGCTGCCCCATGCCCACATCGGTTGTCGCCCCACTCACCTGGAGACCGGTGCCCGGTGTGCTCAGCACGACGCCGCGCGGGGAGTTCGAATTGAAGAAGTTCCCGGTGAGGTTGTTCGGGGCCGAAAACGCGGCCGGGACACCGTCCCAGTTGATCTCCCGTCGAACGCCGCCAAACGAACCATTCGCGCCAGCCACCGTGCCGCCCCCGAGATCGACGCGGAACCGGTCGAACGCCGCTTGCGCCGCACCGGGCCCACCCCCGCTTCTAATAAGCTGTCCTTTCGCCGTGGCGGTAACGCACGCAATGAGGCTTGACGCGATGAGTACACGACGAAACATGGAGGACTCCTGGAGCAAGGGGAGGTGCGGCGAGAATGCGGGGACCCGTAGCAAGCGGATAGCCCTCCCGGCGTCCAGAGGCAAGGAGACTCTACGGCAAGAGTGATGCCCCCTGAGTAGCGAGCTGGTGTGCACGTCTGCTAGGTGGGAGGAGGCAGTCTGCCGCTCGCAGCGAAATCGCGGCGCACGCGTGAGGACCTTGAGCGGGAAGGGGTGCCTGCCTTCGAGAAGGTTCGGTCACCGTCACCGCCAGAAATCGCTCAGGGTGCCCGCACCACGCGGACTCCGCCTAACACGCGCACTCCGGTCAGCAGGGACGACGATTGACCGAGCAACTCCTGGTCGAAGAATTCGCGCACGATTTGTCGTGTTATCGACGCCGCACGTTCCGGTGCAATGGTGCCGTATGCGCCCATGGCACGCAGCGGACCGCCCCAGAAGTTCATATCGCTGAAGTCAAGGTGCCTCGTGTCGGCGACGTCCACTCGATAGTACCGCGAGGCGGCGCGTCGGTAGATCACGTCGCTTGCACCCAGACGTCCCGGCCGCTCGGAGTACACCATCAGGAATGGACGCGTCATAGTCGCGTCGATCATCGTGCCGGACTGCGGAATGCCATCGAGGTTGAGACCGGCGCGACAACGCGCATCGTCCACACAGAATTGTCCCGCCACGACGCCCCCCATGGAATGACCAAAGACGCCGACGCGCCCGAGATCGAGTCGCGCGGCGAGCTGTGACGCGATCGTTCGGCGCGGGAGTACCGGCAACCGATCGAGGACGAGTTTTGTATCGGCCACCCACCGCGCGAGCGCAACGCGCGTGTTCGTGAGTCCACTGAAGTAGTCGCGCAACACGCGCAGCTGCGCATCGTCGCCTGTCGCGTCGGTCACGCGCTTCATCACGTTATCTTCGTCATTCCATTCTGCCTGCACCGCGCTCGGGCCAGTACGCAACGCCCCGCCCGCGTGGAGAAATGTGACAATGCCACGCGGCAAGGTTGCCGCAGCAACCTCGTACGGATGCACGACGCTGAGCACCGCGTACCCATGGCTCGCCAGATCTTCGAGCAACGAGGTGTACGCACTGGCAATGCCCGTGTAGCCGTGCGAGAAAAGCAGCACCGGCAGCAACGAAGCACCGGCCACCGGCGGCGCCTCTCGCGTGGCATGTGTCATCACCGCGGTGAGTCCATCGTACACACCGGGCCTGCGGATAAGCGAGGCAAACGCCTGTACCTCGGCGACGGATTCGCGCAGGTATGTGGCGCGCGCGCCCGGCAGCGCAGACCGGCGGGCGATCGGATACCATGCGACCACTTCGACCACACGAGGTCCGGCATCGTCGGCGAGTGTTTCTCGTCGCGTGCTGTCGACCAGGTGCCATGTGGTGGTGCCAACAGCGTACCGACCGGTGGGCGCTGGGAGCGTGAATGCCACCGCTGTGGCGGCCTGTGCGTGTGCAACATGTCCGACGCAGCACGCACACCACAGCATGATTGCACGAGAGAAACGAGGCACCGAAGCGCCGTGTGAGGCGCCCCTTATGGGCTCACGGCGCTCAGTACGGCGAGTCGCGAACAAAGTCGGTCAAGATCACACGGACGTGAGGAAAGCGCACTCTGCATTCGAAAAGGTACGGGCGTTCTGAGGATATCGCCAGATTTTACCTCGCGAGCGCGATCTACCGCTTCGACGAGGCGAACTGCGACGGCATCACAGACCTCGACGCAGCATGTTCATGATCTCACGCGCCTTGCAGGGTGTCCCTGAATGCCAACTGCGATGGCCGCTACTACCATCATTTCTTCGGCGACATGTACTGCTTGAACGCCCCGCAATCGAGACGCGCAAACTCGGGCACCTCCCGTTGCTGCGGGAGTCCTTTGCGCATCCCCTCCTGCAGCAGTGCGGCAGCGCGTTCGCATTGGCCGAGCTGCCCGGCAATGCGCGCCTCCCACGCAAGGTTGTTGCCGAACAGATACGGGCGCTCGATGCGATGCAACTTCGCCATCACTGCCTCGGCTGCCGCGGTGTCGCCGCGGCGAGCGGCGTCGATGCCGAGATAGCCGCGCGGGATGAAACTCCGAGTGAGCGTATCCTCGGCAGCGAGCGCCTCGAACATCGCGTGCGATTCGTTCCATCCACCCATGTCGTACAAGGCTTGCGCCTGGAGACTTCGACGACCCGCGGTGGTGCTGTCGGCCACGGCCTGACGATACCACGACACCGCCAGCTGACCGATTTCCTTCGCCGCCTCCGGGTGCCCGTGGTAGCGCAACTCACGCGCAGCTGTCAGGAACCCGCTGTTGCCGGGACTGAGCGCCTTGAGTGCTTCGAGCCGCGGTCGCAGTTCCTTCGTGTTACCAAGCGCCGCCAGTGCCTGCGTTTCGTGGCCGATCAACAGCGGACGATCGGGCCCGATGGCCGCGATGCCATTGCGGGCCTCGCGGAGTTCGCGTTCGTGGTCGCCCCGATAGTGCAGGGTGCGTGTTACAAATTCCCAAGTTCTCGGCGACTTGCGAGAGTACGATCTCGACAGCATGTGCCCCATCGCATCGTACGCCTCATCCAGCCGGTTGAGGCGATACGCGTCCATCACGGTCGGCCCGAGCCCCCCGAGCTCGCTCACCCGGCGCGACGCTCGCAGCGCGCCTTCGAGATCGCCGTCGAGCCATGCCCGCAGGAAGTCATAATTGGCCAGGTCTAAAGGCGGGAGCCGTCCCTTCATCGGCTCTAATCGTCGCAGCAGCGAATCGCTCCTGGGGAGATTCTGGTTAGCGTTCCACTCGGTGAGCGCAACCCAGAAGCGCGCAGCCGACGAAGTGGAGTCCAGCGAAACCGCCAGGTAGAAGTGTTGTAATGCCGGCGCGTACTTTGTGTCGAAATACAACTCCATACCGACGGCGAGCTCGCGATACGCATCCATCGACATCGGCAGCTTGGATGTCGCGGCCATTGTCGCGAGCACTGGATTGACGCGCGCGGACAAGGCAACGATCACCCGCTGCAATACGCTGTCCACACCCGCCGCCTGCTGACTCGCTGCCACCACGACCAGCGCAATGGGCGATAGCACCGTGCTCTTCGCCACATCGATGATCTGAGCCTGAATCGCCAGCGAATCACCGCGTCTGAAGTATTGCCCCGACACGATCAGGCCGGCGTCGGTCTCCTTCGCCAACACCTTCGGATCAACCGACGCACCGGGAGTACTCAACGCGGCGGTAACCGCCAACACGCTGGCCGTGGGCACCACGCTCACCAACCCCGTACTCGAAAGTCCATTGGCCAACCAGACCGACCCTGGCCGGCCGCTATCGCAACCGTCGCCATCTCGGTGAGGGCGGCATGGCGAGCGTGTACCTGTGCGAGGACAGCACGATCGCAGCGTCGCACTCAAGTTGCTCAAGCCCGACGTGGTGAGCCGCGATCATACGCCGAGGCGCCGAAGCCATGTCGGAATCGAAACGGCCACCCCTACCCGCTTCCCGTGCGCAAATTCCGCAACACGCCGAAAGGGTGTGTTGAGGTCATCGTTGTCGAACACGATCACGCTGGGCAGCGTGGCGATCGCACGCTTCAGGTTAGCCAGCGAGCGCCGATAGCGCGCGGTGATCTTGTCGTCCGGCACATCGTGCCCGCCTTGCGAAAGACGCATGGCGACGCGCTCGCGCGACACGTTCGGCCCGCGGACGCCGATGAAGCAGAGCACGACGGTGTACCCCGACACGGCGGCGCTCCCGAGAAACGACACCTTCTCGCCGATCGGGTCCGAGAAGACCGTCTCGAAAATGAAGCTTTCACGTTGCACCACGAGTTGCTGTCGCAAGGCGTCGGCGACCCTCGCCGCTTCATACGCGTCGATGCCCAGCGTGGCGCTAATGTCATCGGCGTTGATGAAGCGCAATCCAGTGGTGCGCAGGAACGCCTGATGGAACGTGCTCTTTCCCGCCCCGTTCGGGCCGGCCAGCGCGACGATTACCGGCCGTTCATCGCGTGCGGCGCGTGTCACGCGGCGTCCCGGCTTTTTTTCGCGGCGCCTTCATCGGCACGAACGTTCGCCGTACGAACCGGCCAACCGTCCGCACACCGTTCTCCTCGATGCGGAGCAGCAGGCCCTGTGCGCCCGGTGCCGCTTCGTAGTGTGGAAACGGCCGGGACTGGAGGACCGCCGCGAGTTGCCGATCGCCGACCGCTGTGCCGGGGCGCGACAGCGCGGTGCCGAGCGGCGTGCGCTGACCAACGCGCTGCAGCGCGGAAAGCTCCGGGCTTCGCAGTAGTACTTCGATCGCACGCCCGAGCCCGGCCCAGAATTCGATCTGGCCCGCGATGGAGCGGTTGGCTGCTCCGCTGATCAAACGCGCGTCCAGGACGAGGTGGTCGGACAGTCTCACGGGCAGGCTCATGGCAGGGAAGGTAGCAAATTGCTACCAGCGGTCAAGCCGACGCGACGTCGGGTCGCGATCATCCTTCACCGCGCGCCGCACTTCGTCCACGAAGTGTTCCACCACCACCATGCTACCGTTCTGCGCATCGCCCGTGCGCCGCACGAAAAGGAAACGGCCGTCGGGTGCGACATCGTTGTTGCGGCGTGAGGTCGACGTCCACGCATCAGCGAATTCTTCGGGATCACGATCGCGATGTTTTCCAGCAATCACGCAGCACACAGCGGAACTTGCGAACAATTGGCATCGCGCGCGACACGGATTGCCGCTCCTGGCGATCGCACCGCTCGGGTGAGGAATAGACCATGGTCGACGTCATCGGTGTTTCCGTGCTCTCCGATTACCGGGTTCGTCTTCGATTTGATGACGGTCAGGAGCGGGACGTCGATCTGCGGCCGTTCCTGAGCGGCCCCGTTTTTGAGCCCATGATGCGCGACCGGGCGCTGTTCGAGCGTGTGCGCGTCAATCCGGAACTCGGAACAATCGTATGGCCCAACGGCGCCGATATCGATCCGGACGTCCTGCATGAGGCCGGGGTCGCTCGCATCTAGGTACGCTCGTAGTCGCTTCGACTCTCCCCTCCCAAGGCCGGCGTGACCCAGCAAACCGACCGCCTCAACGCCGCCCTCGCTGGCCGCTATCGCATCCTCAGCCACCTCGGCGAGGGCGGCATGGCAAGCGTCTATCGCGCCGAGGACCTGAAGCACGATCGCAAAGTCGCGCTCAAGTTGCTCAAGCCCGAACTCGCGGCGGTGCTCGGCGCCGAGCGCTTCGTGCAGGAAATCAAGACCACCGCGGCGCTGCAGCATCCGCACATTCTGCCGCTGTTCGACAGCGGCGCGGCCGATGGATTTTTGTTTTATGTGATGCCGTTCACCGACGGCGAAACGCTGCGAATGCAGCTCGCGCGCGGACCGCTCCCCGTGAGCGAGGCCCTGGGCATCCTCCGGAACGTGGCGCAGGCGCTCGTTTATGCCCACGAGCACGGCGTCGTCCACCGCGACATCAAGCCGGAGAACGTGCTGCTCGAGCGGCACCGCGGTCGTGGCCGACTTCGGCATCGCGAAGGCGGTGTCGGCGTCTACCACCCACGGCGCGGGCGCGACGCTCACCGCGGTCGGGACCTCCATCGGCACGCCGGCGTACATGGCGCCCGAGCAGGCCGTGGGCGATGCCAACGTGGACCAGCGCGCCGACCTCTACGCGTGGGGGGTGATGGCCTACGAACTGCTGGCCGAAAGGCACCCGTTCGCGATGCACACCACGCCGCAGGCACTCGTCACCGCGCATCTCACGCAGCAGCCAACGCCGATCGCACCTCGTGCCGGCACAACCATTCCGCCCTCGGTCGCGGCGCTGGTCATGCAGTGCCTGGCCAAGGACCCAGCGGCGCGGCCTGCCTCGGCGCGCGAGCTGCTGGGCGTGCTCGACGCCGTCAACACGCCGAGTGCGCAACCGGCCGCCGCGGCGCCGATGAGCGCGCGCCAGCGTGGCGCGTTCATCGCACTCGTCGTGGTCGCAGCGCTCGTTGGGGGAAGTGTCTTGCTCAAACGCGGCCGCTCCGCCGGCGACGCCGCGATGGACCGGTCCGTGGCCGTGCTCCCTTTCGAGAACGCCGGCGGCGACTCCACGCGGGAGTACTTCGCCGACGGGCTCACGGAAGAACTGATCGGCCGCCTCGCGGCCCGCGGGCTTCGCGTGACGGGACGCAACTCCGTGTTCACGTTCAAGGGGCAGCATCCCACGCCGAGGCAGGTGGGCGAAGCGCTGCATGTGGGGAGCGTGCTTACCGGGAGCGTGCGCCGCCGCGGCGACCAGCTGCATGTGAACGCTGAGCTCGCGAGCACCATCAACGACGCTGTGCTCCGGGTTTTCCCAGTGGACGGTGCGGCGAGCCAGCTCTTCGCGCTGCAGCGAGAGCTCGTGGACTCGGTCGAAGCGCATTTCGGCGTCGCGCCAAGCGCCGCGCGGCCGGGACGCTTTGAGGGCACCGCGAACCTGGAGGCGTACGACGCGTACCTCCGGGGGATGTACCTCTTCAACAACCTCAGTCGCGACGGCTTCTCTAGCGCCCTCGCGCAGTTCGACCGGGCCATCGCGCTCGATCCTGCGTACGCGCAGCCGCACGTGGGGAAGGTGCTGGTGTTGATCAGCGTGGCCGACGGCTTCGCGCCCCCCAGCGATATCCTGGAACAGGCTCGCGCTGGCGGCCGACAGCACTCTGTCCATGGCTTGGAGCGCGTCCGCAGCGATCGCGGAATACCAAGCTGGGCCCCCCGGGCGATCTGTGGCGGTGGGCCGAGTACGTGTACCGGTTGCACGAGAACCAGCTTGATGCGGCGCAGGCGGTCCTCGAGGAGGGGCTGCTCACCGACCCGCTCTCGACATTGCTTCTCGCGCAGCGTCAATTCGTTCCGCAGTTGGCTGGGCAGACTGATTCCGCCTGGGCCATTTTCCAGCGCTCGCCGCCGTGGATTCAGGCGATCGATTACACCGACTCGTTCCATGGCCGCATCGTAGCGGACCTTGGGCGAACGGCCGAGGCGGAGTCGCTGTTCGTGCGGGCGGAGCCGGGACTCGGCCACCGCTCACCGGGGCTTGGACTGCTCTACGCCAGAACCGGCCGGCGCGCGCAGGCGCTCAGGCAGCTGGCGCAGATCGAGGCCGCGTGGCCCAAGGCATACGTCCCGCCCGAACTGGTGGCGGAGATCCCTGCTGCGCTCGGCGACACGCTCACCATGTACAAGTGGCTCGAGCGTGGCGTGAAGGCGCACTCGGCGTTCGCGATATTCCTCGGGGTGTGGGGAAAGGAGTTGGGGTCGCACCGTGGGGAGCCACACTACCAGGCGATCATGAAGCGTGTCGGGATCCAAAGCCGCGCGGAGGTGAAGTAGTGCCGAGCGCCTCAACACGGCCCTTGCTGGCCGCTACCGCATCCTTCGCCATCTCGGTCGGCATCGTGCATCGCGATGTGAAGCCCGAGGTCCTCTCGTGGTCAATTCCCACGCGTGGGTGTTGCCCAAATTCCGGCGTCTTCGTATACTGGGTAGTGACTCACACGCTCTCTTGGGAGATCCGAGCATGGCAATTCAACCCGATACGATCAGCCACCTGGGATTTCAGGCTCGCAAGGGGTACGTCCACCCAGACGCGCGCGGCCGACTAACGCTGGGCTCGGCGGCGAAGGATGCCGATTACCGCGTGCTGGTCAATGAAAAAGGACAGATCCTTCTCGACCCGGTGGTTTCCATTCCAGCAAGTGAGGCTTGGCTGTGGGAAAATCCGTCGCTGCGCGCGTCTATGGAGCGGGCACTGAGACAGGCGGAAGCCGAAGAGTTTGAGGACCTGGGCTCCTTTGCACCGTTCGTGGATGAGGTCGGTTGATCGGTGACCTTCACGCTCACCTTCACGCCGGAGGCCGTCTTGGTCCTCAGGACGCTCGAGGTCGAGAACGATCCAAAGTTGAAGAAAGTTCGGAAGACGCTCGGGTTGCTGGAAACCAACCCCCGTCATTCTGGTTTGGCGACCCACGAGTTCACTTCCCTATCCGGGCCAGCTGGAGAGAAGGTGTTTGAAGCCTATGTCGAGAATCGGACTCCGGGTGCGTGGCGTATCTTCTGGTTTTATGGCCCGAGGCCGGGGATGATCCGCATTCTCAACATCACTCCACATCCGTAGCAAGCCGCCATCATCGGCCGTAGGCTAGGCGCACTCGCCAGCCGTTCGGTCACGGCGCACCTTTCCCGCCATGACCGCCCAGACCGACCGACTCAACACGGCCCTCGCCGGCCGGGACACTGAATCCAGGTTCCCGTTACGATTATGCGTCGAGGGCGTCGACGTCTCCGAGGTCCTTGTTCCGCCCGCTCGCGCGCTTGTTGCGAATGAACTCGTCGCGGCCAATGAAGGCGACCTGTACGCCCAGCATGGCATCGTCCATGCGCCCCTTCCATGCTTCAGCGAACGAAACGCCGCTGATGCTGGTCATGATGTCGATTCGCCACGGAGGCAATCCGAACTGGATCACTTGGTCGACGGTCGCAAGGTCTGCCTCCCGAATCTTCAGGCTGTCAAGCGGAGCACCAAAGCTGGCGAGCGCGCGCCAGACGCGACGCGCATTGTCGGGAGACGGTTCCACCAGGATGTCGAGGTCCCGGGTCATACGGGGCACTCCGTGCGCCGCGAGAGCGTGCGCTCCCACGACGAGAAACTTCGCGTCCGCCGAAACGAGTGCCGCGAGCATATCGCGAAAATCCTCGATCACGTGCCGCTAATCGTCGTCGTTCAGCGCTGACCGCGTCGTCACTACGACCGGCATCGTGTCGCGTGTGTACGTGGGCAACGGCAGCTTGGCCAGCGCCCAGCCCAACTCAGTCAACTCGGCTACCACCGCCAACCGCTCCGTCACGGTGCCGCCCATGCGCGCGTCGCTCGCTTCACGGCTGTTCAGTGGTACGATACGAACGGTCATCTGCGAGCGATCGTTGAGCATACCGAAACATAGCCGATTGGCCACGAACTTGAGGCCCCCTCCGCGTCCGAATGGCTTGCGACGCAATGCCACGATTACCGCTACCGTACCGGTCGGCGCGGGCCGGCGCGAAGCCAAGCGCGTGTGCTTACCGCAGCTTTTCTACCGGCGTCAGTTTCTCGAGGCGACGTTTGGCCTGGCCCGCCGAGCAGCACCGGCGGCATGGATTGCATCCCGCTGCCGCTCGTGATCGTCTCAAGCACGCGTGCGATGTCGCTGGCGCTCTGTGGGCGGTCGTTCGGATCCTTCGCCAGGCATTGCATGATGACGTCTGCGAGCGACGCCGGCAGATCCGCGCGGAACGCGGTGATTGGCGCCGGTGCCTCGCCCATATGCGCGGCGAGCATCCGCTGCGCGGTGCGGTCGGCGAACACCACCTTTCCGGTGAGCAACTCGTACGCCATCGCGCCGAGCGAATAGATGTCGGCACGGGCATCGATGTTCGGGTCGCCCGCGGCCTGCTCGGGGGCCATGTATGCGGGTGTGCCACTGCTCGTGCCGATCTGCGTGAGTGTCGCGCTGCCCGATCCGGTGCGCGACGCGCTGATGGCCTTCGCGATGCCGAAGTCGGTGACAACCGCCGCGCCGCCCGCGATGAGCACGTTGTCCGGTTTGATATCACGGTGCACGACGCCGCGCTGGTGCGCGTACGCCAGCGCGCGAGTCACGTCGCGGAGGATGCCGATCACCTCCGTCACGGCGAGCGGGCCGTGGCCAAGTCGCGCGCGCAACGAGTCGCCCTCGACGAACGGCATCGTGTAGAAGGGAGCCCGTTCGTGTCACCCGCAGTGTGGACGGGGACAATGTTCGCGTGCTGCAGCGCGGCGACGGTCTGAATCTCGCGCTCGAACCGCTCGACGCTGATACCCTGAGCGAGCTCCGGCGACAGGACCTTCACCACGACCTTCCGCTTCAGTCGCGTCTCCTCCGCCACGAGCACCTTCGACATTCCACCGCCACCGAGTTCCCGCTCGATGGTGTAGCTGCCGCTCAAGGTCGCCTGCAACTGGTCGCGCAGCTGGGTCATGGAGGACTGCGGTCGATGGGCGTTCGGCCTGCGGGGACGGGGAAGAGTACGTGCCGACAGAC
>JANMKU010000507.1:0-11717 GCA_031372205.1 Gemmatimonadaceae bacterium | reverse complement strand
TGGTGAGGCGCTGATTGATGCGCGACCCTCTTCGGATCCCGTCGAGGGCAACGTGGTGCAGTTCACGTTGAACAACGAAGGCGCACGCCGTTTTAAGGTGGAGACGGGCAAGCACGTGAAGGACAACATGGCGATTGTGCTCGATGACCGCGTGGTTACGGCGCCTGTCCTGAACAGTGCCATTGGGCGAAACGGACAAATCACGCTTGGCGGTGGAACCTTGCAGGCCGCACAGGACCTGGCCTTGGTGTTGCGCGCGGGCGCGCTGCCCGTGCCGCTCAAGGTTGCTGAAGTGCGCAGCATCGGTGCAAGTCTCGGTCAGGACTCGATCAACAATGGCGTACTCGCCCTCGGCATTGCGTTGATGCTCGTGATCGTGATTCTCGTGGGGTACTATCGCTTCGCGGGTGTGCTGGCGGTTGCCGGTCTGGCACTGTACCTCGTGTATACGCTGGCGATGCTTGCGGGCTTCCATGCCGTATTGACCTTGCCCGGACTGGCGGGGTTTGTCTTGTCCATCGGTATTGCGGTCGACGCCAACGTGCTGATCTTCGAGCGCATTCGCGAAGAGCTCGATCACGGCAAGTCGGTGCGACTCTCCATTGACGAGGGGTTTCGGCACGCGCTCAGCGCGATCGTCGACACGTCTGCCACCACGATTCTTTCCGGCATGGTGCTGTATCAGTATGGCACTGGTCCGGTGCGCGGGTTCGCCGTGACCCTGATCGCCGGTCTCGTTGCATCACTGTTCACGGCCATCTTCGTGAGCAAGACATTTTTCCTGCTCTGGATGAACCGCTCGCGCGGCGCCCAGACGTTGAGCATCTGAGGCCACCATGCTACGAATCTTTCACAACACCAAGTACGAATTCGTTCGCTGGTGGCGCGTCGCGGCGGGGCTGACATTGGCATTCATTGCGGCCGGTCTGCTGTCATTCGCCGTCAAAGGCGGAGTAAATTACAGTATTGAGTTTACCGGTGGCACGCTCATGCAGCTGCAGTTCAAGCAGGCACCCGACGTGGCGGTGCTGCGAAGCACGCTCGACAAAGCGGGGATCACGGGCGCGGAGATTCAGCAGTTTGGTTCGAATCTCGACTACACCGTGCGTGCGCGCGACGCCTCGCAAGTCAAGGAACAGGCGGCCGGCGCCGAAGGCATCTCCAAGCGTATTGAAGCCGCGCTCGTGAAGCAGTACGGTGCCGGCGCACTGAAGGTAATGCGCACGGAAGGCGTGGGACCGAAGGTCGGCGGTGAGCTTCGACAAGGCGCGTTCTACGCGATGATCATCACGTCGTTATTCACATTGATGTATTTGGCCTTTCGCTTTGACTGGCGGTTTGGCGTGGCCGCCGTCGTCTCTACTGCGCACGACATCCTGGTGACGTTCGCCTTCATCAAGATACTGCACATTGAAGTATCGCTCACCGTCGTCGCTGCTATCCTCACCTTGCTCGGCTACTCGGCCAACGACACAATCATCATTTTTGATCGCGTGCGCGAGAACCTCCGCAAGCGCGGCAAGGGTGAGCCGTTCCGAACGTTGCTCGACCGCTCGATCAACGAAACGCTGCCTCGCTCCATCATGACGCATGCAACGGTGCTCGCGGCGACGATTGCGTTGCTCGTGTTTGCCGGTGAAGTCATTCGTCCGTTCGCATACGTGATGACGTTCGGCGTTTTTGTTGCGACCTTCTCGTCCATCTACGTGGCGGGGCCGGTTCTGCTGTGGATTGAGAGCCGCTATCCGCGAGCCTCAACCGACGGTAAGGGCAACGCCTCGCGAATCGATACGAGCGCGGAGTCCGTGCCCAAGGTCCGAAAGCCAGAGCGGGCTGCGACGCGCTAAGTTCGCCTTTCGAGTGTTGAGCAGTGGCTGGATTTGTTGATAGCCACGTCCATCTCGCGGATGCAGCGTTTGCAGACGACGTCGACGACGTCATTGCGAGGGCCCGCGCACTTGGTGCACGGGCCCTCGTCTGTATTGGCGAATCGGCGGCCGCCGCGTTGCGCGCCCAGGCGATCGCGGCGCGCTATCCCAGCCGCGTGTTTCATACGTGCGGTGTACATCCGCACGATGCCTTATTGTGGGACAAATCGCGTGATGTCGCTGCCATTCGAGAGGCGGTCGCCGTAGGTGCGGTCGCGATTGGCGAGTGCGGGCTTGACTATCACTATGACTACGCACCGCGCGGCATCCAGCGTGAAGTGCTCGTCGCGCAGCTCCGCCTCGCGTCAGAAACATGTCGGCCTATCGTCCTGCACACACGTGATGCCGAAGAGGACACGAGAGCATTTCTGCGTGATGCGGCCGCCGCCGGCGTGAAGGGCGTCCTGCATTGCTTTACCGGATCACGTGACCTCGCTGCGGCCGGTCTTGAGGCTGGCTGGTCCGTGTCATTCAGCGGCATCGTCACATTCCGGAGTTGGACCGACCTCGAGCTGCTGCGTGAGATCCCCGATGATCGGCTGCTGGTCGAGTCGGATGCGCCCTACCTTGCGCCAGTCCCCAACCGCAGGAAACGCAACGAACCGGCGTTTGTCTCCCTTACGCTGGCGCGGATCGCCGCCGTACGTGGAACCACGCCGGATCGGCTGGGTGACATTACCTTAGCGAACACGGTGCGACTCTTCGCGCTGCCATCGTCGGTTCTCGACATTAACTAATCTGCATATGACGACAGAGACTCTTCACACAGATCGTGCCCCCAAAGCCATCGGTCCGTATGCACAAGCGGTGCGAGCCAACGGCTTCCTCTTCACGGCGGGACAGATAGCGTTGGATCCGCTGACGATGGAAGTCGTGCCGGGTGATGTCGGGGCGCAGACCGAGCAGGTGCTCAAGAACCTTTCCGCTGTGATCGAGGCGGCAGGCGCGGACTGGTCCCGCGTGGTCAAGACCACCGTGTTTCTGCGCGACATGGCAGATTTTGCGGCCATGAACGCGGTGTATGCTCGCGTCCTGGGTGACGCAAAGCCGGCGCGCTCGACAGTCGCCGTGGTGGGACTGCCGCGTGACGTCCGAGTTGAAATCGAGGCGGTGGTGGCGCTATAGATGCCGAAAGACGTGACCCTCGACGTCGGTTGGTGCACGCGGCGCCGAGTCTTCCGCGTCCGGTTCATCGCGGTGCTGTTATGCATGGCGGCGACTGATGTAAGGGCGCAAAGGACGGGAGTTACGCGAGCCGACTCCGCGAGGTCGGCCCTGGTACGTGTGGACTCAAGCACGCGCGCGCCTGCGCCGCGACTGGGTGGGCTACCGGCAAGTCTGGTCTCCCCGATCTCGCCGAAGCGTGCCTTTCTGTCGTCCCTCGCGCTTCCGGGCTACGGTCAGTCGCGACTCGACCGCGGAACGTCTGGTGCGTTCTTTGCCACGGTTGAATTCGCCGCGCTGGCCATGGTGCGACGCAGCCAGGCAGACGTGCGTGAGGCGAGGCGATTTCGAATTGATACGCTGCCGCTCCAGTTCGACGTGCTTGCTGGTGTCGCTCAGCCATCAGGTCGTTTGCCGAGCTCGTATAGTGCTGACCTCGTGCGCACGCGACGCTTGCAAGTGGAAGACTGGCTCGCCGTGTTGGCGTTCAACCACCTTCTGAGCGCCGCTGACGCGTTTGTTTCGGCGCAGCTATGGGAAGTGCCAGTGTCGGTTGCCATCGCTCCACAACACGGTGCGGCCATGATCGTGGCCACGCTTCGCTGGTGATGCAGCGCGATCGGCGAGCGGGGTGGTCGGCACAAGGCGTGTGCCGACCCCCGCCTACTCAGCCGTCGTCTGTGGCGTTGGAACCAAGTAGAGGAGACTCGCTCCCCTGCCGATCGCCAACGTCCAGCACATCACCCTCAATTGAGCCACGCCACACGCATCGCGAAATGCGATCGTCCTCGATGCGGAGAAACTGCTGATCCAGATACCAGGCGCCCGCGTTCGCATACCAGCCGCGCCCGGCTCTGGTGAGCGCGGGGACATGCGAGTGACCATGGATGACCAACTGGGGGCCGTTTGGTGACGCGAGCTGTTCGCTACCTTCTCGCAGCAAGCCTCGGCCTTCATCCGCCGCGCGCCGATGTCGACTGGTATCGGACGACGCGAGGGCGATTCGCGTGGCGAGGTCGGGGTGCAGTAACCCAAAAGCGCGAATGGCTGCTGGATGCCGGAGGACGCGCCGCAACCGACGATACTTCACATCCTCGCGCGGCCGCAGGCCGTCGCCATGCTGCAGCAGTGTGTTCCACGGGCCAATATGGTCGCGCCACGCATCGAGCGTGTAGGTCGCGCCTGTCTCGAGCGCGAGGGTGTCGCCACCCCAGCAATCGTGATTGCCTCCGATCCAAAGCACCTCAACGTTCTCATCTCGCAAGTCGGCAATCGCTGCCATCACGCGAAAACCCGCACGAGGCATGACGTGTTGCCACGCAAACCAGAAATCAAAAAGGTCACCCATGATCACGAGCGAGCGACTGGCACCGGGGAGTGCGCGAAGAAACGCCAGGAGTGCGCGTTCGGAGTCGTCTGAGGCAATGCCCAAGTGGGCGTCGCCTATCACATGGCATGGCGTTGGCAGCACGTAGACAGTCTAATGCGAGCTGGGCGAGCCGACAAACCACGCCGGAACCCGCATCGACTGCCGACTCGCGCGATGGACCACTTCTGCTGCTATCTTCGGGACATGATGCTTCACGAAACACGCAGCGAGATTCGCGTCAGGTATGCCGAAACCGATCAGATGGGTGTTGTGTATTACGCCAACTACCTCGTCTGGTGCGAAATTGGCAGGACGGACTTCATGCGGTCGCTCGGCCGCGCCTACGCTGAGGTCGAAGCGCAAGGGGTGAGACTGGCCGTTTCGGAAGCCACGGTGCGGTATCGTGCGTCGGCCAAGTATGATGACTGGATAGAGGTGCGCACGCGTCTTATCGATTCGCGCTCGCGCGCTTTGACCTTTTCGTATCACATCGTCCACCGGGAGCGGGGGGTTCTTGCCGACGCTACGACGTCACTGGTTTCGCTGGCGCAGGACGGACGTGTCGTCGCCTTGCCAAACGACCTTCGGGCACTCATGCACGATGCTGTCGCACCGGACTTCACCCGTGGACGCTGAAACACGAGGTACCGCTGGCATCGATGCACTCGGCGTTCGTGCACGAGATTTGATGCGGGCATGTCTTGCAGCGTTCGGGCTGCTCGTCGGGGCCTGCGCACCGCGCGTCATGCCGACGCCAGTCGAAGTACCCGTGGTGAGCGCGCAACTTGATGCTCGCCTGCTGGCCATGACGGATCAACGGCTCCGCGACACCGCGTTGATTGACGAGGTCTTGCGTGACGGCAGTGCCGTGCGTCGAGCGCGCGCTGCCCTGGCGATTGGTCAGGTGCAAATTCGCCAGCGCTATCCTGTCTTGCGGCGTTTGCTGGTCGACGCCGACACATCGATCGCAGCAAATGCGGCCTTCGCACTCGGCTTAGGCAAGGATTCGTCGGCTGTCGTCGCGCTCGAGCGAGCGTTAGCCGGTGCACCGGATGTCGTGGCGCGCGAGGCGGCGTGGGCCTTGGGCGAAATTGGGGATCCGGCGCGCGGTGTGCTGCTCGCGGCGCTCGGTGATGGCAATCCGCGTCAAACACTGGCGAGCCTCGCCTCCCAACGATCGGCCGCGGTCCGCGCTGAGTTGTTGCTGGCCCTGGTGAAATTGCGACAGATACCGGTGTTTGCCGCCATCCCGTGGTTGGCAGACACGGCAACGACCGTTGCGCGCGCGGCGGCGTATGTCATCGGTCGTCCGCGGATCGCTGCCGGATTGTCGGCGCTGCTTCCGTCGGCTGGACATGCGGATGAGTTCGTGCGTCAGCAAGTCGCGCGCGCCCTAACACGCGGGAGCACCGGAGACTCGCTGGCGGGTCGTGCACGCATCGCGCTCGGACGGTTGTTGGGCGATCAAAGTCCTCGTGTGCGAGCAATCGCGGTGATCAGTTTAGCCACGTTCGGCCCCGAGGTGCGCGCCGATCTCGAGCGCGCGTTGAGTGACGCGGATGCGAACGTGCGCGTCGCTGCGGCTCAAGGTGCCGGCAGTGTTTTCGTCGGGGATGCACCGGCGTGGCAGCGCAGCTGGGAACAAGACACCACATACATGGTTCGGCGTTCGCTCCTCGCCGCGGCGCGCCGAGTCGGTATCTCGGCGCTCAGTGCTGCGGAAATGGATTGGCAGCGATCAACGGACTGGCGGCTTCGTCACGCCGTGGTCGAGGCTCGCGTTGCCGACCCAAAGGTGGACGCGATGGTGGTGGCACGGACGTTCATCGGTGATAACGACGGGCGCGTGCGTGCCGCGGCACTGGACGCGATTGCGTCGCGTGCGGGCGATGACACGAGTGCTCGCAGCATGTTCCTTCGTGCGCTGACCGATGTCGACCTCCGCGCCCGCGCGACTTCCGCGTCGGCGCTCGGGCGCGCCGCGCGAGGCACTGAAGTGTCGGCGGTGCTCGACGCGTATGCGCTCGCCACGCGCGACACTGACAGTGACGCCCGCATTGCAGCAATCCGCTACGTGGCGAGTGCATGGCTCAAGGACAGTGCCCGCTTCGACGCAGGCATACGCAGTCGACTGGCTGCGCTGTCCGTGCCGAGCGACACGACGGAGCGCGCGGCCGCGGAGAGAATCACCCCTTTGGCGTCCTGGCATGGTGCTCCGGCCGCACCGCGCCCGTTTGCTGAGTACGAGCGCATTGCCCGTCGGCTGCTCACGCCCGGCGCGCGCCAACCGGTTGCCATGATCGTGACCGAGCGAGGGGAGATCACGATGGACTTGCTGGGAGCAGACGCGCCAATGGTCGTCGACGCGTTTATGAAGTTGGCAGAGCAGGGGTACTATCGCGAGACGCGATTCCATCGCGTCGTGCCTGGTTTTGTCGCGCAGGATGGCGATCCGCGCGGTGACGGTTCTGGTGGTCCGGGGTTCGCAGTGCGCGATGCACTCTCGCGACAGCGCCACGAACGTGGCAGCCTTGGATTGGCAACGTCTGGGCCGGATACCGGCGGGTCGCAATACTACCTCTGTCTGTCGGCCCAGCCGCACCTCGACGGTCACTACACGGTGTTCGGACATCTCCGAACGGGATTGAGTGAGCTCGATCGTGTGGTCCAGGGCGATCGCGTCTTGCGAATCGAGATTCGATGATGCCGACACACGTGCGAGCCGTTGCATTCGTTGTCGGTGTCCTCCTCGGCAGCGTCCTCCTCGGATGTGCCCCGGGTGCACGCGCGTTGCGCGGAGCACCAACACCGCTGGCGCTACCGTCCGCGCAGCTAAACGGTAAACCCACGCTGTTGCGGTTTGGTTGGACTTACAAGGACGAGACGTTCGAGGCCACCGGTGAGGGGGCGGTTCGCGTTGCCGCGCCAGATCACGCAAGGCTTGACTTCTTTCTGAAGAACGGGCTCGCCGGCGGCTACGCGATTCTCGTCGGTGACTCGCTTGAGGTTCCTGGCATTGATCTTGTTCGCCGCTTTTTGCCACCCGTGCCGCTCTTGTGGTCGGCGTTAGGCCGCCTGGCGCTGCCAGCGACACGTGACACGGTCGTTCGCGTCGACGGCGATACGTTGCGTGCGGATCTTGGCGTCCTTCGCGGTGGAGACGCGTCTGTAGCGGATGGCCGAGCATGGCGCGTGGCGTACACAGCCGGGATGTTGGTGCGTGTGGAACGCATTGAGGACGGTCGGGTTGTCGAATGGATGTCGCGGCGACGCTCGACGATCGGCCAGTGGGAGTTGCAGTATGTACACGAGCGATCCCGGCGTCGGCTTGCCATCAACGTCACGGACACGACAACAGTCGAGGGATTCGATGAAGCGATCTGGCGGCGCCCATGATGTCATACGCGGCGGTCACATAATGCACCGAGCGCTGTCGTTTACGTGGTGCTCGTTGCTGCTGCTGTGCACTGGATGTCTGTACGGATTTTCTGGTGGAGGTGGACTACCGAAGAATTTGCGGAGTGCGGCCATTCAGCCGTTTGACAATCAGACAGCGGTTCCGGAATTGCAGCGCGAAGTATTGGACCAATTGCGCAAGGGGTTGCGCGATCGACTCAATTTGCGTGACGCAATCGAAGCCAAAGCGGACGTGCTAGTGCGCGGTGCCATAGTGCGGTACGATGTCGATCTGCCGGCCGGCGTCAGCGCAGATCCGCGTCAGACCAACTCCACGCGCCGACGACTTCAGATCGTCATCGATGTCGAAATTGTTGACCAAACGACGGGACGGACACTGCTCAAGCGTGCGGGACTCTCGCAAGAAGGACAGTATCCGGAAGGTGGAGAGGTCAGTGGGCGAAGGAACGCGATTGAGACGCTCGTGGCGCAGCTGATCGAAGGAATGCAATCCCAGTGGTGAGCACGTCAGCCGCCAGAACGCCAGTGTCGAAGATTATGGATCGCGCAACTGCCGCGCATTGGCGACGAACAGTGACCGGCGCAGTCGTCTTTACGAACGGCGTCTTCGACTTGCTGCACCCAGGGCATGTCGATGTGCTCGACGCCGCGCGGCGCGAGGGCGATGTGCTCGTGGTCGGCGTCAACAGCGACGCCTCGGTGCGACGTTTGAAAGGACCCGGGCGACCGGTGCGGAGCGAAGCGGATCGCGCCTTCGTACTGGCCGCGCTGGAGGCAGTTGACGTCGTCGTGGTGTTCGACGAGGATACGCCGTTTTTACTTGTGCAGGCGTTGCTGCCTGATGTGATTGTCAAGGGTGGTGACTATGCGCCAGAGTTTATCGTGGGCGCTGACGTTGTCGCCACTCGTGGTGGTCGTGTTGTCGTAGTCCCCATTCGCGTTGGTCAATCTACTACGTCCATTATCGAGCGTCTGCGTGGCTGAATCATCGAAGGGTGTGGCTCGACCGAGGAGTGGACGCGCGAACGACGCGATGCGTGCGGTGCGCTTGGAGCGTGGTGTTATGCCGTATGCGGAAGGCTCCTGTCTCGTGTCGTTCGGTGCGACGCGTGTGCTGTGCGCGGCGTCGGTTGAAGATGGAGTGCCTGGTTGGCGTCGCGGCAGCGGTCTCGGATGGGTAACCGCCGAGTATGCGATGCTTCCGCGAGCGACACACACGCGCTCGTCGCGCGAGCGACAACAAGTTGGCGGTCGCACGCAGGAGATCCAGCGGCTTGTCGGGCGCAGCGTGCGCGCGATGCTTGATGGATTTGATTTTGGCGAGTTCACCATCAAAGTGGACTGCGACGTATTGCAGGCGGACGGCGGCACGCGCACCGCAGCGATTACGGGTGCCTGTGTGGCCGTGCACGATGCGTTTGACTGGATGACGCGCACGGGACGTGTTGCCATGACGCCAGTGCGACGACGTGTGGCGGCGGTCAGCGTGGGCATCATCGATGGCGAACCGCGTCTCGATCTCGAGTATGAGGAAGACGTTCGCGCCGGTGTGGACATGAACGTCGTCATGAGCAGCGAGGGTCGCTTCGTCGAAGTGCAGGGCACTGGGGAGCATGGGACGTTCTCGCGTGAGGAGATGGATGCACTGTTGTCGTTGGCGGTGCAGGGCATTGCCGCGCTCGACATCACGCAGCGGGACACCCTCTCGGTGCAGGTCCACTGACGCGGCGCAAACCGGCGCGCCTGTGACCGCGTTAGCGACGGCCCTGTTGGCGACTCGAAACGATGGCAAGCTTCGCGAGTTGTTGCCGTTGTTTGCGAATGCATCGTTGTCGCTGATGACGTTGGTTACCGCCGGCATCACCGAGAGCGACGACGAGCATTTGCTCGAGGCCTTTGACACGTTCGAGTTGAATGCGCTTGCCAAGGCCCGCTGGTTCGCGCGGTTGGCCCCTGATCATGTAGTCTTTGCGGACGATTCCGGACTGGAAGTCGACGCGCTCAATGGGCGGCCAGGGGTGCACAGCAAGCGATGGTCTGGGCGGAGCGATCTGCACGGCGCATCCCTCGACGAAGCGAACAACGCATTCTTGCTGACAGCCCTCGCGCGTGCGTCGTCCGCCGGACGTGCCATGCGTTCCGCGCGGTATGTGTGTGCCGCCGCCTGCGTCTGGAATGGCGGAGAGCTCGTGGTCCGCGGCACGTGCGAGGGCACGTTGTTGTCGGCACGCCGAGGAGATGGCGGCTTCGGTTATGATCCGTATTTTCTGTCACACGATCTGCAGGCGACGTTTGCGGAGGCGCCGATCGGGGAGAAGCAGCGTGTCAGTCATCGCGCACGAGCCTTTGGCCAGCTGCTTTCGATGCTTCGCGATGCGACCGACCGTGGGAGGAAGTGGTCGGCCCCCGTTGACCCGGCCTGACAGCTGGGGTAACATTCGCGGCCGCTACGGGGCGTAGCGTAGCCCGGTATCGCGCCTGCTTTGGGAGCAGGAGGTCGCCGGTTCGAATCCGGCCGCCCCGATTAGAGGCATTGGGTTGGAGGACCGGCTGTTTACGTTAGGTGCCCGAAAGGGAGGCCGGCGGCGGATGCAGGCGCCAGTAGCTCAGGTGGATAGAGCGGCAGCCTTCTAAGCTGCGGGTCGGGGGTTCGAGTCCCTCCTGGCGCGCTGGGATGTTCGATGAGGTGGTGAGGTTCGCGCCCTTAGCTCAATGGTGGAGCAGCTGACTCTTAATCAGTAGGTTCTAGGTTCGAGTCCTAGAGGGCGCACTTTGGAGCATCAGTCGGCGTTATATTCAGCTGCACCGGGGTGGTTGCGAGCGATTCGCGTCGCAAGGCCAGTGGGCACTTGCTCTTGTTGGCGCTCCCGTTTATCTCTCGCCTTCCTCGCGATAGTGCATGTCGCCGCGACCATCAGTGGCAATCGCTGACGAGATGGTTCCGGTGCTCAGTGTCGGAGGAGGGCGGTTGCTGGGACGCGGCGCTACGGCGCTGCCGGGTGAGTGCGCCTTGGGCGATATCGATGGGCTTTGAGTGTGGGGTTGCGCTCAACGTCCGGCCGAGGTAACTTCGCCAGCCCTTTGAGGGGCGAACGATCATGCGTTTCGATGGCTGATCGTGGTTGCCAGAGCAGAGAAGTTCGCTCTGAAGTTGATCGTCTGAGGCACTTGACTGAGAGAGAGCGTCGGGTTAGAATGTAAGTCTGCCGCCAACATGGTGGCTGTTAAAAACAGGCTAAGTACTGCAGCTCCAACGAGTTGCGAAACGATAGAAGTTCGCTTTTTGACAACTGAAGTTGAGATCGAAAGATGTACGGGGCGGTTTCTATGACCTGCGGCTCCATCAGGGTCGCAGCGAGAAAACAACCTGATGATTTAATTAGTGATTCGGCGCTAGATCTCTTCGGGGATCGCGTTGAAGAGCCTGTTTATACTTTCCATTGGAGAGTTTGATCCTGGCTCAGGACGAACGCTGGCGGCGTGCTTAACACATGCAAGTCAAGGGGGCCCGCAAGGGTAACCGGCGAACGGGTGCGTAACACGTGAGCAATCTGCCTAGATGTGGGGGATAGCCGGCCCAACGGCCGGGTAATACCGCATACGCTCACCGGGCGGCATCTCCTGGTGAGGAAACATTCGTGGCATCTAGAGGAGCTCGCGGCCTATCAGCTAGTTGGTGGGGTAACGGCCTACCAAGGCTTTGACGGGTAGCTGGTCTGAGAGGATGGCCAGCCACATTGGGACTGAGATACGGCCCAGACTCCTACGGGAGGCAGCAGTGGGGAATATTGCGCAATGGCCGAAAGGCTGACGCAGCGACGCCGCGTGGGGGATGAAGC
>JANMKU010000475.1:0-9486 GCA_031372205.1 Gemmatimonadaceae bacterium | reverse complement strand
GTCGAAATAGCGCGCGACGGTGAGATACTCGGGCTTGTCGGGGCGCAGGGCGTGCAGGCTCGCGAAGGCGTCATTGGCGCCGCCGTATTCGCCCGCGATGTACATGTTCCACATCCGGTCGAACTGCTCAGGGCGGAGCTTCGACAAGCGGCTGTATGTCCAGTCGCCAATCTTCGATGCGACCTCGAGCGCTTGCGCGTTGCCGGTGAGTGTGTGCGCGTCGAGCAGCCCGGCCATGATCTTGTGCAGCGTATAGTAGGGCGCCCAGATGCCCTGATTGCCGCCGTAGGTCGCGAACTCTTCGAGGCGCATGAACTGCGTCTCCGGATACGCGGAGACAAACCCGGAATGCCGCCGCCCGTCGGTGGGCGCGACGATCGTGCCGTGCCGTCCTGCGCCGGACGAGTCGAGCACTTCGGCGCCATCGGCTTCGTCGAAGTGATACGCCACCACCTTGCCGCCGCTGGTAGAGCCAGCGGCAGACGTCAGCAATGATTGCACTTCTGCCGCCGTCAGTCCGCGATCGAAGATCTGGAATTCGTCGAGCTGTGCATTGAGATACGAAATGTTGCGCTGTGGAAACTGACAGCGACCAAGCCAGTTGCCCGTGGTCTGCCCAAGATCAGCGGGCGAGAGCGTCATGCTCGGATTGGTCGCGACCGATTGCCCGTCGATGTAGAGCGTCGCCGTCGAGCCCGTGCGCGTGATCGCGATGTGTGTCCAGCGGTCCATCGCCAGCGGCTGTGCGGCGTCGAGTCGTTGTTCGCCGTCAATGCCGCTCGTCGTGATCGCGAAGCGCGGCACGGGTGTGTCATTGCCAGCGCGCACGGTCATGTACATGCGGGTCAGCGCGGGATCGGCGAATTTCGGGTTGGGCGAGCCGAAGTCGAAGATCGCTGTGCCGTTGCTGAGTGTTGCCAGATCGGTGTTGGCGCGCGCGTCGGAGAGTCGCGTGCGATCGTACTGCGCCGGATTGATCCAGAACGCAATGGTGAAATCATGCAGCGCACTCACCACGCCTGCGGGCAGTGCGACGTGTTCAGCCAGTCCGATCGGTGAACCGGTGAGTTGCAGCGCGCGCCCGAACCGACCCGCGGCACGAGGCGTTGGAAGTCGTGCAGCCGCGGCCAGCGCATCCTGACATTCCGCTAAACCGCGCACGATGTAGTCCAGCTTTTGTTTGAAGATCTCGTCGCCCGTGCCGGCGTACGCCTGCGCCAGCATGCTCATGAAGTGGCCGGCGTAGTGACCGCGGAGATAACCGGTACCGTTCTCCCAACTGCCAACCGGTTGCGCACCTTTGGTGTCGAGCCCCGCGTTGGCGCGGAAAATCGAGAGCACGCGATCCGGTCCGGCGAACACGTTGGCGTCGCCGCCGTATCCGCGCGCGTACGCGAGCATGCGGTCCCGCTTCTGCGTGAAGAGGCTCTCGCCGAGTTTCACCTGCGTGAGCGCGAACGGCTGTACGGCCCGTGCCACGCGTGCGGCGTTCACCACCCCACCACTTACAGGGGCCGCCAGGCTGGTCGCTTCGGCGAGGCCGGGTGTGTCGGCCAGCGCCTCAAGCGGTGGCAGGAGCAGCGCGCCGGTCGCGGCGACACTGGCTGTTTTCAGGAAGTCGCGTCGGTTCGGATGCACGTGGTGTTGGCCCAGGGGTTGGCTCGCAATCACTCTCAGCCGCACGGCAAAGGTACGGTCGGACCGATACGACCGCCACATTTGCGACAGGGCGACATGGAACCGAATGCGCGAGCGCACGTAGGGAGTGCACCCTCACAAGAGCATAGAATGAAACTCAAGCGTGTGCTGGCGTGGGGCGTTGTCGCGATCCCCCTGATCATCGTCACTTCGGTATCCATCGCGTATTGGACATCGGACAACGCGTGCGGTGCGCGTACCACCGCGAGTGATGCGGTGACTCCCGCCAACCCAATGCAGGCGTGGGTATACTGCGACTACGGCGCCGCGAATGTGCTCACGCTCACGACCGTCGCGAAACCTGTCCCGAAGGACAGCGAGCTTCTCGTCAAGGTGCGCGCCGCGTCGGTCAATCCACTCGACTGGCACTACATGCGAGGCAAGCCCTACCTCATGCGCCTGCAGAGCGGGCTACGGCGTCCGACCGTGCTTCGCCTCGGCGCGGATTTTGCCGGCACGGTTGAAGCGGTGGGGAAGAGTGTCACGCAATTCAAGCCGGGTGATGATGTCTTCGGCGGAAAGCGGGGTGCGTTCGCCGAGTATGTCACGGTGCGTGCTGATGGCGCAGTGGCGCTCAAGCCGGCCAACATGACATTCGAGCAAGCGGCGACCGTTGCCGTGGCGGCCACCACGGCACTGCAGGGACTGCGCGACGGCGGCAAGCTACAGCCTGGCCAGACCGTGCTGATTAACGGTGCCTCTGGCGGTGTCGGCACGTTCGCCGTGCAAATTGCCAAATCGTACGGTGCATTGGTCACCGGTGTGTGCAGCACGCGCAACGTGGAGCTGGTGCGCGCGCTCGGCGCGGATTCCGTCGTCGACTACACAAAGGTGGACTACACGAAACAAGCCCAGCGCTACGACGTCATACTCGACAACGTTGGGAATCGCACCGTGTCGGACAACCGTCGTGTGCTGAATCCCAAAGGGCACTTCGTACTGATTGGTGGCGGTGGTCCCGATGCTGGGGATTGGATCGGGCCCTTTATCGGACCGGCGAAAGCGATGATCCTGTCTCGATTCGTGAGCCAGGAGATGGGCATGTTGCTGGCGTCAGTCAATCAGCCGGATATGATCATCCTCCGTGACCTTATGCAGTCGGGCCGCGTGACACCGGTCATCGACAAACGATTCCCAATGAGCGAGGTGCCCGCGGCGATCACGTATCTCGAAGCTGGGCGCGCTCGTGGGAAAGTGGTGATCACCATGGAGTAGCCTGTCACCCACCTCGGCCGCCGACGGTGCCGCCAGCTTCCTATCTATCTATGCGCCGATGTGCTCGGCGGCGCACCGAACCCTTTTGCCGGCACGACGATGAGTAGATAGCCGATTACCACCACGGTCATCAGCGCGGTCACCGCAAATGTGACTGCCGAACCGAACTGGAACCACAATAGACCCGCAAGAGAACTGGCGACCAACGTACACAGGCTTTGAAATCCGGCGAACGTGCCGATCGCGGTCGCAGTATCGGCGGGATTCGTGAAGTCGCTGATCCACGCCTTCGCAAGGCCATCGGTTGCGGCAGCATACAGACCGTACAGAAAGAACAGGCTGGTCAGAAACCACAGGCCACCGCCGATCGCCATGCCGCCGTACACGACGGCGAAGATCGCCAGTCCCAGCAAGAAGATGCGCTTGAATCCTGCACGATCCGCGAGCATTCCGACGGGCAATGCCGTGACTGCGAAGACCAGATTGTAGAAGATGTACATCATGATGGTCTGTGCATCGGTCAATCCCGCGCCCTTGACCTGTAACAGCAAGAAGACATCGGAGCTATTGAACAGGGCGAAGACCAACAGGCCGATCACGACTCGGCGGTATGGCGCCGGACTGCTCCGCCAGTAATTGATGAACGCGAAGAGTGAGACCGCCGTGCGCGGCACCGACTTCTCTGCGCGCCGCTCCGTGAGCAGCAACGACGCGGCAATGGCGAGCGCCGCCGGTGCGGCCGCGATAAAGAACAACGCGCGATACTGATTCGGGCGATAGTGCAGGAATACGAGCGCTAGTGCGGGACCGATGACCGCGCCGAGCGTGTCCATGCTGCGATGAAACCCAAACACTCGGCCTTTTTTACCCGATGGGGATTCATCGCTCAGCATCGCGTCGCGGGCACCTGTGCGGACCCCCTTGCCCAATCGATCCACGGTGCGCGCGCCGAAGATCCACCACGGTACACTAAACAGCCCCATCATCGGTTTGCTCAGGGCACTCAGTGCATACCCTAGCTGCACGAACGGTACGCGACGTCCCGAGAGGTCCGACCATTTGCCGAAATACCCCTTGCTCAATCCCGCCGTCGCTTCGGCAAATCCTTCGAGCACACCGATAAGGACGACAGAAAACCCGATGCTCCGCAAGTAGATCGGCATGATGGGGTACAGCATTTCACTAGCGGCATCGGTGAACAGACTGATCAGGGACAGTATCCAAACGGTTCGGCTGATATCCTTCAACGGCCTGCCCATACTTCCCCTACCCCTATACTCATGGGTGTGTTGGCGACGCAGCTCCCGTCGAACCCTGACGTTTCATCACCTGAATCTCCGCGAGGCCGCCGATGACCGCGATCGAGCTGTCAAGCTACGTCGGCCTCACCGCCTTGTCGGTGCTGACGATCAACATCCTGCACGGCATGCTGCTGTCAATCAAGTACAATCCAGTGCGCCATTGGCCCCATCGCCACATCAATACGCTCCAACGGCACCATTGGACGGGATATGCGACCCTCGTGATATGCACGGTGCTGATGACGCTTTCACCTCGGCTCCCCGCACGTCTGTTGGCACAGTCCACTCCATCAATCGATGTCACGTCCGCTGCGGGAGCACAACTCTCAGCGCCGTCGGGCGGCTGGCGCTACGCCCCGGACGCGGGTGCGGTATATCAACGTGGTGATCTGACGTGGACGATCTGGGGATTCGCCGAGCGCGCGTGGGGTCCGCATAGCCCGGTGGTGTCGGCCGACGCATGGCGCCGCGTTCGGCAGGGCATGGAGTTGGACTTCCCGCGCCTCACCCGATACATCCGACCCGTGCTCGTCTACGAAGTGGATTTAACGGACAACGCATTCTTTCGGAGCGGGCGGGCGTCCCAGGTCTTGGAGAATCTCTATCTCGCCATCCAACATCCAACGGATGCCAGCAGCTTTCGCGCGCTGGTCGGCGAGAACACCCACATTATTTCGCGGGAAGACAATCTGTCGTCGGGTAATTTGCCCAACATCAATCGGTCGCTGATCCTCGAAGAGCACGGCAGCGTCAACAGCTTTGGCACGCAATTTGGCGTGGAAGTATTTCGACAGGTGACGCCGCGCACGTCGATGGCCCTCGCCGCTCAGGACAATCGCGGCTCGTTAAATACCACGCAACCGCGCTATCACGTGGGCAATTCACTCGCCGCAAAAGTCACCACCGTTGCGCTCCGTGACACGGTGAAGCACCAGCAGCTCACGCTCGGGATCGGCGTCGACTACACTCGCGCGATTGTAGACCGAACGTTCACGCTAGCGTCCGCCATTGGCGCAGAGGCGCTCGGCGGCTCCAGCGCCACGGGCAACAAGGTCACCATCGAGGGCGATGTTGCCTTTGCCTGGATGGCCGGGTCGCATGCCGTCTCGTTTGACGCCGAATTTCTGTTCTCAGACTTCTCGCATAGTTTGACGGATGTGCGCGGTGGCTATGCGATGCTGCAGTCGTCACTCGTCGACAATGCACGATGGGGTGATATCAATCCGTTTGTGCGCGTTGATGTGGTGCGCCTCAGTCGCGAGGTTGCGCAGGGAGCGGCCGATCAGCGCGCTGTTCGCGTCGGCGTCAACTACAATCTCCCATCACTGGATCGGCATGTGAACGTGCATGTCGAGTACGCGCAAAATCACGTCACGGGACCGACGGCAATTATTCCCGAGGCACGCGCGTTCGGGGAAGTGCGCGTGGCATTGCGCGTGAGCGCATCGCGCTACCTGCGGCACTGAGCGCACTTGCTCCAGCGTCTCGGTGTCATCTGGAGTCGTGCACTTCAGCGACGCGCGACTGGCTCGAGCCGCAGGATAGGCGTTGGTTTCCCTTCCGCGTTGTCGATGGCGAGATAGATGAATCCGTCCGGCCCTTGTCGCACGTCACGAATGCGCCCCTGTTTGCGCGCGAGAATGTCACCCACCTCCGCCTTCTGACCGTTGAGCACGATGCGCACGAGTTGCTCGCCAGCCATGCCGCCAACAAACAGACTGCCCTTCCACGCGGGGAATTTTTCACCGGTGTAGAGCAGGAGTCCGGAGGTCGCGATCGACGGGACCCACACGTTGACCGGCTGCTCCATGCCCGCCTTGATCGTGCTGCTGTGAATAGCCTTGCCCGGCCCGTAGTTCACGCCGAAGCCAATCACCGGCCATCCATAGTTCGCGCCGCGTTTGATGAGATTGAGTTCGTCACCACCCTGAGGGCCGTGTTCCACTTCCCACAGATCGCCGGTTTCCGGGTGCACGAGCAGTCCCTGCATGTTGCGGTGGCCGTAGCTCCAGATTTCCGGTTTGGCATTGGCGCGACCAACAAACGGATTATCGGCAGGGACGCGCCCATCGTCGTGCAACCGAATCACCTTGCCGTGATGATTGGTGAGATCTTGCGCCGGGTGTGCTTCAAGGTTGCCCTCAGGCGGCACCTGACGATCGCCAATGGTGACGAAAAGGAACCCGCTCTTGTCGAAGGCGAGTCGCGAACCGAAGTGGCCCGGTGCGCCTTTCGTATCGGCAACGAAGATGTCCTGCAATTCGCTCAGCTTGTCGTTCGCGAACTTCGCCCGAGCAACTGCCGTCGTTGCAGCACCGCCCGGCATCGGTTTGGCATAGCTCAAGTAAATCAGCTTGTTGGTTGCAAATGACGGATGCAACGCAATGTCGAGCAGGCCTCCCTGTCCGCTTGCAAACACCTCGGGTGTGCCAGTCACGGCAGCGGCGAGCAGTTTGCCGTTTCGCACAATGCGCAAACGCCCCGGGCGCTCGGTAACCAACATGTCACCGTTCGGCAGGAAGGCCATGGCCCACGGATTCACCAAGCCAGCGGCGACGGTCGTGATGCGATAGTCATGCAGGGACGACTTGAATACCGGCGGCTGCTGCGCGAAGGCTATCGGCGACAACACGACGGACGAAATGGCAAACGGCACAACGCGAGAAAGTATGCGACGAAGTGCGCGACGAATCATCATGGGCTCCTGCTGGGGACGTGTGAATGTCGATATGGTGAGGCCGGCGGCGCAATGCCCGGGCCGGTGTTGTTGCACGGTGGTGCACTACGGCGCTGCACTCACCCGCGGTCGGCGTCGGAACACGGTGGCCCCCGTCGTGCCGAATCGCGTGTTGTACGTGCCGACAATGGAGTCGCCTGCCAACCGACCAACAAGCGCGGCAACGGTGTCTTGTCGTGAGATGCCCGCCAGCGTAATGAGGCGCACGCTCTCTCCCTGCAGCGTTCCCACCACGAACTGATTCGACGACGTGCGCACGCGCCCGCTCACAGACGAAATGGTGGGCCCAGGTGATTCCAGCCAGAGATCGAGCTCGACGGGCACTCCCGTGGACGATGTGCCAACCCATCGCGCATCGATTGGTGCGCGGTCGGCGTCCACCACACTCACATCTCGGCGCAACAACGACAAGGAACTGCCGAACATGCCGAGTCCGCCCTGCACACTGCTGATCAATCCCGTTCCGCCGAAGGGATCGTTGCCTGACCGATTGTAGTCGTAAAAATTGCGATCGACCGCAACAACGACGAGCGGTTGGACGAAACCGGGATACCAGACCGACGGCAGTCCGCCGACAAAGAAGTTGCGCAAGGTGCCACCGAGCGCAAACCGCGTGGAATCAGAAAACAAAAACCACGGTCCGTCGGGTGTCTCCACGCGAATGGAATACGTTCGCGCGTCCGGCACGGCGGCCCAGTTGAGCGTGAGCGTATCCGTGCTGCGGAACAACGTCGTCGGGACACTGGCCTCGTTGGCACCGGGTGTCCAACCAGCTGCCGCGGACGGTACCCGCGTTTCTCCGGTGACGACCACACTATCAAGCGTGCGAATACGCAGTCGGTAACGTCGGCCGGGCGCAATCGCGAGCGCCGATCGCGACACGGCGTATCGTCCTGTGCCTCGGCCCGCAACCGTAGTTTCCGTCGCGCGCACGCCCACGCTGTCACTGTCGGTGAGCAGACGCACATCAGCGCCGACGATGGGTACCCCGCCAGCTGTGCGTATCGGATCGAGTGCATTGAAGCGCACGCCGTCATCAATGCTCACGCGCCCGGTGAGCGAGGACTCCACGAGGATCACTTGTTCGGTGGCATCTGGATTGAGCACCGCGTGCACGATGACCGTTGGACGCGGCGTTGCCACGGAGACCGCGGCCAGTTCACAGCCCGCGAGTGTGAACGCACCAATTGCCACGCATGCCACACGTCCCATCCCGCACCACGCGTGCGGTGATCGCCCCCTTACCATGAAATACCGACCCCCGCCGTCGGCAACAGCGGAAATTGTGAAAACGTGGTGCGCGTGGGTGGGTTCTTCGCGTAGTCAAACACGTAGGTAAACACGTTGCGCGCATTGTACGCGTTCACGAGCGAGAGATACGGTCGCCAGTGCAGGCGTCCTGTCCCCTCACGGGTGACGCTGAGATCGAGTCGCTGAAATAATGGAAACCGCGCCGCATTGCGCGCGCCGCCGATCGGTTCGAGTTGCTGATCCAGCGCGCCCGATTCGAAGGTGTTGCGCAGGGGATCATAGCGCCGTCGCACGATTTGTCCGACGACATCGGTAAACGGCGTCCCCGTGCCCAAGCCCAGCCGCGCGCCGTAGTTCCACTTGCCGCCGGGTTTGTAGGCCGCCACGAGATTCACGTTGTGTCGACGATCTTGCACCGGCGCGAATCGACCTTGTGGCCCGTCGCGCGTGCTCACGCCGAACGAATACGCGAGCCATCCGGACAGCTTCTCGCTTTCCAATTGCCGCACGAGGACGTCCAGACCATACGACCGGCCCGTCGTGACGATGAACTCATCACCGGTCACTGTTGGGTCATTGAACAGGTTGGACGACGGCAGATCACTGTACGTCTTGTGCCAACCTTCGATACGGACGAACCGCGTCGGCCCAAACCAGCGTTCAACGCCCGCGATTTCCTGCCACGCGCGCGCAACGGGTGTTGTGCGATCGCTCGTCAACCAGAAGTCGAAGATGCGGACCGGCGCCTGCTCATTGCGCAGTGCAGGGGTCCATTGTGATGTCGCCCCACCAGCCACGGTAAAGGCGAGGTCTTTGTTGGCAAACCACTTGAGCGATACGCGTGGCGACAGTCCCGTCCACGCTGTGCCTGTGACCGTTTCCGCACGCAGGCCCGCGCGGGCCGCAATGGCCGACGTGCGCACGGTGTGATCCACATAGAGTGACGTGGCTGATGGATGCGAACGCAACCGAAACAGTTCATCGGCCGGTATTGCCGAAGAGGTGACGTCGTAGCGCACCTTGTAGCTGGACCATTCATAGCCCAGCAGCGTCTCATGACGCCCACGCCAGCGCGTGAGTTCACCCCAGGCGCGCGACTCGCCGAGCCGATTGCGCAAACTGAACGAGCCTGAGCCAAGGTCGAGGGTGGTGGCGAAACCCGTTTGCGAGACGCGCTGCATGACGCGCGTGGAATCGGCGCCCCAGCGTCGACCGAGCGGTTGCGTGTAGGCCAGTCCGAGCACCGTATTTCCCCAGTCGAAGCGCAGTGCGCCGCAATCGCCG